>NZ_CP062005.1:2197406-2511321 GCF_014840935.1 Halomonas sp. YLGW01 | reverse complement strand
CAGTTGCAGCAGGCGATCCGCCATGCGGCCGCTGAAGCCAGCCTCGGCCTCGTGCAACGCAGGTGTGGCGATGCTGCGCAGGTCGGCGCCGATGGCCCGCACCAGGCGACGGCGCCTGATGGGGGCGCCGAGGCCTGGAATCAGACGAAACGCCATCACCACCACGCTTAAGCCGACGGTCACGCCCAGCGCGCGGTTGACGAAGCTGTCGAAGGAGAAATCCATGCCGTTGCCTGGCATGACCAGCAGGATATTGAAGATGGTGAAGGCCAGGCAGTAGCCCATCAGCTGCGGCTTGGCGGCGCCCAGCAGGCCCAGAAACAGTGGCGTGAAGAACAGCATGGCCAGCATCGGGAAGCCGTTGGCCTGTGACAGCAGCACGTGGCCGAACAGGAAGGCACTGGGCAGGGCCGCCAGCATGCCCTTGAAGAACATCATGCAGACGGTGACCGGGTTGTCGCGGCTGGCGAAGAAGGTCGAGCACAGGGTGCCCAGGAGCATCGCCACCTGGCCGTTGGACCAATGCGTCAGCAGCCAGAAGACCGCCAGACCGGAGAAGACGAGCCCCGTTCGCCCGGCATTGAGTAGCGCCGCCAGGTGGTCGCGGTGCCAGGAGAGGGCACCGGCGCGTAGCCGCTTGCGACCGGGGTGCGCGATGGCTTCGCGGGCGTCGAGCATGATCATGGCGCTGCCCAGCACTTCGCGCAGGCCGAGCAGCAGGCGGCGCTGCAAGGGTGGGAGATCGGCCTCCGGGCAGGCGTGGGCCCGATGGCGAAGCGCCTGCAGATGCTCCCGGGCGGCCGGTACGCCGCGAACATCCGCGGCATCGCGAAAGGCCTGGGCGCTCTCACCGGCAAGCCGCCTCAACGGAGGGTCGATCTGGCCGGCCTGGTTCTTGAGCAGCTGATGCAGGGCGCCCAGGGTGGCAAAGAAGCGCAGCGTTCGACGGGTCAGCAGGTGGGTGGCGCGGACGCGACCGGTGCCGTCGGGCCCTTCGTAGCGCGCCGACTGGCTGTCGATCTCGAGCGTCATCAGCGGCTCGAGGCTCTGGGTCAGCGATTGCTGCAACTTGCCCGTGTCGTCGCTGGCATCCAGCCGCTGGGCGGCGTGGGTGAAGGCATGATTGACGACGCTGTCGGCCTGGCGCGCGAGGTGCGCCTTGACCGGCGTGGGCCAGAGCAGGGCGTTGACCAGGGTCGCACAGATCGCCCCCAGGCCGATTTCGGATAGCCTGGCCACGGCGATATCGAAGACGCTGCCGGGCTGGCCATGACCGATCACCACCACCAGCATCGCGGTCACGGCGGCCATGATGCAGCCGTAGGAGAAGTTGTTGCGCAGAAGGGAACCTGCGTAGGCGCACAGCATCAGCCAGAGCGTCAGGGTGATCAGCGCCGGTACCCTGGCCTGGGCGAACAGCGCCATGATGACGATGCCGGCCAGGGCGCCGATCAGGGTACCGCCGATCTGGCACAGGCCCTTCTCGATCACCATGCCGCTCATCGGCCGGATCTGCAGGAAGGCGGCGGAGATCAGCGCCCAGTAGGGGCGGTCGAGATCGAACAGCAGCGCCACGTAGAGCGCCAGCACCATGGCAAGCGTGGCCTTGGCGGCAAAGGTGAGTGCGGATCGGGACGGCGTCAGGTAGGCGTCGACCCACGGCGACCGGGCCGTCATGGTGTCGACGGTTCGTGAATGCGCACGGTCGCCGTCATCCCGGCACTGAGCAGGGTGTTGTCGGGGATCTGGTCGAGCTCGATGCGCACCGGAATGCGCTGTGCCAGTCGCACCCAGTTGAAGGTCGGCTCGACCTGGGGCAGCAACTGGTCGTTGGATGAGGTATTGCTGTCGGCGATCCCACGGCCGATGCCGGCGACATGGCCCTCAAGCCGGGTATCGCCGCTCATCAGGGTGATGCGCGCGGGATCGCCGATGGCGATACCCGGCATCTTGGTTTCCTCGAAATAGCCGGTCACGTAGTAGGAGTCCGCCTTCACCAGTGCCATCACCGGATGGCCGGTATTGACGTAGTTGCCCTCGTTGAGCGACAGGTTTAGCACGTGGCCATCGGCCGGCGCGATCACCGTGGTGCGCTCGAGGTCGAGCTGCGCGCCTTCAAGCTCGGCCTTGGCCTGAGCCAGGGCCGCCTCGGCGCCGCGGGTGTCGAGGCGGGCCGCATCCCGGGTTTCGTCGCTGATCGCCTGGTGGCTGAGGCGATTGCGGCGGGTTTCCTCGTGCTGTTTGGATTCCCACTCGGCCTGCTTCTGCGCGACCACGGCCTTAGCCTGATCGACGGCCGTGGCATAGCGTTGCCGGTTGATCTGGAACAGCACGTCACCCTCGCTCACTGACTGGGTATCCTCGACCGGCAGCCGACTCACCCATCCGGAGACGTCCGGTGCGACGGTGATGACATCGGCCCGCACGCGGCCGTCGCGGGTCCAGGGCGTGTAGAGGTAGTACTGCCACAGCCAGATACCGGCGGCGAGAGCCAGCGCCGCGGCCACGAGAGTGGTGAGCATGCGAATAGAGGTGCGCATCATGAGGTACCGGTAGCAGAAGAGGACAGAAGAGCGATGGCTGCGGTGACGATCACGAACAGGGCGGCGTCGAACCAGGCCTCGTACCAGAACACCCGGGAGCCGACCAGGCGGTGCAGCAGGGTGCGAATCAGCAGCGCGCCGAGAAAGCCCAGCAGGGCATAGAGCAGCATCGGGCTCATGTAGATGCCGCCAAGGGCGATTTCCTTGAGGTCCAAGCGTTCTCCCAGAGGTGAGCAGGCTGGCGTCGACGGGTAAGCTAAATATGTTAGCACGCTATCAAAATGGTTGCATGTGCCTCGCCGCTGTCTCCTCGATCAGGAGGCAGGGGCAAGACCCCGAGCACCGTTGACAGGATAGGGCACAGACGTTTTGTCTAATGTTGGGGCTGCGCTTATGCTGCGGAGCAGGTGGTGCCTCGCCGATCAAGCGTCGCGCCCGCCGATGGACTGTCAACAATGAACAATCAAAGGTCAGCAGAGGAGACGTCTACCATGACCGTCAAGAAACCATTGATCGGGGCCATTTCCGCATTGGCCATGGCGACCAGCCTGGCGGCCACCGCCGAGTCGCTTAACATCGGCGTACTGGTGCCGCTGACCGGCGACCTGCAGAGTTATGGCGAGCCATCACTCCAGGCGGCTCAACTGGCGGTCAAGGAAATCAATGCCGCTGGGGGCGTGATGGGGGAGCCCGTGGAGCTCAGTGCCGGTGATACCCAGACCTCGCCGCAGCCCGGCGTGGCGGCGGCCCAGAAGCTGGTCAATGTGCAGGGCGTGCATGCCATCTTCGGCGCCTTGTCCAGCGGCGTGACCATCCCGGTGGCTCAGAGCGTGTCCAAGCCCGAGCAGGTGCTGCAGATCTCCAACGCCTCCACTTCGCCGGTGATCACCACCCTCGACGACGATGACTTCCTGTTCCGTACCGTGCCGTCCGATGCCTTTCAGGGCGTGGCGCTGTCCGAGATCACCGCCGCCAAGGGCTATGACACCGTCAGCGTCATCTACATCAACAACGACTACGGCAAGGGCCTCACCGAGGCCTTCACCGACGCCTTCGAGGCTCAGGGTGGCACCGTGGCGGCGAGTGTGGCCTACGAGCAGGGCCAGGCCGCCTATCGCGGCGAACTGCAGCAGGCCGACAAGGGCGGCACCCAGGCGCTGGTGCTGATCGGCTACCCGGAGAACGGCGAGACCATCCTGCGCCAGGCGCTCGAGGGCGGCTTCTTCCGTGACTTCGTGTTCACCGATGGCATGAAGTCGCCGGAACTGGTCGGCAACCTCGGTGCCCAGGCCGTGGAAGGCGCCATCGGCACCGTGCCCCAGGCCCGCGGCGACTCGCCGGGCGCCCAGCACTTCGCCAGCGCCTATGACAGTGAGTACGGCGAGGTACCGCCCAAGCCTTACCTGGACACCGCCTATGATGCCCTCTATGTGATCGCGCTGGCCGCCGAGCAGGCCGGTTCCACCGATCGGGTGGCGATCCGCGACAGCGTGCGCGCGGTCGCCAATCCCCCGGGCGTCAAGGTCGGTCCGGGCGAGTTCGCCAAGGCCGTGGAGCTGATCGCCGCCGGCGAGGACATCGACTACGAGGGCGCCTCGGGCTCGGTGAACTTCGACCAGAATGGCGATGTGCCGGGCACCTTCGGCGAGTGGATGTTCAAGGACGGCGAGATCGTCACCAACCGCATCTTCGAGCCCATCATGCCCGAGTGATTCCAGAGGTAGTGACGGGAGATCCCCAAGACTGCCCCGGCCATTGGCCGGGGCAGTCTTTTATGCGCGCCTGAACGGTGGCGAGTGGTCGGCCAGCACCGGGACCAGCACTGGAGCAAGCATCGGTGGAAATATCGCTAGAAGCGCCGGAGCAGGCTCTGGACGTGGACGAGGAAGGAAAGGGGCGGAGAGGAGGCGGAAAGGCCGGCGCCAGGTCCGGCGCAGGCCGTGAGGTGCTAGGGAAGGACCGTGCTGAGAGCCTAAACGCATCGGGCCCGCCCCGGCAGAGCCGAGGCGGGCCCTTTGCGTCATCCAGCGGTCAGTCCTTGCGCTTGCGGGCGATCAGCTTGGGCGGCTGCTCGGGCAGGATGCCCTGGGGCCGGGTGACCAGGATGATCTGCAGCAGCACGCCGATCAGCAGCACGCGCAGGGCGGCGGCCTGGGTAGCGTACTCGGTGGGCAGCAGGTCGGTGGAGAGTTCGGTCAGGGTCCAGACCCCCCATACCACCACCGCCCCGAGGATGGCGCCGCGGTTGTTGCCGCTGCCGCCGGCGATCAGCATCACCCACACCAGGAAGGTGCCGTAGAGCGGCATGAAGGCCTCGGGGCTCAGGAAGCCGAAGAAGTGGGCATAGAGGCCGCCGCCCAGGCCCATGATGGCGGCACCGAGCACGAAGGCCTGCAGGCGGAAGCGGGCGATCGACTTGCCCGCCGCGGCGGTGGCCGGCTCGTTCTCGCGGATTGCCCGCAGCACCCGGCCCCAGGGCGAGGCGTAGGCGCGCTCGAGCAGGAAGTAGACCAGTACCACGAAGGCCACCACGATCAGCAGATAGCCGAAGGGGCTGTCCAGCGGTGTGCCGGCGAAGGGCCGGGCGATGCCGGCGATGCCGCGCACCCCGTTGGTCAGCCAGTCCTCGTTTTTGATGAACAGGCGGATCATCTCGGCGATACCGATGGTGGCGATGGCCAGGTAGTCGGTGCGCAGCTTGGCGGTGATGCGCCCGATCACCAGGCCGACCAGCGCCGAGGCGAGCGTCGCCCCCACTAGGCCGACCAGGAAGGGCATGCCCAGTCCGCCGAGATAGGCGGGGCTCTCCGGCGTGGTGAGAATCGCGCTGGTGTAGGCGCCCACGGCGAAGAAGCCGGCGATGCCGATGTTGAACTGGCCGGTGAAGCCCCATTGGGTGTTGAGGCCCATGGTCAGCACCGCATAGATGCCGGCGAAGGTCAGAAACGAGACGAGGTACCCGAGCAGGCTGGCGAGTTCCATTACAGTGTCCCCTTGAAGATGCCCTGAGGCCTGACGATCAGCATCACCACCATGATGGCGAAGGCCACGGCCGGCTTGTAGGCGGCGGAGATGAACAGCGTCGACATCTCCATCGAGATGCCGATGATCATGCCGCCGACGATGGCCCCGTAGGGCCGCCCGATGCCGCCGAGAATGGCGGCGGCGAACACCGGCAGCAGGGTCGTCCAGCCCATCACCGGGTGCAGGCGGGTGTCGATGCCGAGGAAGACGCCGGCGGCGGCGGCGAGGGCCCCGCCGATCAGCCAGGTGACCATGATCACCCGCTCGGCGGGGATGCCGCTGACCAGCGCCAGATCCATGTTATCGGACATGGCGCGCATCGCCTTGCCCATGCGGGTGCGGGTCAGGAAGAGGTGCACAGCGGCCACCAGCCCCAGCGAGATCAGCACGATCCACACATGGTCAGGCTTGATGCGCAGGCCGCCGAGCACGTCGAGGCGCCAGGGAAACTGGATGCCCGAGGCATAGGTCTGGTTCTCCGAGCCCCAGATCAGCTGGATCAGGCTACGAAGGATCAGCGCCATGCCGAAGGAGGCGATCAGCAGGATCACCGGCTGGGTGCGACGGATGCGTCGGTAGAGCACCTGGTCGATGCCCACGCCGACCACGGCCATGCCGACCATCGCCGCGGGGAGGGCGAACCAGGGGCTGAGCCCGAACACGCCGATGAAGGTCAGGCCGATATAGGCGCCCAGGGTCATGAAGTCGCCGTGGGCGAAGTGGGCGAAGCGCAGGATGCCGAAGATCATCGACACCCCGATGGCCCCCATGCTCAGCACGCTGCCCAGTACCAGGCCGTAGATCAGGATCTGAATGATGTCGTTCATGGCTAGCCCCCCAGGAACATTTCGGCGACTTCCGGGTCGGCCAGCAGATTGGGCCCGGTGTCCTCGTGGCGGTTGGCGCCGGTGGCCAGCACATAACCGCGACTGGCGATGGCGAGCGCCTGCTTGGCGTTCTGCTCCACCATCAGCACGCCGATGCCCTGGGCGTTGATCTCCTGGATACGCTCGAAGGTCTCGTCGATCAGCTTCGGCGACAGGCCGGCGGTGGGCTCATCGAGCATCAAGAGCCTGGGGTCGACCATCAGCGCGCGGCCCATGGCGACCAGCTGGCGCTCGCCGCCGGACATCAGCCCGGCGGGTTGGCGCCGGCGCTCGGCAAGCTTGGGGAACAACTCATAGACCTTCTCCATGCGCGGCCTGAGATCGCCGGTCATCAGGTAACCGCCCATCTCGAGGTTTTCCTGTACGGTCAGCGACGGGAAGACGTTCTTCTCCTGAGGCACATAGGCGATGCCCCGGCGCACCATCTGTTCGGGCTTGGCGTTGGTGATGTCCTCGCCCTGAAAAAGTACCTGGCCGCTGCGGATCTTCACCAGACCGAAGATTGCCTTCATGGCGGTGGACTTGCCGGCGCCGTTGGGGCCGACGATGACCACGATCTCATCGGCATTGGCCCGCAGGTGGGTGCCCTTGAGGATGTCGGCGCCGCCATAGCCGCCGTAGATATCGCGGGCATCCAGCAGGGTGGTGGTCGAGCTGCTCATGCGTCTTCCCCCATCTGGCCACTGACGCCGCCGCCCAGGTAGGCCTCGCGGACCTCGGCATTCTGGCGAATCTCGTCCATCGGGCCCGAGGCGATCAGCTCGCCGTTGGCCATCACGTGTACCGGGTCGCAGAGCTGCGAGATCAGGTCCATGTCATGCTCGATCAGACAGAAGGTGTAGCCCCGCTCGGTGTTGAGGCGGCGGATCGCTTCGCGGATCTTGCCGAGCAGGGTGCGGTTGACGCCGGCGCCGGGCTCGTCGAGCAGCACCATCTTGGCGTCGGTCATCATGGTGCGACCGAGGTCCAACAGCTTTTTCTGGCCCCCCGATAGGTTGCCGGCCAGCTCGTCGGCGACATGTGAGATCTCGAGGAAGTCGAGCACCTCGTCGACCCGCTCGAGGACGCGGCCATCCTCCTCTCGGACCCTGCCCCAGCGCAGCCAGCTGTTGAAGAGGTTCTCGCCGCTCTGGTCGGGGGGCACCACCATCAGGTTTTCCCGCACCGTCATCTGCGAGAACTCATGGGGAATCTGGAAGGTGCGCACCAGGCCCTTGTGGAAGAGTGTGTGGGTGGGCAGGCCGGTGATGTCTTCGCCGTCGAGCAGGATGCGGCCGCTGGTAGGCGGGAAGAGGCCGGCGACCATATTGAACAGGGTACTCTTGCCGGCCCCGTTGGGGCCGATCAAGCCGGTGATGCTGCCCTGGGCAACCTCGAACGACACGTCCTTCACCGCCTGCAAGCCGCCGAAGGACTTGGAGACGTTTTCGATTCGGATCAAGGTGGAAGCTCCTGCCTTGAGAGGATTCTTGGCATTGTTGTGGTGCGGGCGAGTCGCCCGATGCCACGACAGTATCGCCGCACCGGGGGCGCATCAAGGCGCTGATCGGACGGGGTTTAAACGCTTGGCTGACGGCCCGGGCGGTGTGGCGAGGCCCAGAGCCACCTGGGCAATTTTCCGGGAGGGCGCGGGAGGCGAGGGGCGAGACGGGCGAAGGAGAATAATCGATGTTGCGGCGCAACAAGTGCTTTGCTATGTTGCATTGCAGCGGGAGGCAGGACGCCTCTCCTTTTGCAACCGTTCGCTAGTGAGGTGAACCATGAGCAACACCAGTTTCGATCAAGTCACCCAGCAGTTCGAATCCCTGTTCTTCGGTCCGGCCCGCTCCTACGCCGCCATGAGCCTGGACTACACCGAGAAGCTGATGGCCGCTCAGTTCGATGCGGTCAAGGCCTACAGCGATCTCGGCCTCGGTCAGGCCCGCGCCGCCCTGGACGTCAAGGATGCCGAAGGGCTGCGTAGCTACGTCGAAGGTCAGCAGAAGGTCGCCAAGGATGTCGGCGAGCGCGTCAAGGCCGACACCGAGAAGGTCGTCGCCATGAACCAGGAAGTGGTGCAGCAGGCGCAGAAGCTGACCGAGGAGAGCGTCAAGAGCGCCTCCAAGGCGGCCACCACTGCGGCCAAGCCGGCCGCCAAGTAAGGCGTCGGTTCGCTCGCCGACGGGGCGCTTCCCCGTCGGTGAGGCGAGATGACAAAAAACGCCGCCGCCCCTCGGGGCGGCGGCGCTTTTGCGTCGGGGTTTTGGGATCGGCGACAGGCTCAGCCGTAGACGCCCTGGCTCTTCAGGTAGTCGTCGTAGCTGCCGCTGAAGTCGACGATCTTCTCGCCGCTCATGTCGAGGATGCGGGTGGCAAGCGAGGACACGAACTCACGGTCGTGGCTGACGAAGACCAGGGTGCCGGGATAGTGCTCCAGGGCCAGGTTGAGGGCCTCGATGGACTCCATATCCAGGTGGTTGGTGGGCTCGTCCATCAGCAGCACATTGGGCTTCTGCAGCGCCAGCTTGCCGAACAGCATGCGGCCCTGCTCGCCGCCGGAGATCACCTTCACCGACTTGCCGATGTCGTCATTGGAGAACAGCATGCGGCCGAGCGCGCCGCGAATCATCTGCTCGCCGCCATCGGTCCACTGAGCCATCCACTCATAGAGGGTGGCCGGGTTGGCGAAGTCGTCGGCGTGATCTTGGGCGAAGTAGCCAAGCTCGGCGGCATCGGTCCACTTCACTTCACCCGAGTCCGGCGCCAGGTGGCCGCTCAGGCAGCGCAGCAGGGTAGTCTTGCCGACGCCGTTGGGGCCGATGATCGCCACGCGCTCGCCGGCCTCGATCTGCAGGCCCAGGTCCTTGAAGAGCGGCCCCTCGTCGAAGCCCTTGGTCAGGGCTTCGACCTGCACCGCGCCGCGATGGATCTTCTTGTTTTGCTCGAAGCGGATGAAGGGGCTGACCCGGCTCGACGGCTTGACCTCCTCGAGCTGGATCTTGTCGATCTTGCGCTGCCGCGAGGTGGCCTGCTTGGCCTTGGAGGCGTTGGCCGAGAAGCGGCTGACGAAGGCCTGTAGATCGGCGATTTCGGCCTTCTTCTTGGCGTTGTCGGCGTGCAGGCGCTCGCGGGCCTGTGTAGCTGCGGTCATGTAGTCGTCGTAATTGCCCGGGAACAGCTGGATCTCGCCGTAGTCCAGGTCCGCCATGTGGGTGCAGACGCTGTTGAGGAAGTGGCGGTCATGGGAAATGATCACCATGGTGCTGCTGCGCGCGGTCAGCACGCCCTCGAGCCAGCGGATGGTGTTGATGTCCAGGTGGTTGGTGGGCTCGTCGAGCAGCAGCACGTCGGGGTCCGAGAACAGGGCCTGAGCCAGCAGCACGCGCAGCTTCCAGCCCGGCGACACCTCGCTCATCGGGCCGAAGTGCTGAGCCTCGGGGATGCCGAGGCCCAGCAGCAGCTCGCCGGCCCGAGCCTCGGCGGTGTAGCCGTCGAGTTCGGCGAAGCGCGTCTCCAGATCGGCGACGCGCATGCCGTCCTCTTCGCTCATCTCGGGCTTTGAGTAGATGCGCTCGCGTTCGTCGGCCACCTCCCACAGCTCGGTGTTACCCATGATCACGGTGTCGATCACCCGGTGGTCTTCATAGGCGAACTGGTCCTGGCGCAGCTTGCCAAGCCGGGTGCCGGGCTCGAGCATGACCTGACCGCCGGACGGCTCCAGATCGCCGCCGAGAATCTTCATGAAGGTCGACTTGCCGCAGCCGTTGGCGCCGATCAGGCCATAGCGGTGGCCGTTGTTGAACTTGATCGAGACGTCCTCGAACAGGGGCTTGGCCCCGAACTGCATGGTGATATTGGCGGTGGAGATCAATGGGGGGTCCAATCGAAAGGGCCCGGCGGGGCCGAGCGCGCGTGAGCAATAGTGCGGGCGCGCATTGTAGCGTCTCGTCCGGCGCATCCCAACTGTCGTCGGGGACCTGCCGAGGCATGGAGCAGAAGAGGGGCGGTGATAAGCGCGCCCCTCAGTCACGAGGGCGCAGGTAGGCGAGCCAGTAGACACCGGCCACCAGGAGGGTGCCGCCGACGATGTTGCCAAGGGTCACCACCAGCAGGTTGGCGGCCGCGCCGGTCAGCGAGACCTGGCCCTGGGCATCCAGCGCCAGGCCCAGTGGCAGGAAGAACCAGTTGGCGATGGAGTGCTCGAAGCCCATGGCCACGAAGGCCGCGATCGGCAGGGCGACGGCCAGGATCTTGTCGGTGACGCTGTGTCCGCCCATGGCCAGCCATACCGCGAGACACACCAGCACATTGCACAGCACGCCCCGAGCGAAGGCGGGGATCACCCCGAGCTCGGCCTTGGAGACGGCGATGCCCAGCGCCGTCTCGCCCACCGCGCCGCCCCCCAGGGCCCCGCTGTCGGCCCACACCACCAGCAGCGCCGTGCCCAGCGCGCCGACCACGTTGCCGGCATACACCAGGCCCCAGTTGCGCAGCAGCGCCCGACCGGTGATCTGGCCGCTGGCCCAGGCCATGGCCAGCAGGTTGTTGCCGGTGAAGAGTTCGGCGCCGCCCACCACCACCAGCACCAGGCCGAGGCTGAAGGCGAGGCCACCGAGCAGCCGGGTCACGCCCAGCCCCAGGGCGCTGTCCGTCACCACCACGGTGTAGAAGAAGCCACCGAGGGCGATGAAGGCGCCGGCCAGCACGCCGAGCACCAGCAGGGTCAGGGCATCGGCCTGGGCCTTGGCAACCCCCATGCTGGCCACCCGCCTGGCAATCTCGCGGGGTTGGTAGGCATCGCTGTAGAGCGGCGCGGAATCCATGGCGATCTCCTGCGGCACGGGGATGATGGCAGTATAGCGGTGCCGCCGGATGGCGCCTTGATGCAGGGCAGGGCCGCGATCGTCAGCGGTGGCGGCGCTCGATCAGCAGGTGATTGCCCGGCGTGCGCTTGGCGTGCCGCTTGAGCTCGGAGAGTCGGTCGGCGATGGCCACGGCGCTGTCGAAACTGCCGGGGGGCACCGGTAGGGCGGCGATGGAGAGGCTGATGAAGGGAAAGAAGCGGCGATGCCCCTGGCGATCCTCGCCTTCCAGGCCGCCGGCCTCGCGATCGGCGGGCCGGTAGAAGTCGGGTGCCATGGACTCGAAGCGCTCAAGCACCTGCCGGCAATGGTGCTGCCAGTCGTTACCGCTCAGCAGCAACATGAAATCATCGCCGCCGATATGGCCGATGAAGTGGCCCTGCTCGACAAGCGTGGTCTGCAACAGAGTCGCCAGGGCGATGATCACCTCGTCGCCATGAGCGTAGCCGTAGCCGTCGTTATAGGCCTTGAACTGGTCGAGATCGCAGTAGGCCGCGACGAAGTGACGCCCCTCGGCCAGTCGGGTCGCGAGGGCGTCGTTGATCAGCGCATTGCCGGGAAGGCCGGTCAGGGGGTTGGCATGGCGCGCCAGGCGCACACGATGGGCGGTAATCTCGCGTAGCAGGTCGATGATGTTGCCCATGCCCAAGTAGTGGCCGGCGTCGTCGACGATCACGAAGTCCTCGTGGCGGCCGTCGTCGGTCTCGGTCACCCACTGGCTCAACTGCTCCAGCGGGGTGTTCTGGCGGGCCACGATCATCTGCTTGTCGGCGAGCTCCTCCAGGGCACTCTTGGCGTACAGCGAATGGCCGAAGGGGTTGGCAAACAGGGTCAGGAAATCGTTGCGACGAATGACGCCGACTGGGCGCTCCTGGCTGATCAGCGCCACGCAACGCAGCCCCGGATCGTTCTTGAAGCGCTCGAGCAGCGCCGGCAGCCTGACCCTGGCATCAATCGCGGCAATCGGCCGGCAGATCGAGGCGGCGGTATGGCGGTTGGCATACTGACGTTCCGGGGTGGGCATGAGGTGTTCGAGGCCTCGGGACGGCTGTTCACTGGGACGAGCGAAATGATAGCCCTGCAAGTAGGTCACCTGCATCTCCCAGAGGGTGTGATATTCCTCTCGGGTCTCGATGCCCTCGGCGATCAGTCGGCAGTCCAGGTTGCGCGAGACGTCGACGATCGAGCGCAGGAACTGTTGCTTGAGGCTGTCCTGGTCGATGCCCTCGATGAAGTGACGGTCGATCTTGACGAAATCCGGGCGCAGCTCGGCCCAGTGGCGAAGTCCCGAGTAGCCCGCGCCGAGATCGTCCAGCGCGACCCGAAAGCCCATGTCCCGATAGTGGGCCACCGCCCGGCGCATCAGCTCGTAGTCATGGATCGGCGCATGCTCGGTCAATTCGATCACCACCCGCTTAGGCGAGAGTCCGGCGCGCCTTGAGTACTCGATGGTCGCTCCCTCTCGGAAATCCCTCTCGAGGATGGTGGCCGGCATCACATTGAGGAACAGGTCGGCCGGCAGGTCCAGCTCGACGAAGCGCTGGATGGCCAGCCGGCGACACAGCAGGTCGAGTTCCACCAGTCGACCCTCGTGCTCGGCGGTACCGAACAGCATCAGCGGCGAATGTAGCGGGGAATCCGAGGGTCCGCGGATCAGCGCCTCATAGCCGAAGATCCGCTGACTCTCGCCGTCGACGATCGGCTGGAAGAGCACCGTCAGGGCGTCGGTCTTGATGATGTGATCGAGCCAGTGGGCGTCGCTTTGTGGCGTCAAGGGCTGAGGGTGAGACGGTGTAGGCATCATGCCATTGACCTTGCATGAGTTTTATTGCGGTACCATGACAGGAGCCGGCGCCTCGACGGACCGCTGCGGTACCGTCGCGTCGCGTTGCTGTAGAAGGGCCGCTGTGATGACATTGGCCTCTTGCCCCCCAAACTTGCCGGACAAGGATTTCTCTATGCGATCGTTGATGCCTCGACTGGCCCGCTGGCTGCTGAGCGCGAGCCTGGCCGTCGCGCCGATCGCCATGGCCGAAGAGGTCCCCCGCATCGCCGTGGCCTCGAGCCTGCAGTTCGCCCTGACCGAGATCGCCGAGGACTTCACGGCGGCGAGCGGTCAGCGGGTGATCCTGAACATGGGCTCGTCGGGCAATTTCCGCCGCCAGATCGCCCAGGGCGCGCCCTTCGCGCTCTTCCTCTCGGCCAACGAAGGCTATGTTCAGGCCCTTCACGAGGCCGGCAAGACCCGCGATGCCGGGGTGCGTTACGCCCGGGGGCGCCTGGTCTGGCTGCAGCGCAAGGGCCAGGAGGGGGGGCGTCTGTCAGCCGAGGCGCCGCTGGCCGCGCTGGAAGAGGCCATCAGGGCCCGGGAGGCCGATGGCACCCGCACGCGTATTGCCCTGGCCAACCCCGAGCACGCCCCCTATGGAGTGGCGGCTCGACAGGCGCTGGAGCATGAAGGCCTGTGGGACGCCAGTCAGCCCTTGCAGGTGCAGGGCGAGAACGTCGCCCAGGCGGCGCGCTTCGCACTCTCATCCGATACGCGCGGCGGTCTGGTGGCCTATTCGCTGGTACGCTCGCCGGCGCTGGCCGAGCAGGGCGATTATGTGCTGATACCCGAGGCCTGGCATGGCCCCCTGCACCAGCGCATGGTGCTGCTGCCGGGGGCCGGGGAAACCGCCGAGGCCTTCTATGCCTACCTGCAGAGCGAGCCCGCGAGGCAGGTGCTGCGTGACTATGGCTTCGCCGTGCCGGACTTTGACGCGCCGGACCTGGATGCGCCCTGATGGACTGGAGCGCGCTTTCCGTGTCGCTGCGCCTGGCACTCGGCACCTGCCTGATCCTGCTGCCGGTGGGGCTTTGGCTGGGCCGTCGCCTGGCCCGGATGCGCCGTCACCGGGCGCTGCTCGAGGCGCTGGTGGCGCTGCCGCTGGTGATGCCGCCGACGGTGCTGGGCTTCTACCTGATGCTGGCCTTCGCCGGCGACGGCGTGCTGGGCGGGCTGTGGGCATCGCTCACCGGCACCAGCCTGAACTTCTCCTTCACCGGCATCCTGTTGGCTTCGCTGGTGGTCAACCTGCCGTTCGCCGTGCAGCCGATCCAGCGTGCCTTCGAGGCGGTGCCGGAGACCCTGCGCGAGGCCGCCTGGTGCAGCGGTCTCTCGCCGCGCCAGACCTTCTGGCGCATCGAGCTGCCGCTGGTGCGTTCAGGCGTGGTCTCGGCGCTGGCGCTGACCTTCGCCCATACCCTCGGCGAGTTCGGGGTGATCCTGATGGTCGGCGGCGCCATCGACGGCGAGACCCGCACCCTGGCGATCGCCATCTACGACCGGGTGCAGGCCTTCGACGAGGCCGGTGCCGGGCGCATGTCGGCACTGCTGCTGGGCATCTCGTTTCTGACCATCGGCGTGGTCTATGGGCTTTCTCGACGCGGAGGGCGCGGCCATGGCTGAGCGCGGGCGCGGTAATCCGCTTTGTGAGGGGCTTTCGGTCTCGTTGCACCAGGCCGGGCCGATCCCGCTGGCCGCAGACTTTGCGTGCGCTCCCGGCGAGCTTCTGGGCCTGGTCGGCCCTTCCGGCAGCGGCAAGACCACGCTGTTGCGGGCCATCGCCGGCCTGACCCGGGTGGCCGGGGGGCAGATCCGCTGTGGGGGCGAGCCCTGGTTCGATGCCGATCGCGGGCACTCGCTTAGCGTCCAGGCCCGGCGCATCGGCTTCGTCTTCCAGGACTATGCCCTCTTCCCGCACTTGAGCGCCCGGGACAACGTGCTGCTGGCGGTGGAGGGCGCGTCCAATGGGGAGCGGCGCGCCGAGGCCGACTCCTGGCTTGCCCGGGTGCGCCTCGAGGGGCTCGAGGAGCGCCTGCCGCACCAGCTCTCCGGCGGCCAGCGTCAACGGGTGGCGGTGGCCCGGGCATTGGCCCGAAAGCCGCGGGTGCTGCTGCTCGATGAGCCCTTCTCGGCGGTGGATCAGGTGACGAGGCGACGCCTGCAGCGCGAACTGGCGCTGCTGCGCCAGACCCTGACCATCCCCATGGTGCTGGTCACCCACGACCTGGAAGAAGCCAGCGCCCTGGCCGACCGGCTATGTGTGTTGCAAGGCGGCAAGACCCTGCAGAGCGGCCCGCCGGAGACACTGTTTCGCACTCCCGCCACGCCGCAGATCGCGCGGTTGCTGGATCGTCATAACGTCTTCAGCGGTGAGGTGGTCGAGCAGGATGGCGTACGCCGGCTGGCCTGGGGCCCCTATCGGCTGGAGGTCGCTAGGGGACTCGAGACGGCAACCCCCGGAGAGACGCGGCACTGGTATCTTCCGCCATCGGAGGTGGTACTCCATCGCCGCGGCCGGCCGTCCCGGGGCGAGCGGGAGAACCCGGTCGAGGGCTGGGTCGAGGAGATGGTGGTGCTGGGCGGCGTGACCCAGATCACGCTGGCCTTTGCCCATGGTTCTGACACCCTGCGTTTCGAGATTACCACCCACGCCGCCCGTCGCAACGGCCTGGCCCGCGGCGAGACCGTGCAGGTCTCGCTGTTGGCCGGCGGCATCCACCTGATGCAAGGAGCCTCCTCATGACCCGAGAGTCCCGCCCGATACTGGCGAGTCGCCGCCGCTTTCTTTCTGGACTGGCCGGGCTGGCCGGATTAGGGAGCGCCCTGGGCGCGGCGACGCTCCTGCCGTTGGCCGGATGGCCAGGCGCGATGGCCCGCGCCGAGGAGATCCGCTTCGCCACCGCGACCCTGGCCCTCCATGGCGATCAGGGGCCGTCGCGTTTGCGCGTGGAACTGGCCGAGAGCCCGCAGCAGCGGGCACATGGGCTGATGGGACGCACCCAGCTGGCCGAGGAGGCCGGCATGCTGTTCCTCTACGACCGCACGCAGTCGTCGGACAACGGCTTCTGGATGTACCGCACCCTGATCCCCCTGGATATCGCCTTCATCGACGGCGAGGGTCGCATCGCGGCCATCCGCCACATGACGCCCTGCGGATCCGACACGCCGGGCGATTGCCGCGTCTATCGTGCCGGGGTCGCCTTCCGCGCGGCGCTGGAGGTCAATGCCGGCTACTTCGCCGCTCGAGGACTCGGCGTCGGCGATTGCGTGAGCCTGCCCGGTCCAGCGGGTCAGCAGGCGGGTCAGCAGCTAGGGGAGTGCGGAGCCTGAGCGACGATCAGGCAAGCGGGCCGTGAGGCCGCTTAGGGTTCGCCGCGGCCGGGCACTGAGACCGGCCCGAATCCTGGCTCCAGGCTGCCGCGAGGCATGATCTAGAGGGCAAGGTCGCGCCCCGCGGCGTTCTGGCCTCAGGCGGCCTGTCGGCGGGCCGGCTGGAGGATGATCAGGGCGAGCCCCGCGAGCACCAGGCCGCCGCCGGCCAGCTTGTTGATGCCCAGGCTGTCGCCGAGCAGCCAGGCCCCCAGCAGCACCGCGCCCACCGGCATCAGCAGTGTCAGCGGCGTGACCCGACTGACCGGGTGGCGGCGCAGCAGGCCGTACCAGATGCCGTAGGCGACAATCGAGGACATCACCGCGGTGTAGGCTACCGCGCCCCAGCCCGCCCAGCCGGCATGACGCAGCGCCGCCAGATGCTCGCTCTCGAACCACCAGGATCCCAGCGCCACCTGAGGCACCGCGAACAGCGCTATCCAGCCGGCGAGGGCCAGCGGGGGAATCTTCGGGCCACGCTTGATCAAGAGTTGCGAGATCGCCCAGCCGAGTGCGCTGAGCAGCAGCAGGGCCAGCGGCAGCGGCGAGGGCAGGGTGGGGCCGCCGGCCAGCACCACCACGCCGGCAAACGACAGCAGCAGGCCGCCCAGCCGCCGTGCGCCCAGGTGTTCGCGCAGGAAGATCACCGCCAGCAGGGTGGCGAAGGGGGTGCCCATCTGTACCAGCAGCGCCCCGGTGCCGGCCTCGGCCTGGCCGAGGCCGATGAAAAGCAGGGCGAAGTGCAGGCTGCCGAAGGTCAGCGACAGCAGCAGCAGGAAGGGCAGCTGATGGCGTGGCACCGGGTTGAAGGGCACCAGCAGCAGCGCCACCAGCGCGAAGCGCAGGGTGGTCATCAGCAGTGGCGGCAGCTCGGCCACGCCGACCTTGATCACGATGATGTTCAGCGCCCAGATGGCGATGACGAAGAGGCCCAGCAGCAGGTCACGAAGTGGCACGGCTCGTCCTTGAGATTGGTAGGTCGGTCGGCGAGAAAGTTAGCAGCATAGCAGTTAGCGGGCGGGGTAAGCTCGTCGAATCCGCTATCGGGCGCTTCCTCACAGGGGAAGGCCGCGCGCCGGCTTCGCCATGCCTCGGCCGGGACCGCCTCATACCTTGGTTTGGCATCATTCGGTTCGGGTTCTCTTTACACTGCTCATGAGTCCAGTGGCTGATGGATTCCTATACCAATACCCATACTAATAACGCAGGCCCACGCCCCTGGTTCCGCCATCGGGTGTCATGGTGCCTGAACAAGGACACGCAATGATGAAGTTTCGCTTTTCTCGTCTCACCACGGCGCTGGTCGGTACGGCTCTTCTGTGCACGGCGCTGTCTTCCCAGGCTCGTGAGCTTTCCGTTTCCACCGTCCTCTCCGACGCCTTCCCCTGGGGACAGGCCGCCGAGAAGTGGGCCGAACTGGTCGAGGAGCGCTCCGGCGGTGAGCTGACCCTGCGCGTCTACCCCAATGCTCAGCTGGTGTCGGGCGATCAGACGCGAGAGTTTTCGGCCATGCGCTCGGGGCTGATCGACCTGGCCGTGGGCTCGACCATCAACTGGTCGCCCCAGGTGCCGGAGCTCAATCTGTTCTCGCTGCCGTTCTTCATGCCCGATAACGCGGCGGTTGATGCGGTGACCGGCGGTGAGGCCGGCGAGCGGGTCTTCGCGGCCATCGAGGCGGGGGGCGTGGTGCCATTGGCCTGGGGCGAGAACGGTTTTCGCCAGCTCTCCAATTCCCAGGGTCCCATCGACGAGCCGAGCGACCTGAAGGGCCTGAAGATCCGGGTGGTGGGCTCGCCGCTGTTCCAGGACACCTTCGAGGCGCTGGGTGCCAATCCCACCCAGATGAGCTGGGCGGATGCCAAGCCGGCGCTGACCACCGGCGCCGTCGATGGCCAGGAGAACCCGCTCTCGGTCTTCGACGTGGCGCGCATCGACCAGGTGGGGCAGACCCACCTGACGCTGTGGAACTACATGAACGATCCCCTGGTGTTCGCCGCCAACCAGCGTGTCTGGGGCTCGCTGTCGGCCGAGGATCAAGCCCTGCTGCGCCAGGCTGCCGTCGACGCCGGCCAATGGGAGATCGCCATGACCCGAGACGAGGAAAGTGCGCGCCGGGCGGCGATCGAGGAACGTGGCGTCGAGGTCGTGGAACTCACCGAGGCGCAGCATGACGCCTTCGTCGAGGCGACCCAGGGCGTCTACGCGACCTGGAGTGACCAGATCGGCGAGTCGCTGGTGCAGGCCGCCCGCGACGACATGGCCGCCAACTGAACGACAGGCTCCTGTCGTTAGTCGCTGATTGACGCTTGCATCTGATTGACCGGCCCCCGCGTGGGGCCGGTGTCTTGAGTCCGAGGTCCCCATGAAGAACCCACCCGATGCCAGGCCCGAACGGGTGCTGGCCACCCTGTCGCTGGTGGTCATCGCCCTGATCAGCCTGGCCAATGTCGTCGTGCGCTACATCACCGATGCCTCCTTCGCGTTCACCGAGGAGTTCTCGGTGTTCCTGCTGGTGGTGCTCACCTTTGCCGGCGCCTCGGTGGCGCTGCGCCGCAATGGACATATCCGTATCGGCCTGCTCGAGCGCGCCCTGCCGGCGGCGCCGCGCAAGGGGCTGATCGTCTTTCAGTGGCTATGCGGCGCCACGGTGCTGGGCCTGATCGTGTGGTTCGGCGGCAAGCTGGCCTGGGAGGAGTACCACTGGCAGTCGCTGTCGCCGGGGCTCGGCCTGCCGCAGTGGTGGTACATCGTCTGGCTGCCGGTGCTGGCCGCGCTGATGCTGGTGCGCCTGAGCCAGCAGTGCCTGGATCGTCTGCGCGGAGACCTCACCGATGAGTCCTGATCTGTGGATGATCCTGGCCTTCGCGGGCCTGCTGATCGCCGGGGTGCCGGTGGCCTTCTCGCTCGGCCTCTCCGGGGCCGTGGGCATCGTCATGGGCCTGCCCGCGACCATGCTGGCCACCCTCGGCACCAACACCTACAACAGCGTTGCCAAGTACCCGCTGATCGCCATTCCGCTGTTCATCCTGACCGGCCTGATCTTTGAGCGCGCGGGGGTGGCCGCGCGCCTGGTGCGCTTCGCCCAGGCGCTGATCGGGCCTCGCCATGGCGGGCTCGCCCTGGTGGCGGTGCTGGTGTGCATGATCATGGGTGGCATGAGCGGCTCGGGGCCCGCCGATGCGGCGGCCGTGGCGATGGTGATGCTGCCGAGCATGACCCGGGCCGGCTATCCGAAGCCCTTCTCGGCGACGCTGATCGCGGCATCCGCCTCGACGGCGATCCTGATTCCGCCCTCGGTGGCGCTGATTCTCTATTCCATCGTGGTGCCGGGGGTCGACTTGCGGGCGCTGTTTGCCGCCGGGCTCTTCCCGGGCCTGCTGGCCGGCGCAGCCCTGCTGGTCCCCGCCTGGTGGCTGTCACGGCGCCATCGCTGGGAGGCTCCTGAGAGCGTGCCGCGCCCGGCGCTTAAGGAGAGCTTCCGCCAGGCGCTGCCGGCGCTCTTCGCGCCGGTGCTGATCCTCGGGGGGCTGCGTTCGGGGCTGTTCACGCCCACCGAGGCCGCCGTGGCGGCGGTCACTTATGGGGTGATCGTGGGCGTCTTCCTGACCCGTGAGCTCGACTGGCGGGAACTGTGGCGGCTGTTCGGCGAGGCGGCGGTGATCACCGGGGTGGTGATGCTGATCATCGCCCTGGCGGGGATCTTCGCCTGGGCCGGCACCATGCTGGGGACCTTCCGGCATCTGGCCGAATGGATCATCGGCCTGTCGGACAACGGCGCCTGGCTGCTGGTGCTGATCATGCTGGCGGTGCTGCTGGC
The DNA here is from genome assembly GCF_014840935.1 of Halomonas sp. YLGW01. NCBI lineage: Bacteria > Pseudomonadati > Pseudomonadota > Gammaproteobacteria > Oceanospirillales > Halomonadaceae > Halomonas > Halomonas sp. YLGW01. Next base: position 2,491,012 of record NZ_CP062005.1, on the reverse strand, counting down.
GGGCATGGTGCTGGACGCGATCTCGATCTACCTGATCATGATGCCGATCCTGATCCCGGTCATGGAGCACTTCGGCTGGCATCCGGTGTGGTTCGGCATCCTGCTGGCCATGAATATCGCCATCGGTCAGTTCACGCCACCGGTGGCGGTGAACCTGATGGTCACCACCGAGGTCGCGAAGATTCGCCTCGAGCAGACCGTGGGCTGGGCGCTGGTGTTCGTGGCGGCCATGGCCGCCGCGCTTGCGCTGGTGGCGATCTTTCCAGCCATCGCCCTTTGGCTGCCCGGCTGGTTGGGGTATAACGTCTAGTCAGAGGGGGACCGGCGGATGCGGCCGGCACGACACCCCGTCCGGGCCGTGTGCCCATCACTGGATCCACAGGGAGGTGGACTCCATGCCCATGCTAGCCGGGCGCCTGTGCTTGCGCCTTGTCGGCCTGACGCTGGCGGTCTGGACGCTCGCGGTCGAGGCCCAGGTCTATTCCTGGCAGGACGAGGAGGGGCGCTGGCATTTCGCCGATGCTCCGCCCGCCGCGCAAGAGCCCGCCGACGACACCGAACGTCGCAGCGTCGATGACCTGCCCACGCTCAACACCATGCAACCGCCGCAAGCCTCACCCTACCGTCAACCGGCCACGCCGCCTTCTTCCGGAAGAGCGTCACATTCTTTGTCAGGGTCCCGGGAGGCGGCGCCGGATCCGCGTTGCCAGCGTCTCGAAGAGCGTCTCGAGTCGGTACAGCAGGCGCTGCGGGCCGGCTATCGGGAGCCCCGGGGCAATCGGCTACGGGCGAGGCGGCGCGCGCTCACCGACGCCTATCGCCGCGAGTGTCGCAATTCGCAGGTACACCCCTGAGCCGGCCCCGGTGAAGGGCCGGGTCAGAAAACGGCTCCGACAAGGGCTCAAGTAAGGGTACTGGCGGCGCGATGCAGCTGAGCGTGACGCCCGGCCAGCGCCTCAAGGTCACGGTCGTAGCCACCGCCGATGACCGCCGCGACCGGAATGTCCGCCTCGCGACAGCTCGCCAGCACGTAGTGATCCCGGGTCAGCAGGCCGGCATCGCTCAGCGCCAGGTGACCCAGCCGGTCGTCGGCATGCACGTCGACGCCGGCATCATAGAGCACCAGGTCCGGGGCGAACTGGGCCAGTAATTGGGGCAGGCTTGCTTCGAGGTGTGCCAGGTAGCCGGCATCGCCGGTGCCGCGGGGCAGGCCGATGTCCAGGTCGCTGTGCTGCTTGCGGGCCGGGAAGTTCGCCGCACCGTGCATCGAGAAGGTGAAGACCTGGTGATGGTCGCGAAACAGCCGCGCCGTGCCGTCGCCCTGATGCACGTCCAGATCGACGATCAGGATCCGTTCGACCCAGCCACGATCCAATGCCTCGGCCGCGGCCACCGCCAGGTCATTGATCAGGCAATAGCCGCTGGCGGCATCGGCATGAGCATGGTGGGTGCCGCCGGCGGTGTTGCAGGCAAGCCCGGTGGCCAGCGCCGCCTCGACGGTGGCCAGGGTGCCACCGACCTCGAGCAGGGTGCGCTCGACCAGCGCCTCGGACCAGCGAAAGCCGCTGCGCCGCTGGGCCGCCGCGCTTAGGGTGCCGCCGAGGAAGGCTCGCAGGTAGTCCCGGTGGTGGACCCGAGCGAGCTGCGTCCCGGTCGCCGGCGCGGGGGTGATCCACTCGGCCTGGGTGCCGCTGGGCTCCGTCGCCAGCACCTCGTGCAGCACGCGGAACTTGGCCATCGGGAAGGGGTGGCGGGGCGGCAGGTCGATGGTGTAACCGGGATGGTGGATCAGCGGCAGGGGCATGGCGAGCGTCGATGGCACAAAGGTCTCACTCTACCCAGCTTGGTCTAGGCAGGCCACCGGGTGGCACGGAAGCCCGGTTGGCCTGAGGCCAAGTCAGCCGCTGGCGGGGGCATCGAGCCGCGCCAGGGTGCGCCGGTAGAGCTCGAGGCTGGCGGCATCATGAAGCACGAAGCGCACCCGGCGCAGGTGGTGGCAGTGCCGGGTTGCCGTCAGCACTGTGGTCAGCGCCACCCGGGTCGCTTCGCTCATGGGGTAGCCGAAGGCGCCGGTGGACAGCGCGGGAAAGGCGAGGGATGCGAGCCCGTGCGCTTCGGCCAGGGCGATGGCCTCCCGGTAACAGGCGGCCAACAGGGTGTCCGAGGGCTCGTCGACGCCGTAGACCGGGCCCAGGCAGTGAATCACGTGGCGGTTGGGCAGCCCATGGGCGCCGGTGATCACCGCCTGGCCGGGGCGGATCGGCGCCAGCGGTCGACACTCCTCGGCAAGGCCCGGGCCCGCGGCCCGGTGCAGGGCACCGGCGACTCCGCCCCCCGGCATCAGCTGCGCATTGGCGGCGTTGATCACCGCGTCCATGTCGGGCTGGTGGGCGATATCGCCCTGGCGGCATTCGATCTGGATGTCGGTTGTCATCGCTCGGCCTCCCGTCGTGTCACCCATTCTTCTTCACCGTTTCTCCCCCCGTTCGCGTCTGTGCTTGCCGTTTCTCGCCTCTGTCGGTCGTTGCCCGATATCGAGCGTGTCACTTAACCCTGCTCGCCCGGTGGGGCTATATCAGGGGGACTGCAGGCCCGTCCCTGGCGACAAGGTAGCGATTGGGCCAATCGATGCTGTTGATGATCCGTTGCGGGATTCAACGCCAGAGTTCTCTAGGATCATGGTCGTAAGCAACTGATTCGAACGAGTGTTTTTGCCTAAAGTAGTGCATAATCATGCGTGCACAGAAGCCCGCGGCCACGGTCGGGGGTTCGCTACGTCGCCAGACCGCGTCAGGCAAGCTATACCTGATACAGTGGAATCGGTTGCGCAAGCCGATCACCCGTATTCCCGAAGTATGGCTCGTCGCGTCGGGACGTCGACGATGCAACGGGGGTGAGTTCGCCTTGCCACCAACACCAATAATGCCAAGAGGTGTCTGAATGAAACGCCATGCAATCACTGCAGCAGCCGTCTCCGGTGCGCTGATGGGCGCCGCCATGTTCTCTTCCCCGGTGGTGGCGCAGGAGCGCTTCATGACCATCGGGACCGGTGGTCAGACCGGTGTCTACTACGTGGTCGGTCAGTCGATCTGTCGTCTGGTCAACCGCCTGGACGACGCCAACATCAAGTGCAATGCGCCGTCCACCGGCGGTTCCGTGGCCAACATCAACGGCATCCGTGCCGGCGAGCTGGACATGGGCGTGGCCCAGTCCGACGTCCAGTACCAGGCCTACAACGGCACGGGCAACTTCGAGGGCGATGCCTATCCCGAGCTGCGGGCGGTGTTCCGCGTGCACGGCGAGCCGCTGACCCTGCTGGCCCGCGCCGATGCCGGTATCGACGAGCTGGATGACCTGGAAGGCAAGCGGGTCAACATCGGCAACCCGGGGTCCGGCCAGCGCAACACCATGGAGCAGGTCATGGCCGCCAAGGGCTGGACCGAGGACACCTTCTCGCTGGCCTCCCAGCTGGATGCCGCCGAGCAGGCCGCCGCCCTGGCCGACAACAACATCGACGCCATGGTCTACGTGGTCGGCCACCCCAACGGCTCCATTCAGGAAGCCACCACCACCGTGGATGCCAAGCTGGTTCCGCTGGACGGCCCGGCCATCGACGAGCTGGTCGCGGAATATCCCTACTATTCCAAGTCCGTGATCCCGGGCGGCCTGTACAAGGGTAACGACGAGGACGTCACTACTTTTGGTGTGGCCGCGACCTTCGTGACCACCGCCGCTGCCGACGAAGACGTCGTCTACGAAACCGTCAAGGCGGTGTTCGACAACTTCGATCGCTTCAAGCGCCTGCACCCGGCCTTCGCGACCCTGGAAGAAGAAGACATGGTCACCCAGGGCCTCTCGGCGCCGCTGCATGATGGTGCGGCTCGCTACTACCGCGAGCGTGGCTGGATCGAGTGATCCTGGCCTGACCGGAGCCCAAGGCTCCTGACTCGATGCGCGGCCGTTCCAGCAGGAAGGCCGCGCATCATGGTTTCAGGCCCGGAGACTTTTCCCGGTGCCCAGGATTATTCCGGCGATGGACGGCAAGCAGGATGATTTCATGAGCGAAGACAAGACAAGGACCTCGGCCTCGAGCGTCGATCTCGAGGACATGGTGGCGTCCTCGGATTCCGGGGCGCGCAAACCGGCCGGCATGCCCGGCAAGATTCTGGTGGTCACGGCGGCCGTCTGGTCATTGTTCCAGTTGTGGATCGCCTCACCATTGCCCTTCGTGCTCGAGTTCGGGGTGTTCAACGCCACCGAATCGCGCTCGATCCACTTGGCATTTGCCCTCTTTTTGGCCTACATGGCCTATCCGGCGACCAAGGGCTCGCCTCGCGACCGCATTCCGCTGCAGGACTGGGTGCTCGGCCTGCTGGCGGCGCTTGCCGGCGCCTACATGTTTATTTTCTACGAGCAGCTGGCCCAGCGGCCGGGGGCGCCGATCCTGCAGGACGTGATCGTCGGCGTGATTGGCATCCTGCTGCTGCTCGAGGCCACGCGCCGGGCGCTCGGCCCGCCGCTGATGATCGTGGCCATGGTGTTCATTGCCTATTCGCTGGCCGGCCCCTACATGCCCGGCATCCTCTCCCACCGTGGGGTCAGCGTCTCTGGCCTGATCAACCACCAGTGGCTGACCACCCAGGGGGTGTTCGGCATCGCACTCGGGGTATCGACCAGCTTCGTGTTCCTGTTCGTGCTGTTTGGCGCGCTGCTCGACAAGGCCGGCGCCGGCAACTATTTCATCAAGGTCGCCTTCTCGCTGCTCGGCCACTACAAGGGTGGACCCGCCAAGGCCGCGGTGGTGGCCTCGGGCATGACCGGCCTGATTTCGGGCTCTTCGATCGCCAACGTGGTCACCACCGGCACCTTCACCGTGCCGATGATGAAACGCGTCGGCTTCTCCTCGGAGAAGGCCGGGGCCGTGGAGGTCGCCTCCTCGGTGAATGGCCAGATCATGCCTCCCGTGATGGGGGCGGCGGCCTTCCTGATGGTCGAGTACGTGGGCATCTCCTACGTCGACGTCATCAAGCACGCCTTCCTGCCGGCGCTGATCTCCTATATCGCGCTGGTCTACATCGTTCACCTCGAGGCCCTCAAGGCCAACATGAAGGGGCTCGAGAGCAGTAACCCGCCGAAACCGCTGGTTCGCAAGGCCATCGGCTTCCTCGGCGGTCTGCTGCTGATGATGATCACCGCCTTGGTGGTCTACTATGGCCTGGGCTGGCTCAAACCGGTGCTCGGCGGGGCCACGCCCTGGGTCGTCGCCGCGGTGCTGGCGGTGGTCTATGTAGCACTGCTCAAGCTGGGGTCAGGGTATCCCGAACTGGAGCTCGATGATCCCAACTCGCCGGTGGTCACGCTGCCCCAGACCCGACCGACGGTCATGGTCGGCCTGCAGTTCATCCTGCCGGTGGTGGTGCTGGTCTGGTGCCTGATGGTCGAGCGCCTGTCCCCCGGGCTGTCGGCCTTCTGGGCGACGGTGTTCATGACCTTCATCATCGTCACCCAGCGCCCGATCAAGGCGATCTTCCGCGGGCAGAGCGAGCTTGCCGCCGACATCAAGGCCGGATTCCTGGACCTGTGGGATGGCCTGGTGACCGGTGCGCGTAACATGATCGGCATCGGTATCGCCACCGCCACCGCGGGCATCATCGTCGGCGCCGTGTCCCAGACCGGCGTGGGCCTGGTGCTCGCTGACGTGGTCGAGATCCTGTCGATGGGCAACCTGATGCTGATCCTGCTGCTCACCGCGGTGCTCAGCCTGATCCTCGGCATGGGGCTGCCGACCACCGCCAACTACATCGTGGTCTCGGCGCTGCTGGCCCCGGTGATCGTCACCCTGGGCGAGCAGAACGGCCTGCTGGTGCCGCTCATCGCGGTGCACCTGTTCGTGTTCTATTTCGGCATCATGGCCGACGTGACCCCGCCGGTGGGCCTGGCGTCCTTCGCCGCCGCCGCCGTGTCGGGGGGCGATCCGCTGCGCACCGGCTTCCAGGCCTTCTACTACAGCCTGCGCACCGCGGCGCTGCCGTTCCTGTTCATCTTCAACACCGACCTGCTGCTGATCGACGTGACCTTCCTGCAGGGCATCCTGATCTTCGTGGTGGCGACGCTTGCCATGCTGATCTTCGCGGCGGCGACTCAGGGCTTCATGCTCACCCGCAACCGCTGGTACGAGAGCGTACTGCTGCTGCTGGTGGCCTTCACCCTGTTCCGCCCGGGCTTCTGGATGGACATGATCCATGATCCCTACCAGTCGGTGCCGCCGACTCAGTTCGTCCAGGCGCTCGGCGAGATGGAAGACGACACCACCCTGCGGCTGCAGATCGCCGGCGAGGATGCCTATGGCGATCCCCTGACCACCTACATGACGTTGCCGGTGCCGGAAGGGGAAAACGGCGAGGAGCGCCTGGCCAACTTCGGCCTGGAGCTGCTGGTCGAAGATGAGCGGGTGATCGTCGACATGGTGACCTTCGGCAGTCAGGCCGAGAAACTCGGCTTCGACTTCGATCAGCAGATCATCGAGGTGCTGGCGCCGGTGGATCGCTGGTCCAAGGAATGGATGTGGATTCCGGCGTTTGGCGTCTTCGCGCTGATCGTGCTGATGCAGCGTCGTCGTCGCGATGCCACGGCAACCCCGGCGACCGCCTAACGGAGGGCTAGATCATGTACAAGAAAATTCTGCTGCCGGTGGATCTCAACGAGGAAGCGTCCTGGGAAAGGGCGCTGCCCACCGCCCTGGCCTTGTGCCAGACCTTCGGCGCCTCGCTGCATCTCGTGACCGTGCTGCCCGACTACCGCATGCCGCTGGTCGGGTCCTACTTTCCTGCCGATTTCAGCGAGAAGGCGCATCAGGCGATCAGCGATGCCCAGCATGCCTTCGTCAAGCAGCACGTGCCGAGCGATGTCACCGTGCAATGCGCCATCGCCGATGGCTCGCCCTGGGAAGCCATCATCGAGACCGCCAAGAAGCTCGATATCGACCTGGTGGTGATGGCCTCGCACAACAAGCGCAAGTTCGCCGACTATGTGCTGGGCCCCAACGCCGAGCATGTGGTGCACCACAGCAAGATCTCGGTGATGATCGTGCGCTGATCCCTTAGCGGCAACACCGTCCCGCAAGTCGCCCACCCCCCGATCGGTTCCACCGGTCGGGGGGTGGCGTTTCTGGGGCCCAGGCGGCGAACGGGAGTGCAACGTCATGCTGCACGCATGAGTTCGGCAGCAAGTAAACGCGCCCTCGTCTACATTGAAAAATGACTACGGAAAAAAACGTTAGGGCATCTTGCCTTACTGGCCAACGCGCTCTCATGGGTATTGCCGGATGCGATATCCAGCCACAGGGCGACCATCACCGCGAGCGGTTAAGGGGTATGCCATGAATGCAGCTGCCACGAAGGGTCCCAAGCCTTCGGACTACAACGTCAAGATCAGCATCAACCCGGTGGGCATGGACAGGCCCAGAGCTTGGCTGGTTGCAGGCTTTCAGGACTTTCGGGATGCCACGGCGGTCAGCCTGGCCTATGGCATGTTCTGGGTGGGCCTGAGCCTGGCCACCACCCTGGCGGCGTTCATGCTGGACCTGTGGCACTGGCTGCTGCCGCTGGTTGCCGGCTTCATGTTCCTCGGCCCACTGGTGGCGGTGGGCTCCTACGGGATCAGCCGGGCCCTCGAGGAGCATCGCACACCTACCCTGGGCGATGCCTTCGGTGCCTGGCGCGACCATGCCGGCCAGCTGGCGATGATGGGCGTGATGATGATGATCTTCTTCCTCGCCTGGATTCGGCTGGCCACGCTGCTGTTCGCGCTCTTCTTCGGCTTCGAGGTGCCAAGCCCCGATACGCTCTATACGGCCCTGCTGACTACCTCGGAGGGCCTGAGCATGCTGTTGGTCGGCACGGCGGTGGGAGCCGTGCTGGCTTTCGGCGCCTTCTCGATCAGCGTGGTGGCCATTCCCACCCTGATGGATCAGGACCTGACCTTCATGGAGGGTATCGAGGCCAGCCTCAAGGCCGTGGCGCAGAACTTCCGTCCCATGCTGCTGTGGGCGGCGATTCTCACCGGTAGCGTACTGCTCGGTGTGGTGACCTTCTACATCGGCCTGGCCGTGATCCTGCCGGTCCTGGGCCATGCCAGCTGGCATGCCTACGAGGACCTGGTGAAGGTCGAGATCATCGAGCGGCCGGCGACCTGAGCCGAGCGCTCGCTGGCATCGTCGCTACTCCCTCCGTTAAGCTGGATCACCCATCCGCCGGCCGGAGCTCTTGCCTGAGCCGGGGGATGGGCGGTTTCATCACTCGCTTGCCCGCACGGATCGCCTGTCATGCCCTTTTCCTCCCCGCACTTGTCCTCGTTATATCGCTACCCGCTCAAGTCCTGCGCGGGCGAGGCGCTTGAGCATGCCCTGGTCGGTGACGAAGGACTGGCGGGGGATCGGCGCTTCATGCTGGCGCGCCCCGATGGCCGTTTCGTCACCGCTCGCACCCATCCTCGGCTCGAGCTGATGCAGGTGCAGACCGATGATGAGGTCCTGGTGTTGCGCTTTCCCGGCCAGGTGGCGCTTGAGCTGGCCCGTTCGGCCTTCGACCGGGCGCCCTTCGCCACCGAGGTGTGGGGAGATCGCTTCGAGGCCCTGACCACCACCCGGGAAGCCGATGCCTGGTGCAGCGACGTGCTGGAGGAGCCCGTGCACCTGCTGTGCCTGGACGATCGCTCCCCCCGTTACCGGCCATCGATTGGGCAGCGGGTGGGCTTTGCCGATGGCTATCCGCTACTGTTGATCGGCGAAGGCTCCCTCGACGACCTCAACGCTCGCCTGGGGCCTTCACAGGACAAGCCCCACCGCATGGCCCAGTTTCGCCCCAACCTGGTAGTGGCGGGCAGTGCCGCCTTCGCCGAGGACGGCTGGCGGCGGTTGCGCATCGGGGAGGTGGAGCTGGGCGTGGCGGAGCCCTGCGCGCGTTGCGCGATGATCACCGTGGACCCGGCCACGGGGCGCTTCCTGCCTGGCAAGGAGCCGCTCAAGACGCTGGCCACCTATCGGCGCGGCGACGAGGGCAAGGTGCTGTTTGGCCAGAACCTGGTGGTGCTGAAGGAGGGGCGTCTGGCGCTGGGTGACGAGGTCGAGATCCTGGCGTGAGGCCTCGAGGCGAGGCCCGGGAGTGGGGCGTCGGCGCCTGATCCGAGTCAGGCGAGCGCCCAGACTGATCACTGAAATCTGGAACATCGGAGGCTGCTATGAATCCGATCGCCCAATCTCTCATCTGGTGGCTGCTGGCAAGCCTGTGTGTTTCGCCCGTTCATGCGGAGCCATCGACCCTACCGGCCCCCGAGGGGCCGGTGCTGCTCGAGATCAGCGGCGATATCCGCTACACCAACGCCGGCGACGAGGCCCGCTTCGATCGCGAGATGTTGCGTGCGCTGCCTGAGCAAGTCGTGGAAACCGACACCCCCTGGACGGATCGGTCACGACGTTTCAGTGGACCTCTGATGCGCGATCTGCTGGCTCGGGTCGGGGCCCGGGGCGACTGGCTGAAGGTCGAGGCGCTGAACAACTATTCGGGGGAGATACCGATCAGCGATGTCGAGGAATACGGGGTCATCCTGGCCATGTCCCGGGACGGTGAGCCCCTGGCGGTTCGCGACTTCGGCCCACTGTTCGTGTTATACCCTTTCGATGAGCATTCCGAACTCAATACCGAGACCATCCGCTTCCGCAGTGTCTGGCAGGTCGCCGAGATACATGTCTATTGACACCTGCTGTCACCGTTTCCACCCCCGGCCTTTGCCATGCTGCGTTACCCGCTGAGATTGAAGCTCGGCGCCGCTTCGGTGCTGGGGTTCTTCGTTGCCGCGGTGGTGGTCGCCAGCATGATCGTCTGGCGTCAGGAGAGCCTTGCCGAAAGCGTCGGCGGGGATGCCTCCTGGGCGGCCTACAAGCTGGATCGCGAGGCCATCCAGTTGCGCAGCCGGCTAGACGAGGCCGAGGATCTGGCGTCGCTGCGCATGCCGTTCGAGTTGCTCTACAGCCGGCTCAACCTGTTGAAGCGTGGCGAGGCCAGCCTGTTGTTCGAGCGCATCGACGATCGCAACCGACTGATACCCGCCATTGCCACCCAGATGGATATCCTCGACCTGCAGTTCGGTAGTCTCGAGCGCCTGGATGCCGACTCGCGCCACGCGCTGCACTCGGCGCTGGCGCCTCTGATCCTGCTAAGCGAGCGGCTGGTCATTGCGACCAATGCCTACCTGGCCAACGAGGAGCAGCGGGAGCGCGAAGCGCTGCAGATGCTGCACGGGCTGCTGCTGGCCTTGCTGGGGTTGATGAGCCTGTCGATGCTGATGGTCACGCGCTTCCTGTTTCGGGAGGCCCGCGAGAATGACGCCTCGCGCCATGCGCAGGGGGAGCTGAGGCGTCGACTCGAGGAGGCGGTGCAGAAGGCGCAGGCCGCCAGCCGGGCCAAGTCGGAGTTTCTGGCCACCGTCAGTCACGAGATCCGAACTCCCCTCAATGGCGTGATCGGCATGAGCGAGATGCTGCGGGAGCGTCCCCTGGATGCCTCCTCGCGGCGCTATGCGGACATCATTCATGACAGCGCCGACAAGCTACTGGAGCTGATCAACGACATTCTCGATTTCTCGCGCATCGAGTCGGGGCGGCTCGAGCTCGAGCAGGTCGACTTTGCCGTGCCCGAGCTCATCGAGTCGGCGGTGCGCCTGTTTGAGCCCCGAGCGGCCGACAAGGGCATCACCCTGACGTCCCGGCTGGACGAGGGCGTCCCCCATCGGTTGCATGGCGACCCGGGCCGACTGCGCCAGGTGATCCTCAACCTGCTTTCCAATGCCATCAAGTTCACCCAGCGGGGCGAGGTCTCGGTGAGGGTGCGTTATTCCTCGCAGGAGTGCCTGCATGTCTCAATCAGCGATACGGGGCCCGGCATTCCCGATGGCCAGCGTCCGCGCCTGTTCGAGCCCTTCCGGCAGGGGGATGCCTCCACGGCGCGGCGCTTCGGTGGCAGTGGCCTGGGGCTGGTGATCTGTCGGCGCCTGGTGGCGGCCATGTCGGGAGAGATCGATTTCAGCAGTCGTCCGGGGCAGGGCAGCCGCTTCTGGTTCGAGGTTCCCCTGCCAGCCGCCAAGACCACGGAGGGCGCCATCGAAGACGTTGTGCTACCTCCTCCTCCCGCCTTGCCCTCCGGCCACCGGCTGCTGATTGTGGAAGACAACGTGATCAATCAGCAGGTGGCGCGCACCATGCTTGATCGTCTGGGCTGCCGGGTCGAGATCGCCTCGTCGGGTGAAGAGGCGCTCGGGTTGATCCAGGGCGAGCCCTTTGCCCTGATCTTCATGGATCTGCAGATGCCGGGGATGGATGGGTTGGAAGTGACGCGCCAGCTGCGACGGCGCGACGACTGGTGTGCCCGGGTGCCGATCGTGGCCATGACCGCTGGCACCTTCGGTGACGAGCGCGCACGTTGCCTGGCCGCCGGCATGAACGATTATCTGGTCAAGCCCCTCTCCGGCACGCAGCTCAGGGAGATGTTGCAACATCATCTCGATCGCGCGGCTCCGGATCGCAGCGCGGCCGCCTGCGATGTCGCCAAGCCCGGCCAGGGCGATCCGTCTCAGGATCACTGGCTGGCGCCGGAGGTGTTGGGGGAGCTGCATGAGCACCTCGGAGCAGAGGGCCTCCACCAGCTGATGGACGTCTATCGCCGGCAGGTGCCCAAGCGTCGACAGGCGCTGTCGACCGGGATCGAGGCGGGGCGGCTCGAGGCGGTGATGCAAGAGGCGCACTTGATGAAGGGGGAGGCGTTGAGCCTTGGCCTGCTGCGGGTGGGGGAGGGCGCCAAGGCGCTCGAAACGGCGGCGCGGGAAGCCCGGGAGGAGGTGCTGGCGAGCCTGCTTGAGGCGCTGGAGGCCAGTCTGGCCCCGTCTCTGGCGGCACTGGACGCCTGGCTCGAGGCTGATCCTGAGCCGGTGGCCGCCCCGTCAGGCGTGCGCGACTGACCCTACGCCCGATGCCGCCTGTCATGCCTCGAGGCCTGGGAGTGTCCCCGCTGTCGATGCCTTCAAGCGTTGGCTGGCAGGCGCCGGCGCAGGGATCGCTCCACCACCACGCGACCGGGGCGGTAATCGCCATGGGCGGCGGCAAGAGCGCGATTCAGGGTCAGTTCGGCGATCCGGTCATGCTGCTGGGGCAATGAGTTGACCGGCAGCGGCAGGAAGTCCAGCAGCCGATCATCGCCGAAGGTGGCCAGGCGCAGCGACGCCGGCAGGCCACCGCTCTCCAGCAATTCGTCGAGCACCCCGTCGAGCAGGGTGTAGGACGCCGTGACCAGCGCATCGGGCATGCCCTGTTCCTTAAGCACCTCGCGCATCAGCCGCGCCCCTTCCTGACGGTCATAGCGGGCCCCGCTGTGGGCCACCGCCTGGCAGTCGTGGCCCTTGAGCGCCTCGTGGAAGCCCGCCAGTCGCTCGGTGCTGATCGACAGCTGCGGTACGGCATCCAGCCAGACGATACGCTTGAGGCCGGGGGCGAGGACCGAGCGCGTCAGCGCCTTGGCCGCCGACTGGTTGTTGCTGACCACGCTCACGAAGCGGTCCGGGGCCAGGGTCCGGTCGACGGCGATCACCGGCAGTCCGCCGGCCATCAGGTCGGTGTAGAAGGGGTCGTCCATTGGCAGGCAGCTGGCCACGATCAGCACCTCGCAACGCTGCGCGCGCAGGGCCCTCGCCAGCTCGCGTTCGCGCGCCGGATCATCCTCGGAGCCGGCGATCAACAGCTGATAGCCTCGCTGTCGCGCGCCTTGTTCGAGGCGCTTGGCGAGCCGGGCGTAGCTCGCATTCTCCAGGTCGGGAATGATCAGGCCCAGGGTGCGGCTGGCGCCCCGGCGCAGCGCTGCGGCCTGAGCATCGATCCGGTAATGGTGCTGTTCGACCACCGCCATGACCCGATCGACGGTCTCCTGGCTGATGCGCCGCTCCTTGGCCTTGCCGTTGATGACGTAGCTCGCCGTGGTCCGCGAGACGCCGGCCAGGCGGGCGATTTCTGCGAGTGTCATGGTGATCCCTTGTGTTCGGTGCGGCCTATTCTACTGGAGTCCGCGGCGTTACCGGCTACGCCCAAGGTCGTAGTCGATCCGGCTTGATAAATGACCTGACTCGATCCAGCATTGTATCAAACCTTAGGTGACACGATTCAGCCATGGGAAGAGAAGGTTGGCAAGGCCGGACGCAACGGCCGCCAGCCAGCGGTTGGCACCCCCGTTGCCCCGCCCCAGGCACAGGAGGCTACATGTTGACACTCGGACAGGACGATATCCTGCTCGACCGCCAGGCCGACGACTGGCGCGCGGCTCTCGATCAAGCGGCTTCGGCGCTGGCCGAGGCCGGCCTGGTGGCGGCTGCCTATCGCGATGGCCTGCATGCCCGCGAGGCGCAATCATCCACCTTCCTTGGCAATGCCATCGCCATTCCCCATGGCACGCCGGATAGCCGCACCCACGTCAAGCGCACCGGCGTGCGCGTGCTGCAGTTCCCCGATGGCATCGACTGGCATGACGGCAACCGGGTGCATGTGCTGGTGACCATCGCCGCTCAGAACGATGAGCACCTGGATATCCTGCGCCAGCTGACGCATGTGCTGGACCGCGAGGGTGTGGCCGAGCGGCTGGCCGCGGCCGGCTCCCGCGCCGAGGTAGCCGGGCTCTTGTCCAAGGCGGTCGTCGAGGCGCGCCTCGACGATGAGACCCTGTGTCTCAACTTTCCCGCTCGGGACCGGCTCGAGCTGGCCCTGGCCGGTGCCGCCCGGCTGCGCCAGGCGGGCTGTGTCGGTCACGACTTCGTTTCCGACATCGCCGCCCAATCGCCGCTGTCGCTTGGCCAGGGCCTGTGGCTCGCGACCAGTGCCAGCGGCGTGGCGACCCCGTCGATGTCGCTGGCGACGCCCGAGGCCGTGATCGGGCAGGGTGACAGCGCCGTGAGTGGTGTCTTCTGCCTGGCCGCTCAGGGCGATAGCCACCGGGGGCTGCTGGAACGTCTGTCGGCGCTGCTCGAGCGTGGCGAAGGCCATGATCTGCATCAGCTCTCCGCCGATAACGTGCTGGCGCGACTGTCCGGCGAGTCGGCCAGCGCCCAGACCGCCCGGGCCCGGGTGCTCAACGCCCACGGCCTGCACGCGCGTCCGGCCAAGCAACTGATTCAAGTGGCACGGCGTCAGAGCGCCGCGGTACGGGTGCGCTTGGCCGATGGCGGCGGCGAAGCCGTGTCCGCGGCCAGCCTGACCAAGGTCATCGGCCTCGGCGCTCGGCGCGGCCAGCAGCTGGTGTTCTCGGCGGAAGGCGAGGGCGCCGTTCAGGCCCTGGAGGCCATGTGCGAGGCCATGCTGGGCGGCCTGGGGGAAGTGGTGCAGCCCTTCGAAGAAGGCCGCGAGCACGTGGCCAGCACGCCTCCCGAGGGCGCCAAGCCGCCGGAGCCTCTGCCCGCGGATACGCCCTACCAGGCGGTTGCCGCCTCGCCGGGCATGGCCATTGCGCCGCTGTTCGTGATGCGCACCCCGCGCTTCGAGTACCCCGAGCGTGCCGCGGATGCCAGCGAGCAGAAGCGCCGCCTGGACGCGGCCATTCGTGAAGGCACCGAGCAGCTCGAAGCGCTGGTGCACAGCGCCCAGGGCGGCGAGGTCGCCGAGATCCTGTCGATGCACGAGGAAATGCTCGACGACCCGGAGCTGCTTCAGGCCGCCCGCGAAGGCATTCAGGAAGGCTATTCCGCCGAGGCCGCCTGGTGGACCGCCATCGAGACCGCCGCCCGGGCTCAGGAAATGCTCGCCGACCGCCTGCTCGCCGAACGCGCCGCCGACCTGCGTGACGTAGGCCGTCGCGTGCTGGGAATCCTGTGCGACATCACCCTGCCGACGCCGCCGGATCATCCCTACATCCTGGTGATGGACGACGTCGGACCCTCCGACGTCGCTCGCCTCGACACCAGCCGGGTACGAGGGCTGCTGACGGCACGTGGTGGCGCCACGGCTCACAGCGCGATCCTGGCCCGCGCCCTGGGTATCCCCGCCGTGGTGGGGGCAGGCGAGCGGGTACTGACACTGGAAGACGGCGTCGAGATGATCCTCGATGGCGAGCGCGGACGCATCACGCCGGCCCCGTCCACCGAGCGTCGCCAGCGGGCCGAGCTGAGCCTCAAGGAACATCAGCGCCTGGAACGTGAGGCCTGGGCCGCGCGCTTCGATGAAGGACGCACCCGCGACGGTCATCGCGTCGAGGTCGCCGCCAACCTGGGCAACACCGCTCACACCGCGGATGCCGTGGAGCGTGGCGCCGAGGGCGTGGGCCTGCTGCGCACCGAATTCATCTTTATGGCGCATTCCGAGGCGCCGGATCTCAAGACCCAGATCGGTGAATACCAGGAGGCCCTGGAGGCTCTCGACGGTCGCCCGCTGGTGGCCCGCACCCTGGATGTGGGCGGCGACAAGCCGCTGCCCTACTGGCCGGTGCCTCAGGAGGACAATCCCTTCCTCGGCCTGCGCGGCATCCGTCTGGCGCTGACTCAGCCCGAGGTGCTCGAGACTCAGCTGCGTGCCCTGCTGCTGGCGGGCGTTGGCCGCCCGCTGCGCATCATGCTGCCGATGGTCAAGGACATCGCCGAGTTCCGGGCCGCCAAGGCGATCTTCGATCGGCTGCTCGAGGAGATCCCCGCCGAGCAGCGTGCTACCGACGTCCAGCTCGGCGTGATGATCGAGGTGCCGTCCTGCGCGCTGTTGGCGCCGACTCTGGCCGCCGAAGTCGACTTCTTCTCGGTGGGGACCAACGACCTGACCCAGTACACCCTGGCCATCGACCGCGGCCACCCGGAGCTGTCTGCTCAGTCCGATGGCCTGCATCCGGCGGTGCTGCGCCTGATTCAGATGACCGTCGAGGCGGCCCATGCTCACGGCAAGTGGGTCGGGGTGTGCGGCGAGCTGGCCTCGGATGCCCAGGCGGTTCCGGTGCTGGTGGGGCTCGGTGTCGACGAGCTCTCGGTCAGCGCTCGCCAGGTGCCAATGGTCAAGGCGCGGCTGCGTGAATTCGATCTTGCCGATGCCAAGGCTCAGGCCGAACTGGCCCTGGCCCAGGCGACCAGCGATGACGTGAGAAACGCCCTGGAGGTGCGCTGATGGCCAGGGTCCTGACGATCAGCCTCAACCCGGCGCTGGATCTGGCGATTGGACTGCCGGCGCTGAGCCTTGGCGAGGTCAACCGTACCGAGTCGACGCTCCTGAGTGCCGCCGGCAAGGGCGTCAACGTCGCCCGCGTGCTGGTGTCACTGGGTCATGAGGTCGTGGTCTCCGGATTTCTGGGGGCCGACAACGACGCCCCCTTCCGGCGCGCCTTCGAGGACCTGGGCGTCGAGGACGCCTTCCTGCGCGTGCCCGGGGAGACTCGCATCAATGCCAAGCTTGCCGAGCACAATGGCCGCGTCACCGACGTCAACGGCCCCGGCGTGGCCATCGATGCCACGGCCTTCACTGGCTTCCTCGACGGGCTCGAGGCGCTGGCCGCTGACGCTCGCCGTCGCCCCGATGCGGTGGTGATCGCCGGCAGTCTGCCGCCCGGCATCAGCGCCGACGACCAGGCCGCGCTGATCGCGCGTCTCAAGGCGCGCGGTCTGCCGGTATGGGTCGATACCAGCGGGCCGGCGCTGGCAAGCGCCATCGCCTCCGCGCCCAGTGCGGTCAAGCCCAATGAGCTGGAGCTGGCCGAGTGGGCCGGTGAGGCGCTGGATAACGACGCTCGCCGGCTGGCGGCTGGGCTGCGCCTGCATCAGGCCGGGATCCAGGAAGCACTGATCTCCGCCGGGGCCGACGGCGTGCTGTGGGTCAGCCACCGTGGGGCCTGGCATGCCAAGCCGCCGAAGATGACGGTCGCCAGTACCGTGGGTGCTGGCGACACCCTGCTCGCCGGTATGCTGCACGGCGTCCTCGAGGGCCATGCCCCCGATGCGGCGCTGCGTTTCGCGACGGCCTTGTCCGCCGAAGCCGTTCGCCATGTCGGCGTGGGTAACCCTCACGCCGATGACTTCCCTTACCTCCAACAACAGACCCGCGTGCGTCGCCTGAACGACGTAGACGCAGGGGGAGCGCTCGCATGAATGTCATCCTGATTACTGCCTGCCCCAGCGGCATGGCCACTACCTTCCTCGCCGCACGGCGGCTCGAGCAGGCGGCCAGCCGGCTGGGCTGGACCACCACGGTCGAGATGCACGGTGAACTGGCACCGGTCGAACCGGCCTCCGCCGAGGCCATCGCCGCCGCTGATCTGGTGGTCGTGGCCGCCGATACGGTGCCGGATCCGCAACGGCTCAAGGGCAAGTCGCTCTACCAGGCCCCGATCGCCCAGGCGCTACCCGACCCCGCCGCCTTCCTCGAGCGGGCGCAGGCCGAGGCGGCGACCTATACGCCGTCGGCTGAAGACGCCCAGACGGCTGTGGCAGGGACTAACGGCAAGCGCATCGTCGCCGTGACCGCCTGCCCGACCGGGGTGGCGCACACCTTCATGGCCGCCGAGGCACTGGGCGAAGCCGGGCGCGGGCTGGGCCACGAGATTCGCGTCGAGACCCAGGGTTCGGTGGGGGCGCAGGACAAGCTGACCGAGCAAGAGATCGCCGCCGCCGACGTGGTGGTGCTGGCCTGCGACATCGAGGTCGACCCGACCCGCTTCGCCGGCAAGCGCATCTATCGCACCTCCACCGGCAACGCGCTGAAGAAGCCCCGCCAGGCGATCGAGGCGGCTCTCGCGGACGCCCAGGTGGAATCTGCCGGCAGTGTCGCCGGTGGCGGCGAGGCCACCAAGAGCGTCAAGGATAAGGGCGTCTACAAGCACCTGCTGACTGGGGTGTCCTTCATGCTGCCGATGGTGGTGGCGGGGGGCCTTCTGATCGCGCTGTCCTTCGTGTTCGGCATCGAGGCCTTCAAGGAGGAGGGCACGCTTGCCGCGGCACTGATGGAGATCGGCGGCGGTACCGCCTTTGCCCTGATGGTACCGGTGCTTGCTGGCTACATTGCCTATTCGATCGCCGACCGACCGGGCATCGCGCCGGGGATGATCGGTGGCATGCTGGCCTCCAGCATCGGGGCCGGCTTCATCGGCGGCATCCTCGCCGGCTTCCTGGCCGGTTACGTCGCCAAGGCGGTCGCACAGTACGTCAAGCTGCCCTCGAGCATCGAGTCGCTCAAGCCGATCCTGATCATTCCGCTGGTGGCGAGCCTGATCACCGGCCTGACCATGATCTACGTGGTCGGCGAGCCGGTCGCTGCCCTTTTGTCCGCGATGACCAACTTCCTGGAGAACATGGGCTCGGCCAACGCCGTGCTGCTCGGCATCCTGCTCGGGGCCATGATGTGTTTCGACATGGGCGGGCCGATCAACAAGGCGGCCTACACCTTCGGTGTCGGCCTGCTGGCCTCCGAGACCTATGCACCGATGGCCGCCGTCATGGCTGCGGGCATGGTGCCGGCGATCGGCATGGGTATCTCAAGCTTCGTCGCCAAGTCGAAGTTCTCCGAGCCCGAGCGGGAAGCCGGCAAGGCCTCCTTCGTGCTCGGCCTGTGCTTCATCAGTGAAGGGGCGATTCCCTTTGCCGCCAAGGACCCGCTGCGCGTGATACCCGCCTGCATGGTCGGCGGGGCGATCACCGGTGCCATCTCGATGCTGGTGGGTGCCAAGCTGATGGCCCCGCATGGTGGCGTCTTCGTGCTGTTGATCCCCAACGCCATCACGCCGGTGTTCCTGTACCTCGCGGCCATCATCATCGGCTCGCTGGTCACTGGCCTGGGCTACGCGCTGATCAAGCGCGGCAGCCAGGAAGTGGCGGTGGCCGCCAACGCCTGATCGGCCACGGTTTTCCTCCCGCACGCAAACCCCCGGTGTCCGCAAGGGCACCGGGGGTTTGGTTTGCGTGGGAAAGCGACAGGCGCGCAACGGCTGGTAAGGGGCGTCCTGTGTAGAGAACGTCGGGTGATGGCAGCGTGGGACTGCCGACCATCGGGCAATGGCAGCGGCGAAGAGATGGGTATACCTTTTGCATCTCAAAGGGCGAAGGGCCTTACCGGGCCCGTGCTCATGTCGGCATACCCTACCCGGGCAGCCGCGTATCAGGAGATAACCCATGTCTACCGAACCCGTCACCCTGATGGTGGCGCGCCGCGTGGCTCGCGGCCGTTACCGTGATTTCACCGCCTGGCTCGACGAGGGCCGCGACCTGGCCTGCGATTACCCCGGCTACCTGGGCTCCGGGGTGCTGGCGCCCCCCCATGGCGACGACGAGTACCAGGGGGTTACCGTAGCTTATATCATGTTATAATTACGTAAGTTGCTGATTAAAATGGTAAAAACCCCAGGTAACAGTTTTAGATTTTTTGCGCCAAGATTTCGAGGTTGTTAAGCTTTCCCGATATATCTTCAGAGATGTAGGTTCGGGTAGTCCACGTCGAATGCAGCTCCCATTAGCACAGCCTGAAGTACTTCATCCGACCACCGCCAGCCAGAGATGGTAGGCAGGACCGCTTTCGGCCAAATGCTGCCATAAACGTAAATAGGCATCCGGAAAGGCGCACGCTCCTCTTCCGGCTACAATAGCAAAGAAAGGCATCTAAGCAATCAGAGCAAACCTCTCTACTTACTTTTTGATCTTCTACGTACCATCTTGAAGCTGATACCCCGTGACTCTGTGGTAGCCGCAGGGAGGGCTAGCAATCAACCTCATGATCCCAGAGAAGGCCACTCTCGTACTCGTGCACGGCGCAAGCCGCTATTCGCGAAAAAACTTGTTGGCAAAGTGGGTACCAGTACTTAAGGCATCGTTAGGCAGCACCTGGAGGGTCATGTTGCCTGACATGCCGAATCCGGAATCGCCCTCAGCCGACGCCTGGCTACGAGCACTTGCACACGCAGTGGATGATATCGACAGTAAGGTATGCCTTGTTGGTCATTCGCTAGGAGGATCCGTGGCCTTGCAACATGTTGCGAGAAAGCTGCCGAAACAGCGACATGTTTTTATTGCAGCAGCCCCCTTCTGGTGTGGCGCCGATAGCGACTGGCAACACCCGCCGTTCAAGCTGACGAGTCGCGACATTGAGTCGTTGCAGTCGTATGCCCTGACGTTTTACCACGGGACTCTCGATGATATCGTGCCATTCAGCCATCTCGCGGAGTATCAACAACTATTCCCACATGCTCAAACGAGAACATACAAGGGCATGAATCACACCGATCCCTTCAAGTCATTCCTGCAAGACTTGGCAGCAGATGTTGCCGCCTGCAGGGATTGAGCAGCATATCGATCAGAAGCCAAGCAATATCATCTCGACACTCCGCCAGCTCCCTAAAACTGTCCGGGGTCTAGGTAAAACCAAAACCGTGTCCCACCCCCCGTCTTGGGCCTGATGCTATCGGTCGGGACAACACCATCACCACCAGCTAGAGATCGCGCGAGCCCCAGCGTTCATCAATTGCACATGGACGTTAGACCCCGATAGACCGCAAAGTAGGCGTCTCGATACGGATGCACCAATAAGGGGAACATGACGTCGTGAGCCAACCTGACTGGTGGAAGGAGGTGGTGGACCTCTCACACTCAGCCTACCTACACATCTCACGCGACCAGCGGATCAGCGATGCCGTGGGTGATACGCAGGCACTGCTAGGCTGCAAGCCTGACGACCTGATCGGTCTGGCACCGGAAGAATTGAAGGACATTCGTACCCATCTGGGGGTAGCTGTCTCGGAGAGCCTCGCCAGGCGTGAGGTGGAGGCTGGCGAAACCTGGGCGGTCGAGGATGGTGCCGGCTGCTACTACGGCCTCGCCGATGGCAGCGTCGTCGTCAAACTCACGTCTTC
Organism: Halomonas sp. YLGW01; assembly: GCF_014840935.1. Classification (NCBI taxonomy): domain Bacteria; kingdom Pseudomonadati; phylum Pseudomonadota; class Gammaproteobacteria; order Oceanospirillales; family Halomonadaceae; genus Halomonas; species Halomonas sp. YLGW01. The sequence continues at coordinate 2,470,124 of NZ_CP062005.1, read as the reverse complement.
TCTCCAAGTCGACCGGGGCATCGTCGAGCGCCTCGCGGACCGATTACCGGTCATGGTGGCCTACATCGATCGAGATGGCCGTTTTCGTCTCAACAACCAGGCCTTCGTGGATTTCGTCGGCATCGACCGAGAGGCGCTCTATGGCCAGCCGATTTCCGCCGTTCTCGATGCACAGTCCTATGACAAGGTCTGGTCACGCTGTCAGAAGACCTTCTCCGGCCAGGAAGGCACCTATGAGGATCGCCTCTCGCTCGTCGATGGCCGCACCTTCTACTTCAAAGAGAAGTACATCCCTGACTTCCTAGAGGGGGAAGTGGTGGGATTCTACGCCATCATTCAGGACATCTCCGAATACCGCGCGATGATCCAGCTGCTGCGCGATATCCATAGCGGCGTGAACCGCACCGATATCAGCACAAGCGAGATCATCGACAGGCTGCTCCACGACACCATGACCACGCTCTCGATGGATATCGGCTTGGTCAGTCGCATCATCGGCGAGCAGTACATAGTCAAATGGGCGGCCTCCGACATCGTCGACATCGCGCCGGACGATACCTTCGACCTGGGGAACACCTACTGTCGCTTGATGCTCGACACCCCGGAGGTATTCCACACCACCGAAGCGGGCAAGGATGGCCGCATCAGCGGTCACCCCTGCTATCAGCACTTTCGCCTCGAGTGCTATATCGGCACCCCGCTGCGTCTCAACGGCGAGGTATGGGGAACCCTCAACTTCTCCAGCCCCCATTCCCGCTCCACCCCGTTCTCCGAGATGGACATCGAACTGATCAGGCTGGTCGCCGATGCCGTGGAGCGCGTCATCAGTCATGAGGCCGAGATCGAGCAGGTCCGCCAGGAACTCGACCTGATGGCGGACAAGGCTTCGCGTGATTACCTGACGGGGCTGCCCAACCGCGCCTTTCTCGAGGAACATGTAGCAACCTTGATCGCACGCGACGAGCCTTTCTCACTAGCCGTCATCGATATCGACCACTTCAAGCAGGTCAATGATGCACATGGTCACGATAGCGGCGATACCGTGCTGCAGTGGCTGAGCGCACGGGTTTCAGAGTGCCTGCGCGAGGGCGACACCGTGTCCAGAATCGGCGGCGAGGAATTCGTGATCGTAATGCCGCGTGCCTCGGCATCGAAAGCGACACAGGTCATGGAGCGAGTGCGTCAGCACATCAACACAGGCGTCGTCACGCTTCAGGATGGCAACGAGCTAAGCATCACCATCAGTAGCGGCCTCAGCGAGCATGCCAAGGGAGAACCCCTGGCGAATGTGTTCAAGCGGGCTGACACGGCGCTCTACGCCGCCAAAGGTTCAGGTCGTGATCAGGTCTGTACCGAACAAGCAGAGTTCGATAGCGACGTGTCATAGAGGGAATAGTTAGCATTTATTTATCACCCCATGCCCGTTCTCGCCACGATCCCTTTCTATTCGCCTTCATGCTTGCACTAAGACAGGGGGCCACCACGTGGAATCTGCCCACGCTTCCCGAGGAACATTCACCAGGAGAGCCTGCCTGTACTTGGGTTGGCCCGGAGTCACTCTATGAGTCATGAAGTTTCCATGCTGGACGAGCAGCAGGATATTCATGAAATGATCGCGTACCAAGCGCCTCTCGAGGAAGTCCTCGAGGCAATCACCTCCTGGGTCAATCGCCGGATCCACGGGGCACTGGTGTCCATCATGCGCTACACGCCTGAGCGCAATACATTAAACATGGTCGCCAACGCCCAGTTCTCCGCGCGCTACCAGAGGACCCTGCAAGACGTAGGTATCGGTGATGGAGTCGGCACTTGTGGTACCGCGGCCTTCTTGCGGCAGATGGTCATCACCGAAGATATTATGACGGACAGTCGCTGGGAGGTCTTTCGCGCGGCTGCCCGGCTGGAGGGCCTGCGTGCCTGCTGGTCGATGCCCATCCTGACCAAGGAAGGGCAGCTGCTAGGCACTTTCGCCACCTATTACCGTCATCCATCAGCGCCGTCTCCAGCCTGCCAAGACACTCTGAGAAAAGCCGCATCACTCGTAGCACTCGCGATCGTCCGCGACCAGGATGCCCAGGAGTTGAATCACCTGAAGGCCTGGCATACGTCGCTGTTCACCAATCATCCGGATGGGGTCTATAAGTTAGGGCTGGATGGCCGTTTACAGCAGACCAATGCGGCATTGGAACGCCTCACTGGCTATGCCGAAGACGACCTGATGGGCCGCCACTACACGGAGTTGCTCGATGTCAGCAGCCATGAAGTGGCCGAGGCGGCCTTCGAGTCGACCCTCACCGGTGCTTCACAACAGCAAGAAATGCTCGGCCGCAGCGCCACAGGCCAAACACGCCAACTTAGCGTGACCACCTTCCCCGTGACCTCCGATGACAACATCGTCGGTATGTATGCCATCTGTCATGACATCACGCTACGCAAGCGTCAGGCCGCCAGTCTGGAGCTATTGGAGCGAGGCATCGAAGCCAGCCCCGTCGGTATGATCATGGCCGACGCCCGCCAGCCGGACACACCGATCGTCTACGCGAATGAGGCCTTCTGTCAGATCACCGGCTACACACACGATCAGGTACTCGGCAAGAACTGTCGCTTCCTTCAGGGAAAGGACACCGACCCCTCTAGCCTCGAGCAGGTTCGCACCGCGCTCGCTAACCACCACGACGTAGAAGTCACGCTGCGAAACTACCGGAGCGATGGGACGCCCTTCTGGAATCGCCTGCGTATCAGTCCCGTGCTGGATACGGATGGGCAGTGTTCTCATTTCATCGGCACCCAGGAGGACATCACCCAACAACGCAGGCAAGAAGCCCAAATTGCCTATCAGGCCACCCACGATCAACTCACCGGCTTACCCAACCGGAGTGCCCTGGAAAGCCACCTCACCGAAGCGTTCCACGACCATCAGGAGCAGCGCCAAGGGTTATTGGCCCTGATCTACCTCGACCTGGACGGCCTGAGAGGTATCAACGACGCCCTGGGCCACTTCATCGGCAACCGGCTATTGGTGGCGGTGGCCAACCGGCTCCGCAAGCTGCTCGGTCCAAACGACATCCTAGCCCGTATCACGGGCGATGAGTTCACGGTACTGATCCCCGATATTGAGGATTACCCTGCGATCTCCGCCATCATGGAAAAAATTCTCCGCCAATTTGATGTGCCTTTCGAGATCGACGAGCACATCCTCTACATGAGCGCGAGCCTTGGCGTGTCCTACACCAGTGATAGCATCCACTCTGCCCACCAGCTGCTACAGCGAGCCGACCTGGCCATGGTCGAGGCCAAAAGCCAAGGACGTCATACCTGGCAGTGGTATACACCACGCGCTGAGAAGAACTCCCGTGCGAGGATGCTACTACGGCATCAACTGCAGCTAGCCTTGCACCATAACCAGCTCGAGATTCACTACCAGCCAGTGGTCGATGCCGGCAGCGGAAAAGTGCGTTGTAATGAAGCCTTGTTGCGCTGGCACCACCCCCAACACGGGATGATTTCTCCAGGGGTGTTCATTCCGCTTGCCGAAGAAACAGGCCAAATTATTGCCTTGGGCAGCTGGGTACTCCGGCAAGCCTGCCAAAGCCTGGTCGATCGATTGAGCAGAGGGGAGCGGGTTGCCCCAGTTGCGGTCAATATTTCATCGCTTCAGTTCCATCGCGATGGCTTCCTGAGCGATGTGAGCTCCATCCTCGAAGAAACCAGCCTCCCCGCAGAGCTGCTCGAACTGGAAATTACGGAAAGCGTCCTGATGAAAGGAGGCACGCAGGCCGTCGACCTCATCGGTGAGCTACGTGCGCTCGGCATCACCATCGCGCTCGATGACTTCGGGACCGGCTTCTCGAGTCTCAGCTACCTTCGCGACTTGCCGATTGACAAGGTCAAGCTGGATCGCGCTTTCATCCAGGATATTCTGAACAGTCCCCGCAATGCCGCCATTGTCCAAGGAGTCATTACCATGGCTCATCACATAGGCCTCACCGTGGTCGCCGAAGGCATCGAGACTCATGAACAGCAACAGGACCTGATACGTCGCGAGTGTGACCTGCTGCAAGGGTTCTACTTTGCCAAGCCCATGCCGCTGGATGCCCTGCAAGCACTGCCTGACACCCTTCCACACCGCTCCTCAACCATAGATCGACATAGACCTGAACCAATACGCGGGTAACTGCATGTCGGGGCACGGGCGGCTGGAGATGTGCTGCGTTGAAGTGCCCCCCCCTTCATAGCTGCACAGGCTATAGTTCGGCGATCAAGAGGATAAGATGAGAAACGAGCCTTACGTCAAACTCTAGACTGTCAAGCGCAAGGTCGCCGTGGTCATGGACATCTTCAAGGGCAAGACTACGGTCGCTGAGGTGGCTCGCCAGCAAGACCTCACCATCTCTGAGGTCCGACAACGCCCTCGTCTTCAGCAGTCGTCATTACACGGCCACGGTGGAGGCCTATGGGCTGAGTCAAGAGTTCACTACGCCATATACACCGGAACAAAGTGGACTTGTGGAGCGCTTTTTCCGATGCTTGAAGGAAGAGTTCATATGGCAACACAGCTTTGAATCGCTGGGCCAGGCCAAGATCGTGATCCACTGCTGAATCCAGTACTACAACGAAGAGCGATCACATCAGGCTCTGGGCTATGTGGCACCCCGGACACATTTTGCGATAACTGGTTTCTGCACACCTCATCTCGGATACGGCATTTACAACTGTTATGCTTCATGCCTGCTTTGGATTAAAAGCCGTTGATCAGGATGGGCTAACGTTCCTCATACGGCCAGAAGCGGCCATTGAGATTTTCCTGATGTATAACGCCGCATTGCACCGGCTTGTCCGGTGCAATGCTTAGTTACATCTCCTAATTGCCATGCGTTACAATCTCCAACCACCCTTCATCACCAATGGACCTAGTCGCTGGGTTTACAGGAATTACTGATATTAGCTCGCGGTATTCAGGGGCAATACGTAAACGCTTTACCAAGGCTCTTTTCTGAGATTCTGCTGAACCATCTTTATCCAAACAGACCCATACCATTGGCTTCCCGGCTTCCTCGATTAGCTTCCTAAAAAGGCCGTTAATGTGACTATCGTCTATGTTAAACCCATACCCCACAACAACTAAACGATCACACGCAACATATTCATCGTATAGCCCTACATACCTACGAGACATATCTACAGACGTTAATGGTTTCAACCCGCTTTGAGTAAGAACAAAAGGGACGTGTATCTGATCCTCAGGAACCTGATCAGGATCGCTTTCTGAGATCACTGAATTTTTGTATGGGTTATAGTAATCAGTCACGCCGCCATTTAAGTGCTGGACGGCAGGTATGTCGAAATTAAGATCCTGCGATATTTTTTCAACTAAATTGTTATAATTCGAGGTGCCAATCGCCGATATCTCAAGCCCTAACTTTCCACAGTTCTCAAGATCGTGATAATAACCACTTCTTGGGAGTTCACCAATTCCCTCTAATTGCTGAACGATATAATCTCGAGTAGCTCGCAGAAAAATCACCATCTTAGAAAACTTTGCCCATTCTGTTCTGGGTGAAAAAAGGTACCTAAAATGACTATCTATTAACGACTGGTAGTCGAGGACTGTGGTAAATATATTCTCTAGCACCTGCTGAGAAACAGCACATAAGATTTCAGAAACATCTCCATTTTCAAGATCATAATCACGACGCTTTTCAAGAAGCAGCTCTAAAGCGGTAAGACCAGCTCGACTGAACTCAAGCCTAAACATTCCTGTGACGTCATCGAAAATCGGAATATCATCTGGAGCAGCCTCAAAAAGCTCTTGGTTTAGTCGTTGCACTAAGTGCTGACCGTGAGCCCCAACAAGTAGCTGAAGAAAGGATCCTGCGTATCGCTGAAGATCGGCAGAATTCTGCCCACCACTAATAACACTTAAAATCGCGGAATATGATTCACTTCCAAAAAGCCTGACTTCATTAGCCAGAATTGGATTCATTCTTATTGCGGTTGAATACAAGTGTTCACCGAAATCGGTACCCATCTGCTCATTAAATTTATCAATTAGAGCATCCTTTTCTATACCTAGTTGAGAAAGAGCGTACTCGACCTCTTCATCAAAGGCATTAAGCCTGCGAATGATTTCATTTTTTCTGTATTCAATTGACGATTCAATTAACGCCGTAAATTCATTTTTACCAAATGCATGAATCCGCTGTGTGGCATAGTTCTCTGGAAGCCAACTAGTTGCGTAATTGGTTCGTGGATCAATCTTCCCCAGCTGCTCACGTAACTTTTTCTTATGCTCACTCACATCCTGTCGAAAGAGGTCTATGGCAAACTTCCCGCCACTTGGAAGTCCATAACCTATCTCAGCCCCTGCCCCGAAGAAAAACCCTACCTTCATTCAACCTCCAAATTCTCGAATCTCTTATGGATTTAGGTATTAGACTGTGTGCCCGATATTCACTTGAACGCGCCTGATGCCTCTATCGCCACGGCCGCTTTGGGTCGAAACTGGTCATTGTTCAGGCCTTCGTGTGGTTTGACGGGATCTGTCTGCCAACAGCTTGAGAATCAGCAGGGCGAACTCCCGCCCGGTCCCCTCGTCCTCTAGCAGCGGCATCGAGAGCTTCTCGTGGTCGGTAATGGCATCCATGACCGCTTGCTCGACCTTCTTGGGAAAGAGCCCATGCATCACCTGGTCCGAATCATGGTGCCGGATCTGAGCCATCACGTTCTCGTCACGCTCGATGCGGTCGGCGATGCCATTGGCGAAGTGCAGTTTGTCGTCGTCGCTGACCTCGGCCCCGTAGAGGTCGTTCAGCTTGTCGATGATCTCGTCGAGGCGTTTCTTCTCGGGATCATGGGGCTTGCCGGAGCCGACCTCGCTGATCGGCTGCAGGCCATAGTCGCCCTGCTCTTCTTCCAGGCGAAGCTGGTGCTCGGCGCGCTTGGTCAGCCGGTAGTGGGTCAGCTCGAGCTCGCTGACGTCGATGGCGTCCTCCTCGAGCCGCTCCATCCTCAGGAGCGGGGCGAGGTGGCGGGCATACACGCATAGCTGCTCCAGCTCGCGGTCGTCGAAGTGCACGATTTGCGACAGGAACTCATAGGTGCGCACGAAGCTCGTCAGGTTCTTGCGGAACAGGTCGAGCTCATCACGGGTGGTGCCGGCGTCCTTGAGCTCCTGATCGGCGCGGTGCACGCCGGCCTGGTCGCCCTGTTGCTCGGCCTGCTTCCTCGCCGCCTGCCAGGTTTCGATCTGATCGACGATGGCCTTGTAGCGGGTCGTGAAGCGCTCCTTGGCCGGCTGGCAGTAGTAACTCAGCTTGCTGGCAGGGGCCTTGGGGTCGAAGAATGCGGTGGCGAAGGCCTCGGCCTCCTCCCAGTGATAGATCCCGCTGGCATCCAGGGTCTGCTGCAGGTCATAGACCACGTTGGCGTCGGAGACGTCGGCCAGCTCGGCCTTGCGGTAGTAGGGCGCGAAGGCGCCGAGGATCTCCTCGGGGTCGTTGAAGAAATCGAGGATGAAGGTCTCTTTGCCCGGAAAGATGCGGTTGAGCCGTGAGAGGGTCTGCACGCAGTCCACGCCCTGCAGCTTCTTGTCCACGTACATGGCGCACAGCTTGGGCTGGTCGAAGCCGGTCTGGTACTTGTTGGCCGCGATCATCACGTTGTAGTCATCGGTATCGAAGGCGTCGGCCAGGTCGCGTCCTTTGAGCCCCGGGTTGAGCTTGCTGCTGGTCTCGGTGAACTCCTCCTCGATCACGCCATCCGGCAGCACGCTGCCCGAGAAGGCGACCAGCGGGTGCACGTCCTGGTAGCCTTTGTCCTTCACGTACTGGCGCATGGCGAGGGCATAGCGCACCGCTTCCTGGCGGCTGGCGGTGACCACCATGGCCTTGGCCTGGCCGTCCAGCAGGTGCTTCACGTTGGCCCGGTAGTGCTCGACGATCACCTCGACCTTCTGGCCGATGTTGTGGGGGTGCAACCGCACCCACTTGGCCAGGGTCCGTGAAGCCTTCTTGGAGTCCACCTCCTGGTCGTCGCCGTTCGGGTGGGCCAGCTTCCAGGCGGTGCTGTAGGTGGTATAGCGCTCCAGCACGTCGAGGATGAAGCCCTCCTCGATGGCCTGGCGCATCGAGTACAGGTGAAAGGGCTCGGGCTTGTTGTCGCTGTTGGCAGGCAGCTCGGGGTCGGGTGCCCGGCCGAACAGCTCCAGGGTCTTGGCCTTGGGGGTGGCGGTGAAGGCGTAGTAGCTGATCCGTTCGCTTGGCTTGCGGGCGCTGACGGCGGCATCCATCAGCGCCTCGGCGCTCACTTCCTCATCGTCCCCAGTGGCCTCCCCGGCGGCCGCCAGCAACGCCTTGAGCTTGCTGGCCGAGGAACCGGTCTGCGAGGAGTGCGCCTCGTCGGCGATCACCGCATAGCTGCCCTCGGCCAACTGGGGGCGCTTGTCGAGAGCATCGAACAGTGCCGGAAAGGTCTGGATGGTGACGATGATGATGCGGGTATTGCTGGCCAGCGCCGCCGCCAGCTGCTCGGACTTGCTCTGGTTGCCGACGTCACGCGTGATCGGGCACACCACGCCATGGGCATGCTCGAACTGGTAGATGGTGTCTTGCAGCTGACTGTCGAGCACCGTGCGATCGGTGACCACGATCACCGAATTGAACTGCTTCTGACCGTCCTCGTCGTACAAGTTGGCCAGCTGATGGGCCGCCCAGGCGATCGAGTTCGACTTGCCCGAACCGGCGCTGTGCTGCACAAGGTAGCGTCGTCCCGGCCCTTCTTGGCGTGTGGTCTCGACCAGTCGATTGACCACGTCCCACTGGTGGAAGCGGGGGAAGATCAGCGTCTCCTTGGTCTGGCGGCGGCCATCGAAGTCCTCCTTGGTGACCTGCTCCAGGTGCAGGAAGCGGCCCAGGATCTTCAGCCAGGCATCGGGTTGGAAGACCCGATCCCACAAGTAGGACGTGGCGTAGGTGGCGTCATTCGGTGCCGGCGGGTTGCCGGCGCCGCCCTCCTCGCTGCCTTGGTTGAAGGGCAGGAAGAAGGTCTTGTCGCCGGCCAGCTTGGTGGTCATCGCCACCTCGTCCTGGCTCAACGCGAAGTGAACCAAAGCTCCGCGCTTGAAAGTCAGCAGCGGCTCAGCTTTGCGGGTCACCGGGTCCTTCACCGGCCGGTCGTAGCGATACTGGCGCTTGGCGTTCTCTAGCGACTGCTTGAAGGCGCTCTTGAGCTCCAGAGTGGCCACCGGCAGGCCGTTGACGAACAGCACCAGGTCCAGGCGCGGGTTATAGCTCTTCGCCGCCCCTGAGTCGCTCTCGCGGGCGTGGGGGGAGTAGGAGACCTCTGGCACCACCCGCAGCCGGTTTGCCCGGTAGCGGGCCTGGGCGTCCGGGTTCATGCCGTGGTCGGGCTTGAAGCTGCACAGCTCGACCTTGTTGCCCGGCACCTTGAAGCCGTGGCGCAGCACCTCGAGGGTGCCGCCGCGTTCACGTTCAAGCTCCCTTACCACCGCCTTGATCAGCGCCGTCTCGGGGGCCTTGGGGTGGGCCTTGGCGAACTTGTCCCAGCGCTCCGGGTAAGCCTCCTGGAAGAAGCCGACCAGGTCCTCGGGGTAAACGGCATTGACCCGGTCATAGCCGCTGGCCTTGCCCACGCGCCAGCCACCGGCGGCCATGGCGTCGATGATGTCCTGCTGAAACTGTGCTTCCCTGCTGTTCGCCATACCGGCTCCCTGCGTGTCCTGCGGGTCTTAAGTTATAGTTTTCTTTAGCCTACTCCTGCCTGCAGCAGTCGGGCAATTTCCCCAGACCGAGGAACTTGTCGATTCGGTCGTTGATGTTGTCGTTGCCACAGATCCGCCCTAGAACTTGGTGGCTTATATCGAGTATTTTCTTTCGCAGTCCGAAGGTGTTTTTAGTGGCGGGTTTAACTAATTGATTGTTCACTAGCAGCCTGTAATATTATCTATACATGTGCTGTTGGGGAGGGTTCTCCAGTGGCCTCGGACATAGCTTCCATCACTTTTTGTGTATCCGTTCACCCAGTAGGAATCTTGGCTTATAAAGCTAGAGCCATCAAGGGCGCCTGACAGTGCGGCTGCAGCAACCCCTACTGTAACTGACCCAATGGTTATGAATTTGCGCATGGCATCTTTGTCATTTCTTACTGCTTCTTTTAGCTCCCTTTCTGCGAAATCTTTTTCTGATGTAAAGTAGTGGGCTTTTCTAACCCACTCATAGAAAGACATCTCACTACCGTCTTGAAGGTGTGTCAGGAAAAATTCGGCTTCAAAGCCAGTTTCCTTTGCGCAGTCTTCAGCAGAATCCTGTATTGACTCTGCTTTTTTTGACACGGCTCCCGCCCCGCGATAATTCATTTTTTCATCATAAACAAAGCTAAATCCAGGGGTGAGGATCTCTCTGTAAAGGGCGTTGGCTTGGTTCCTAAATTCACGAAAGCATACATTTTTTATCCTTAATTCAGCCCTGTGCCTTTTCTCTTGGCCTATTTCTCTTTCAGCCTCAAGAAGAGAAAACGCTGGATTTGCGTATAAAGCCAAATTTTTCCACCCCCTTTCCATCTCCGTTATTCTGCTCTCATACTTAACAGAGGAGCAGCTAATTAAGGCAATGGACGATAAAGATAGGATAAAAGTCGCAAGTGGTCGCATTGAAACTACCCCCAAAAGTCCTTGCCGCCCTTCTCCTCGGGGCGGTTGTGCTGCTTCAGGCGCGTCGCCACGTCGTCGCTCTCGCCGATGTAGACCAGCGGGCGCAGGCTGTTCTCGGGGTCCGGCCCGACCAGGAAGTAGATGCCGGTGCGGCCGCACTCCGGGCGCTGCACCAGCTCGCTGAGCTTACTGCGCGGCCCGGTGAGCACATGCCCGGTCCAGTTCATGATCTCGGCGGTCAGCAGGCCGTTGGGCGTGCCGTCCACTAGGAAGAGTCGGATGCTGCGTCCCTGGGTCATACCGCCTCCATACGGGCTTCCTGATGCGCTGGCGCCGCGTCGGCCGGCGGCGTCCAGCCGCGCACATCGATCTTGCCGGTGACGGCGGCAGAGATCAGGGCGGAGCGGCGTTCATTCAGGAGCTCAACTGTGCGCCTAGCCTGATCCAAGAGCTGCCTCAGCTTGATGATTTCTTGATGTACTCGGGCAACAATCTCTTGTTGCTCAGTTACGGGGGGGAGCGTAATAAGTAGCCCTTTTATCGAGCCTTGAGAAAGGTTGTTGGCAAGACCTTCAGCGCCATTGATTGATTGCTCAATTTGACGGCGAACTGGGGCGCTGCCGAGCATCAATGAGACATAAGATGGTTCTGAATTGTCGTTTAAAACAAGCCTAAACAGCTTATCTGAAAGCATTAGCCGTGATCGAGTAGAAGTGACGTGAGCCGCTGACCCAATCAGGTCTGGCGAACCACTTGCTCGGCACATAATAAGGTCGCCCACCTTGACTTCAATCCCACCTCTAGGCTCTAAGTCATCAGGAAGGGCCTTGTTTTCAGACTCCCGATAAACCCCATTATTAACGGCGCCCGCTTTGAGGACCCCCCAGTTATCAGGCTCCGCTGGGAAGTTGAAGCATTCTGGACTCCAGCCCTGTTCAATGCGTTTGAGAATACGTCTCAGCGCTATTGCATCCCAGTGCGCTGGCACCTCGCCTAGCCACTCGACCCCGGAGTCCTTCATCGGCACGTCGGGGTCGAGCCCCTTGGTCACGGCATGGGAGATCACCGCCTGGCGCTTCTCCTTGAGCAGCGCGATCAGGCGCTGCTGCTCCTCTACCAGGGCGTCGATGCGGGCGGTCTCGTGGTCGAGGAAGGCTGCGATGGTGGACTGCTCAACCCCTGGCGGCAAAGGCAGGTAGAACTTGGTCAAATCTGCTTGGAACAAATGTGGTACACCCATACCCCCTTTGATTGCCTGAATAGTCGCTTTCATGAAGCTGCTCTGGAAAACATAGCTTAAGTAGAGCCCGTACAGGTTTTTCCCAGCAGTAATTACTGCTATAGAGCTGTTTACAGTTGTGGGGCGAGGGAGGTGGCGCACCACATTTACAGTGCCAAGTGTTGAGCCGTCTTTTGCAAGAAGGACATCGCCTACTTTCAACGAAATTTCTGGTGACTCTTCAAATCTCTCCTTGGTTATGTAGTTTACTTTTTCGAAGTCAATTGACGTTCCCTTTATGTTAGGTGTCGAGAGGAAAACATACCCGTCATCGACATACTCATCTGCTTTTAATCCTTTCCAGCCCAGACGAGCCCTAACCCATGATTCAAAACCTAAGCGCGAAAAACCCCAGTGCTTAGGTATTTTGCCCAGCCACTCGACACCGGAGTCCTTGCAGTCGGGATACTTCGGAAAATTACTCGGGCTATCCCTGCCGTCGCCCTTCGGGCCAGCCGCTTCGCGCCTGTTCAAATTTGATCCCGTCAAATTTGTCATGCCGACAGCACCTCAATCATCGCCTTGATCCGGTCAGTGCAGGCCTTCAGGTCGGCGTCGATCGCCTCCAGCGGGCGTGGCGGCTCGAAGGTGTAGAAGTGCCGATTGAAGGGGATCTCGAAGCCGACGATGCCGATACGGTTGTCCAACTCATCGCGCTTGTCTTCGTCGATCCAGGCGTCGGGGACGTGAGGCTTCACCTCGCGCTCAAAGTAGTCGAATACCGACTCGTCCAATGGCACGTTCTCGTTGTCGCGCAGACCGCTGTCGGGTTCGGGATTGCCCTTCTTGTCGGTGCAGATCTCGGCCTCGGGATCGCGCTCGGACAGGGCGTTGAGGAGGGCCTTGAGGATCGGGGCGCCGACCTTGAGGCCGGTGGGCTTCAACGCGGCTTTCAGGTCCTTCGTGAAGGCGTCCCGATTGGTGTAGCAGCGCTCGGCGTCCAGGGTGGCGCAGGCGGCCCTGAGAGCCTCTCTCTCGGCCTCCGGGAGTTTCTGGAGGGCCTTCTCGTCATCGAGCCTGGCCAGGCGCTCTGGGCTCGCCTGGAAATTGAGGCGCAGCGGTCGCTCCACGGTGATGCGCCGGTAGCCGAAAGCCTCCACCGGGAAGATCTTGCTCTCCTCGGTCTCCTGGAAGGCCCCATAGCACCGCACGATCTCGTCGATGTCGCGGTCAGTCACGTACTGGCGCTTGCTGCCCAGCGACTTGCGCATCTTGGTGAATCGCTCGGTGGCGTTGATCAGCTGGACCTTGCCCCGGCGCTCGGCCGGTTTGTGGTTAGAGAGCACCCATACGTAGGTGGCGATGCCGGTGTTGTAGAACATGTCGGTGGGCAGGGCGACGATCGCCTCGACCAGGTCGTGCTGCAGCAGGTAGCGGCGGATCTCGGACTCCCCGCTGCCGGCCCCGCCGGTGAACAGCGGCGAGCCGTTGAGGATGATGCCGATCCGCGAGCCGCCGTCCTTGGGGCTGCGCATTTTGCTGACCAGGTGCATCAGAAACAGCAGCGAGCCGTCAGAGACGCGCGGCAGGCCCGGGCCGAAGCGACCGTCGTAGCCCTTCTGCTTGTGCTCGTCGGTGACCTGCTTCTGGACCTTCTTCCACTCGACCCCGAACGGCGGGTTAGCGAGCATGAAGTCGAAGCGCTCGGCGGGCAGCTGGTCGTCGGAGAGGGTGTTGCCGAGCTTTATCTGGGCCACGTCCTGGCCCTTGATCAGCATGTCGGCCTTGCAGATGGCGTAGGACTCGGGGTTCAGCTCCTGGCCGTGCAGCGACACCGTGACCCGATCGCTGACCTGCTGGATGTACTCGTCGCTCTCGGAGAGGAAGCCGCCGGTGCCCGCCGTGGGGTCATAGACGGTGGCGATGCGGTGCGGGCGCAGGGTCTCGTCCTGGCCGGTCAGCACCAGCGAGGTGGTCAAGTGCACGATGTCGCGGGGCGTGAAGTGCTCCCCGGCGGTCTCGTTAGAGCTCTCGGCGAACTTGCGGATCAGCTCCTCGAAGATCACCCCCATGCCGTAGTTGCTGATCGTGGCCGGGCTCAGGTCGATGCTGGCGACCCGCTGCACCACCTGGTAGAGCAGGTCGTTGGCGGCCAGCTGCTGGACGAAGTCCTCAAAGTGGAAGTGATCGAAGATCTCGCGCGCATCTTGGCTGAAGGCCTGCACGTAGCTCATCAGGTCGTCGGCGGTCTGGGTGTCCGACAGGGTGCCCAGCGTCAGCGGCGAGGCGTTGAAGAACTGCTGCTCGGCCGCCCGCAGCAGGAGCTTCTCTCGCACCGCCTCGGGCTTGTTCTGGTGCTCCTGGGCCCCGGCTAGCACCGCCGCCTTGGTCGGCGCCAGCACGCACTCCAGGCGCCGTAGCAGGGTGAACGGAAGGATCACCCGCCCATACTGGGACTGCTTGAAATCGCCGCGCAGCAGGTCCGCGACCGACCAGATGAAGGCCGCCGTCTGAGAGTGACTGTCCGTGTTCACGATGCGTCTCCGGGTGTACTGATTCTAGTGATGATGGATGACCACCATCATACACAGGGGCGCGGAGCGAGGGGCAAGAGAGGGCATAGCGCTGGCGGCGACATGCGCTGCCTTACAGCGTCTGTCGGCGACGTCCTACGACGTGACGCTGAATGCCTCTCTAAAGCGTGAGGGGCTAGCTGACCTGAAACTCCGTCATGCGAGGAAGAAGCGATGCCGGATCGCACGCCAGCTCCCCGGCGATGAGGTACAGCTTCTCGACCGTGATGTTCACCTCGCCACGTTCGATGCGGCCTACGTAGCTGCGGTCAATGCTGCAGGCCAGCGCCAGTGCATCCTGAGACAGCCGACAGGCCTTTCTCTGTTTCCGGATGCGTGCCCCCAACGCTTTTGCCAATGGATCCATGACTGCCTCAATTTCATTTGAGGCAGCACTATCGTGTGTTTGCGGACTCACAGGCCACGGACTATAATCCGCATTTTTGTGACAACCGCTCAGGTGCCTGCATGAAAACCGTCTCGTTCATCTTCGACAGGCGACTGTATGACCTTCTCCAGGAGGAGGGGCGCACGCAATTCACCACCCGCGAATTGCGGGATGCCTACGCCAAGCACCTTGAAGGCACCGACTTTCGTCTCGGCGATGTGCGCCGGTATGTGTATGAGCAGATTCGGCGCATGCTCAGGGCGGGCTGGCTTGTACCTGACAAAGAGCGCCGCAAGCGAGGACAGGTCTACCACCTACAAACCATCCCGCCGCACCTGCATTTAGAGCTGATCGACAACGGCTTCGAGAATAGCCTCAAGCCCGCGCGTAAAGAGAAGCTGAACTCGTCAACGCCCGAGTCGAGTACTTCGACACCCCCAACGTCGTCCGATGAGCAGACGTATCTGGAAGGCCTCCTCAAAGAGATCCAGCTCGACTTCCTGTCGTCGATGGGCGAAACGGAGCGTTACAAGCAGCTCCTCGATGACATGCCCCATCTAAAGGACCAGGTCGAGAGCGAGTATCGGGGGGCCAAGGACCGCAGCTCACGCCTGTTGGGACATCTTCGTGCCGTCGAGAACACACTCAAGGCGGTGGCCTCTCAGCGATGACGGCATCGCTGAGAGTCTGGCAGCGCCGGTGTATCGACACGGCACTGGAGCACTTCCTTTCCACATCGCATTTCTTCTGCCAGGCGACCCCCGGTGCCGGCAAGACACGCATGGCGGCGGAGCTGACCCGATGCCTGCTTGACCAAGGCAAGATCGATCTGGTGCTCTGTTTCGCACCGTCGTGCCAGGTCGTCGACGGCTTCCGCTCGACCTTTTCGGCGGTGCTCGGCAAGCGTCTGGACGGCTTGCTCGGCGCGGTGGGGGGGGCTTACACCTATCAAGCCATGGAGTACCGCGATGAGATCTTCTGGCGACTGCTCGACGACTATCGCGTGTTCGTCGTTTTCGACGAAATCCATCACTGCGCCGGCCATGATCCCCTGCTGAGCAACGCCTGGGGGCAACAGATCTTGCAGAGGATCCAGGATCGGGCCGTCTTCACCTTGGCGCTATCCGGCACGCCGTGGCGCTCTGATGACCGCGCCATTGCCCTGGCGCGTTACCTATCTCCGAAGGGGCAGCTGATCTGCGACTATCGGTATGGTCTGCAGGAAGCCATCGCGGACGGAGTGTGCCGTTCGCCCCGCATTCTGCTTCTGGACAACCAACAAGTTGCGCTCACGGAAGCAGTCGAAACCGAGAACACCGTTAGGTTGTTCCCCAATATCGCCGAGCTGCTGGGGGAGTCGCCTGTCACTTACGAAGACTTGCTGCGCCATGACGAGGTGATTGAACAACTGCTCGCGCGAGGGAGCGACAAGCTGGACGCGCTTCGCCGAAGCCAGCCAGAGGCAGCGGGCCTGGTAGTCGCCACCGATATCGAACATGCCCAGCAGATAGCGCAGGCGCTTGACGCCAGAGGGGAAAGTTGGTGCGTCGTGACTAGCAAAACCCCGAATGCTCAGCGGGTCATCAATGCATTCCGACACAGCGATTGCCGCTGGATCGTCGCAGTCGGGATGATCAGCGAGGGGACCGATATCCCCCGCTTGCAGGTATGCTGCTTTCTCAGCCGCATCCGTACCGAGCTACACTACCGGCAGGTATTGGGTAGAATCCTGCGGCGCATGGGCGAAGCCGATGATCAAGCCTGGCTGTTCATGCTGGCGGAAACGACGCTACAGCGATTCGCGGAACGCATTGCCGACGATCTACCGGAGGATCTTGCCGTGCTGAGCCAGGTACCGATGCCTGCGGCCGCAGCTAGCCCAGCGTCGGGCGGCAAGGAGGAGGGAAACGCTGCGGATTGCAGCAATGACTTTAATTTTGAACAAGACCTGGAGAAGGCCTCCCCGAGCGCTTACTCGCTAGGCGACTTTGCTGACGAGCCGAGCTATCAGGTCAGTTTTTCGCAGCATTACAGGCAGTTGCTGCTGACTTGTTTTTGAAAAATTAGCTCCATGACTTTTTACTCGGAAAATAACATCCAGATGTTAGTTTGGATGCCTGCCCCTTCCCGATCAGGTATGAAAGCGCCTGCTAAAAACGGCAAAGTTAAACTGGAGAGCTAGATACTTTAAGTGAAGCCCAAAGTTTTTTGATTACCGAAAGGGAGGGGGCAGAGAGAAGCGCAGTGTCCCATAGGCGAAGACCTACAAGTCCACACCAACCACATAACCCGGTTTACCTAGTTTTTGAGGGGAATCCGACCACTTTCTCATTCTCCACGATGGATCGCAGACGCTCATTATCAGCTACTAACGAGGCCATTTCAGAAGCCATATCTTGGCTGAGTTTTCGTATATCAAGATACTCTTGTCTAAGTGCTGTATACTTGGCTCTTAGCTCCTTCAGCTCGGTATTCTTTTCATCCCGCTGTGCACGAACCGCCTTATTACCCGCCTCCCGAATACGCTCGGCAAGACCAGGGTGATTGTTGTGAATGGTCGCTCGACTGACCCCGGCTTCCTCAGCCACCGACTGGATGCTGAGCTTGCGCCCTGGTTCGACCACTTTGGGGCGGCCTTTCTCTATTCGCACTATGGCCTGGCGTATTGCCTTTGCAGTCAATTCGCCCCGCGTAAGCGGCTGGGAAGTATCATCAGGTTGCGACATCAGCCAAGTCCTCTCCGGTTGCTCCAAGCCCCTTCAGGACCACCTCGCAGCGTTCTATGTCACGTTCGACCCGCTCGGTGCCTCCGGGCCCAATATCTGTGAGATCACGCAATTCGAGCTGCTGGGAATAGATCTCTTGCCACACGAACTTGCGTGATTCATCGATGACGGCATTGCCACAGTCTGCACAACGTGTCTTCTCGATACCCTGGCCGCCGTTACAGCCTCCAGTGTCGGCGGTACACCACGCGACGCCGGTGGCCCGCAGGTGAACCAAGGGGCTGATTGTTTTGGCCATCTCAGCGCGCCCTTCCTTGGTGGCAAGCGCCTCGTTTTTCGTGCGGAAGGCCTGGATCGGGTCGGCACCACCACCCACCAGGATCGAATCAGGTTCTAGCCAGTGCTCCAGGAGATCCATTTTGATGCTCTGTGCGGCTAGGCCGATGCTATCGTAAAGATCGGCATCCTGTTGCCGGGACATGGCGTACAGCGTGGTCATGTCTAGCGACCAGTGCTTGAAATGATCCCGTAGGTAGCGAAGGTCTCCAAAGGCACTGTGAGCGGCGTAGACCGCGAAGGTGCGACGAAACTGATGCGGCGTAAAGCGCCATTCCAGCCCGCACTGGGAAGCAAATGTATTGAGGCGCTTAATGACAGAACTGATTGAAAGCGTTTCAATCCCGTATTTATGTTTCTTTCCCACAGCCAGGAACAAGCGATGGCTATGCTCCCGCAGCTGGGGTATGTCGACGTCTTTCGGATTGTCGGTTCGCAGGGCTGAAATACGCTGCTCCAGATTCGCTTGTAGCGGTTGCGCAAGGCGCTCAGCCACGACAAGGGCGCGGTGAGTAATCTCGGCCACCAGCCACTCGCAGTCTCTTACGCCCGTCTTGTAGGAGGTTCCACGCATCCAGTGAAAGGAGTCACCCTCTTCATCCAGAGTTTTGAAGGCGCATTGATTTTCCAGTGAGCACAGTTCAGATACGCGGATACCGCTGGTAATCAGGACGATGCTCATACACGCAGTTTGCAGGTGTCTCTCCGCTTCGCTCAACTCACTTTTTGTCCAACCCAGCTTATTCAAGCGTGCTTGGATGGGCTTCCGGCTCATACCCTCTAATAGCCACGCTTCAACTCGCTCGCGGACACTGATGATGTCATCGGCCTGGTCCAGCCAGTCCACTGTCGACTGGAGCAGCGATCCCAAGATGTCATCCGGGATGATTTCAGTCTTAGCTTCTTGGTGAAAAAGTTTACTCTGCCCCGCAAGTTTATATGCTGACGATTCCTGCCAAGGGTAAGGCATGGAGTCACTGGACTGTTGGCTGAGGATGTGGAGGTTTTTTACAGCCACAAAACGCCGGTTCAAGTATGAACCTGAAAGCGGTTCTCCCTTATGACCCTTTAGCTCTTTGCAGAACTCCACATACTGTTGGCAGATCAGTGGTGTCACATTGCTCAGCCGGGATACTCCCCGATCATTAAGCCAGATAAGAAAAGCTATCGCCTGATAGAAAAATTGACGAATCGTATTTCCTTTGGGCGGGGAACTTCCTTCAATTCCTTTCAGTATGTAAGACGTCACGCAGGTCTTGAATGTTTCTCGAAACGCCAGCGGCACCCGCAAGAAGTTTAATAGTTTTTGGCTGTTACTTGTCCCAGCAGTGAAAAGACTATCAGGGAGAGTCACGACATCATCGCCACAATAGCTCAGAACCTGGTAGCTGCCATCTTCCAGCCGCATCCCGGTAAGAACAGCGTGCGGGTTGAAGGCCCCTGCCTCGATGGCTTGGAGGGATTTCATCTGCTCGGCGCGGAACCTGACTTCGTTCATGCGATGTCCTCTAACCGTTCCGGATCACGCCAGAAGGGGTGCGGGTCGACTTTAGCCCGTTGCCTTTGAATACTTACAAGCTCGGCATCAAATTGTGGGGTGACCTCCCGGTCGATGATCCGGATTATGTGGCCGTAAACCTGTTTCCAAGCACTTGCTCCCATGCTTTGGCGCATCTTAACCAGCCCCCAATAGAGGCTGAAGATACGGTATAGATCATCTCCCGTCACAACGAAGGACCGGCAACGAAAGCAAGCCAGGAACTTCTGGCAGTGCTCGCCATTTTTGGGTGCACGCTCTCCGTTCAAGGTGTCCCGACAACGGGCTACCGGCGTTTTCTGGGTTGGCCCTAACTCTACTTTTTCATGGTTAAGCAGTTCCTCGATGCGAACCTCGCCCATGAGACGCCAGTCTTTCTCGGCGCGTTCCGGAGCCTCCAGATAGTGGTTGTCGGACACCTTAGGGGTATGACCTCCGAGTCTGGCGGTCAGGAACGGGTCCTGGCCAGACAGAGTGAACAACCGGTTCTCAAATGTCTTGCGCAGTCGCATGACATTGAGCTTCAGCGGCTGGCCATCGGCATCTTTTATCTGGTGGCGGTCGAGAAATGCTTTTATGCCTCGGTTGAGTGTGTTCATCGTCATGCGACTTATTTTTCCGGCGTTTCTATTGTCCTGATTCACGTAGACAAATAGCCGCTGTGGGTAATCGCTCGCCTGTCGTGGCGAAGCGTTGCGAATACGCACAAGATCAATAATGCGTGCCACGTCAGGCAGCGCAGACACCATCGATTCAACATCGGTGGTGCGGCGCAGGCTCTGGACGTGCGTGGTGCTGCCACGACGCTTGAAACTTACCAGCACGTATCGGTCTTTCTTGATGGGGTGGGGGTGGAGGCAGTCGGTTAGGAGTTCCGAGGCAGGGGTCGGATTAATACCCGTTCTCGCTGCAATTGCCAGCAGGCATGTGACCAGCTCATAAGATGTTAGCGGTCCACTTCCTTTGATGATCTCCAGCATATCGGCTTTCATCGCCCGCAAAACGCTAAGGCGTTCTGGTTCACTCAGGGCGGTCTGACCGTTGTGTGATCTATTCGAGTTCGGGAAGGGATTGGTCGGGAAAATATTTCTGGCAATCCAGCCTGATTGCCCCATCGCCACCAGTAACGATTTGGCGGCTTGGTATCGGCTTCTCTGGGTACCCAGGCTCCCCCCCGATTGCCGCAAATGGGAAATGAAGTGATAGATGAACTCACGGTCGATATCATCCAGTCGCAGCTCGCGTCCCAGCGCGGAAGCCATCGTGGCGCAGAATGAAATTAAGTATGACACTCCGTTACTGAAATATGTGACGAGACTAGCCGCGCTATGCGTTTTTCCACCGCTTTCAATGGAAGCTTTGGCCATGCGATCCATTGCACGTTGAGTGGCATAGACCACTACATCGCAGTCGTTTCCGTAGTGCTTGGCGAAATTGAGGTTACGCTGGTCCGTGGCCCCTTCGGGCAAAGACACAACCTTATTGGCAGGAGGCAGACTCGTGAGATCTAGCGTTTCGTCATTGGCGACTTTGCCAGGGCGGGGGGGTGTGGATTGTAGCTTTTTTCTAGGCATCGCCAATCTCCCTGCTGATGAGGTCGATTTCACTCTGGTAGTCGTTCATCAGCGCATCCTCAAGTTCTGAGAGGCAGTGCAGATATTTCTCGGTGGTTGTGACCGAGGCATGGCCCAGTCGGTCGCGAACATACAGCAAGGCATGCGTCTGGGCCTTGGATTGCATCATTGCGTACAGCGTGTGCGTGGCGTAGGTATGGCGCAGGATATGGACGTTGAGGTAAGGAATACCGGCAACCTCTCCAGCCTTCTTCACAATACCCAGGAAGGCTGCCCCGTCGTTCGCGTAAGGTTGGCCGGATTCCGTCAGGAACAAAACGGACTGGCGCTGCCCCGAAATGCTCTCATGCTGGTAGCGACGGTCCAGGACGTATTGCCAGAGGGCTTCCATTACGGTGCGGGGCACGTCGATCCCTCTGGGCTGATTGCCTTTGATGGTCATGTCGCGTGGATCAAGATTGACCCGGATGAAAGAGCGGTGCTTGGTGTAAGTCGCCGGATTTATAACGTATTTCAGCGGAAACGTTGCAAGTTCCTCTCGGCGCAGCCCTGTCGTGAGCGCTAATCTAACGATCAACTTGTGCGTGGGATTGGTGATGGCGTTCAGGAGATCAACCGACTGGTGCTTGCTCAACACCCGAATGACGGTTCGGGGCGTCTTCAGCATGATGTCTGGGCTTGTGTGCTTACCACCACTCGCATCGACGTGAGCCAGGAACCCTTTCGGTTGTCTCACCGTGACTGTTTCCATGGCATACGGAACAGTCGTCACCCAACCAGTGTTGGCGGCATACCGATAGAAGGCGCAGAGGAGTCGTAGTCGTGCATTAACTGTTGCCGCGGCAAGACTTCCCCCCTCGGGACTTAGGTTCCAGTCGCGGAACTCTGCCAGAATCGTTGCTTCTCGATCATTGCCCACATCACGCCAGTCAATGCCATTCACCTCACACCAACCGAAGAATTGATACAGCGCTTTCCCATAGGTGATCCACGATTTTTTGGATTGGACCCTTCCGCGCTTGATCAGGTGCGCGATGCAAAAGTCCAGCGCTTCCTCAACAACCTTTCCCTCTGCGGAAACAAGAATTGGAAAGCCTGGGTAGCTTAGGCCGTTGAGTTTGAATTTGTTCGTGCTGAAGAAGAGGTCCATTATGAGATGCTAGCAGGAGGTATCACTTTGGCAAGTGGGAATCAGATCATTTTCCGCTTCGCGGATGCCGCGACCATGCGTGCCTGGGAACACTCGGCGTCGCGCCGTGCCTGGCTCGGCCGCGGCGAGGGCCTCTACGTGGCCCCCCAGGAATATCGGGCCACGGGGATCGACCGCTGGTTCCAGGATGCCCAGGGCAACACCCCGCCGCGCTGGAAGCAGGCGGTGGCGATCTGGCTGGCCTTCTTCCCGGTCTCGCTGCTGTTTCAGCTGCTGTTCGGTGAGTTGCTGGCCGGCCTGCCGCTGGTGCCGCGTGTGCTGGTCAGCACCCTCGCGCTGACCCCGGTGATGGTGTTCCTGTTCATCCCGCTGTCCACCCGTCTGCTGGCCCCCTGGCTGCACGGCGAGGTGACCATGTTGGGGCGCCTGGAGCGCCTTTTGCACCAGCGCCGAGCATGAGGCGCGATGCCACCATGAGCATGTCTGCCGGCCTTCTGGCTGGCAGACCTGAGGAGAAAACGCAGGGCAGAAGAGAGAATGGAAGGGGGGAGTGAGAAGAGGCTCAGACTAAAGAATGACCACTATGATCGGTTGTTGGCGGTAAGGAGCGGCGGGATTCCACTAGGCTCAATGGTGACGGGGGAGATGCCCCGCCGCCCATACATGAGCCAAAATCAGGAGCCACGCCATGATCTACGCCTCCCCTGGCAGCGCCGACGCACTGGTATCTTTTGCCGAGCGCTATGGCAACTTCATCGACGGTGAGTTCAAGGCGCCCCTCAAGGGGCAGTACTTCGATAACGTCAGCCCGGTGAATGGCGAGGTGTTCTGCCAGATCCCGCGTTCCACGGCCGAGGACATCGACCTGGCGCTGGATGCCGCCCACCGTGCCGCCCCGGCCTGGGGGCGCACCTCGGCGGCCGAGCGCGGCAATATCCTGTTGAAGATCGCCGATCGCCTCGAGCAGAACCTCGAGATGCTGGCCGTGGCCGAGACCTGGGACAACGGCAAGGCGGTGCGCGAGACCCTCAACGCCGACCTGCCGCTGGCGGTGGATCACTTCCGCTACTTTGCCGGCTGCATCCGGTCTCAGGAAGGCACCGCCACCGACCTGGACCACAATACCGTCTCCTACCACTTTCATGAGCCGCTCGGGGTGGTGGGGCAGATCATTCCCTGGAACTTCCCGATCCTGATGGCCACCTGGAAACTGGCTCCGGCACTCGCCGCCGGCAATTGCGTCGTCCTGAAGCCTGCCGAACAGACCCCGGCCTCGATCCTCAAGGTGATGGAGCTGATCCACAACCTGCTGCCACCCGGGGTGGTCAATATCGTCAACGGCTACGGCGCCGAGGCCGGCCAGGCGCTGGCCAGCAGCCCGCGCATCGCCAAGATCGCCTTCACCGGTTCCACGCCGGTCGGCTCGCATATCCTCAAGTGCGCCGCCGAGAACATCATTCCCTCTACCGTGGAGCTCGGCGGCAAGTCACCGAACATCTACTTCGCCGACATCATGAATGCCGAGCCCGCCTTCATCGACAAGGCGGTGGAAGGCCTGGTGCTGGCCTTCTTCAATCAGGGCGAGGTCTGTACCTGTCCGTCCCGGGCGCTGATCCAGGAGAGCATGTACGACGACTTCATGGCGCGGGTGATGGAGCGCACGCAGTCGATCAAACGCGGCAATCCGCTGGATACCGAGGTGCAGGTGGGGGCTCAGGCTTCCCAGGAGCAATTCGACAAGATCCTCTCCTACATGGAAGTCGCCCGCGAGGAGGGCGCCGAGTTCCTGACCGGCGGCCATGTGGAGCGTGTCGAGGCGGCCTTCGACAAGGGCTTCTATATCCAGCCGACCCTGCTCAAGGGCCACAACAAGATGAGGGTCTTCCAGGAGGAGATCTTCGGCCCGGTGGTGGCGGTGACCACCTTCAAGGATGAGGCGGAGGCACTCGCCATCGCCAACGACACCGAATTTGGCCTCGGTGCTGGGGTCTGGAGCCGCGACATGAACGTGGCCTTTCGCATGGGCCGCGGCATCCAGGCCGGGCGGGTGTGGACCAACTGCTACCATCAGTACCCGGCGCATGCCGCCTTCGGCGGTTACAAGAAGTCCGGTGTGGGCCGCGAGACCCACAAGCTGGCCCTCGAGCACTACCAGCAGACCAAGAACCTGCTAGTCAGCTATGACATTAACCCGCTGGGCTTCTTCTAGCGCAGCGGTATCGCGATGCCGGCCACGGCGAAGAGACCGGCAGGAATGTGGGCAAGAGGCTCAGGGCCGGAGGCGCGACCGATGTCGCGCCTCCGGTCTTCATCGCTTCCGTTGCCGACGTCCCTGCTCGGCATCAGAGCAATAGCCGCATCACGGTTTCCATCGAGATGCCATGACTGCCGGGCGGTAGCACGCGACGGATCTTGAGGGGCGAGTCGTCCGGCAGCTCCTCCCGAGACAGGTCGACCGTCATCTCGGCAATCGGCGTTTTGTGCTCGTCGAGCAGGATCCGGATACGAGGCCGCAGGCGCTGCCCTGGCTCCTTGGAGATCACGATGCCGATCATGCCATTGTTGAGTTCGACGATGGCGCCGGGGGGGTAGATGCCGATGCATTCGATGAAGCTTACGACCAGGGCTTCGTCGAAGTGCTGGTTGCGCGCCTGATAGAGGATGCGCAGGGCCTCGTCGGGGGGGCGGGCCTCGCTGTAGACCCGCTCGCTGGTGATGGCATCGTAGGCATCGATGATGGCGATGATCTTGGCGGCCTGGCCGAGCTCGTTCCCGGTCTTGCCGTAAGGGTAGCCTTCGCCGTTGATGCGCTCGTGATGGTCCCGGCTGGCGGTCTTCACTTCGTCCGAAAGAGTGGGGTCCTCGGCCAGCATGGCATAGCCTTCCAGCACATGCGCCTTGACCTGCTGATACTCCTGTGCCGTCAGCTTGCCCGGCTTCTCGAGGATGGCGGGATCGACCCGCATCTTGCCGACGTCATGCAGCATGCCGGCGAGACCGAGCTCCTCGATCCTGGCCTGAGGGTAGCCGAGGTGTTGGGCGAAGATCATCGCCAGTACGCCGACGTTCAGGCAATGCTCGGCGGTGTACTCGTTCTTGTGCTTGATGCGGGTCAGCCACATCAGGGCATTGGGGTTGGCGATGATGGATTTTGCGAAGTGCTGGATCGTCTCCTTGACCTGGGGCATGTTGCGATGCCAGTTCTGCTGGTCCGACAGCAGCCGGGTGACCAGTTGCTTGGCCTCGACGTAGTCCCGGCGGGCGCGAGGCAGTTCCCGTTCCATGGGGTGGCGAAAGCCAGCCGGCGCGCGGAATGCGCCAGGCACGGGCGAGGCTGCGCCCTTGACGTCCTGGGCGGAGCGTTCCACCGAAACGTAGACCCGTCGACAGTGACGCCTGAGCGTCTCGAGCTCTGCCTCCGTGGTGATCAGCAGCCCCTCGAGCAGGAAGGGCGTCTCGAGCCAGGGGCGATCCAGATCGGCCACGTACATCCCGATGCGCAGCGCAGATACCGGTACTTCGGTCAGTGCCTCGGCCGACACGCTAGTCGCAAAGTCCTGCTGCATGATCCTTCATCCTCTGGGCCGAGTATCAGCCCCATGTTCGCGTGTTATGAAGAGTATGGACCATTTTATCTGGGGAGTAACATAGCGCTTGGCGGGAATTTGCGTCTCGATGATCATCTTTTTGTATGGTGATCTCCCACCGAGTGCGTCGTACCCCGCTCGGGGCGGGGCGTCTGGTCGCTCCCTTCGAGCCCTGGCTGTCGGCCGGGGTCGACTACTACCTGGTCTACCGGGCGGGAAGTCACAAAAAAACGGCGACTCCGTGGAGTCGCCGTTTGGCGTGCCGGGGCTCGAGGTTCATGACTCAAGGCCCCGGCGGATCATGCCTTACTTTTCTTGGCGCCTTACTTTTCCTGATGCCTTAGTTGGCGCTGGGCATGGTCTCCATGTCGCCGACCGAGCCCGGCATCGCCGGCACGGCACCGGCTTCCCCGGCCGTGCTCAGGAACTGCAGGTGGCGCTCGTACTCGGCGAGCACGTCATGCATCACCTGGTTGCGGGTGCAGCCGTTGAGATCCTGGCCCAGGGCCCCTTCGGCCAGGTAGACGTCCAGGCGCAGGTAGTAGTCGTCATCCACCTGGAGGAAGCTCGGGGTGGGCAGACGCTGGGAGCGCACCTCGTAGACGAAGCTTGGCGCCTCCTCGAGGTCGACCTGCAGGGTCAGGCGCGGCAGCGGTTCACCCTCGACCTGGGTCTCGCTGACGTGGGCGGCCTGGCCACGGCCCTTTAGCTCCTCGGCGAGCTGGGTCAGTGCCGGGCGGATGGCGTGCTCGATGGTTGCCGCGGTGCCGGCCCGGTTGGCGGTATCCAGTGCCCGGTCGAGGCGCTCGCGCCAGTCGCCCTGGTGGGTGCCACCGGCAACCTGCTGGCGGGCATCGGCCTTGTGCGTCTCCAGGCGCAGGGCGCGGGTCAGGCCGGCCATGATGGCGAAGATCACCAGCGAGAAGGGCAGGGCGGTGATCACCACGGCACTCTGCAGGGCGTTGAGGCCGCCGGCCATCAGCAGGGCGATGGTGATCAGGCCGATTACCGCGGACCAGAAGATACGCAGGCGGATCGGCGCATCATGGTTCACGTCCGACAGGATGGTGGTGAAGTTCGCCAGTACTAGGGCGCCGGAATCGGCGGAGGTGATGAAGAACACGATCCCCAGCACGGTGACCACCGAGGCGGTGATGCCGATGTACGGGTACTGCTCGAGGAAGGTGTAGATGGTGGTCTGCGGGGTGGCCAGTGCCTCCTTGCCCAGTTCGACCAGGCCCTGGTTGGCGACCATCTCGATGCCGCTGTTACCGAAGATCGACATCCAGGCCATCATGAAGCCGAGCGGGATCAGCAGGGCACCGGTGACGAACTCACGGATGGTGCGGCCACGGGAAATGCGCGCCAGGAACAGGCCGACGAACGGCGTCCAGGCGATCCACCAGCCCCAGAAGAAGATCGTCCACCAACCCATCCACTGCTGGGCATCGTCGCCGGCGAAGGCATAGGTGTCGAAGCTCTTGGCGAGGAAGCCGCTCAGGTAGTCGCCGGCATTCATTACCAGGGCGTCGAGCAGGTGCAGGGTCTGGCCCTGGAAGAGCACGAACAGCAGCAGCGCGGTGGCCAGCAGCATGTTGAACTCGGAGAGGCGGCGGATGCCTTTCTCGACCCCGGTCACCACGGAGATGGTGGCGAGGATCACGACCAGCACGATCAGCACGACCTGAGTCGTCAGGCTCTCCGGTACATCGAACAGGAAGGTCAGGCCGTAGTTGAGCTGGATCACGCCGATGCCGAGGCTGGTGGCGATACCGAACACGGTGGAGATCACGGCGGTGATATCGACCGCGTTACCGATCGGGCCGTTGATACGGTTACCGAGCAGCGGGTAGAGGGCGCTGCGGATGGCCAGCGGCAGGCGATGACGATAGCTGAAGTAGGCCAGTGCCATGCCCATCAGCACGTACATGCCCCAGCCGGTCAGGCCCCAGTGGAAGAAGGTCTGGGGAACGGCCTGGCGCAGGGCCGCGGCACTCTCCGGCGCCATGTCGGGCGGCGTGAGGTAGTGCGACAGCGGCTCGGCCACGCAGAAGAACAGCAGGTCGATGCCGATGCCGGCGGCGAACAGCATGGAGGCCCAGGACAGCAGCGAGAATTCCGGCCGCGAGTGGTCGGGCCCCAGGCGGATCGAGCCGGCCCGGGAGAAGCCGATCACCACCACGAAGACCAGGTAGGCCACGGCGGCCAGCATGTAGTACCAGCCGAAGGTGTCGTTGATCCATGCCAGACCCGCATCGAAGAAGGCGCCGGCCTTCTCGGTGAAGGTCATGGTGAAGATCAGGAACAGCAGGATGCCGGCCGCCGATCCGAGGAAGACGACGGGATTGAGACGATCCCGTCGTGGGGTGGCTTTCATGTCTTGCGCCATGGTGGGCAGACTCCCTTATGTCGATGAAGAAGGTGATGCATTTATTTTGATTGAACGACCAATCAATAAAATAACAAGAAACGAAGAAATCACGCACCGGGAACGGATCCGGGTGCTTGCCGAGACGTCGACGTCATGGGCCACGGGCGGCTGCCATGACGGTTTTTTATTGATTGATCGTGCAAATAAAATACAGGCTTCTGAAACGACCTTCAACCGTTGTGCTTGCCCTGAGCCTGCTCTGCTCACTGTTCCTGGTTCTCTGCTCGTTTTGCTGGGGGCATGGTCAGAGAGGACGCGAGTCTCGAGTGGACCCGATGAACTTCGGGCAAGCGTAAAGGCATCCCAGGGGAGGGGGCAGGCAGTCTGGTGAAGAGCGAGGAGGCGAGAGGCGGGGAGCGAAATGCCCGACGCCCGGCAGGAGCCGGGCGTCGGGTAATCGGGGTCATGGGTGAAGCGGGGTCCCGCTCGGGCGATCAGCCTTCCTGGCGCTCCTCGCCGTGATGGTCGCCACGTTCGTGATGCTTATGGCCGTGATGGCGACGGGGCTGCTGGTCATGGGGCGGTGCCATCAGCACGGAGAGGGCGTGGAGCTGATCCTCGTTGAGCACCTCGGCCAGCGCTGCCCGGTGTTCCTCGCGGATGACCTCGACGGCGGCACGCCGGTCGTCGCGGCTGTCTAAGTCCTGCTCGTGCAGGGCGCGCATCCCGTCTCTCAGAGCCTGGTGCGCCTCGCGAAGGGTGGCCAGGTCCGCGTCGCTCAGGTCCCAGCTGCCGAGCAGTGCCTCCATGCGCTCTCTCTGATGCTCGCCTCGCTTGCCGTCACGGTGGTGTTCGCCGCGCGGATGATCCTTATGTGCCTCGCGGGCGGCGTCGAGGGTCGCGAGCTGCTCGTCGGTGAGGATGTCGGCGATGGCGGCACGCTGTTCGTCGCGTAGGGCCTGGCGCTCCTCGCGGAACGCCTGGCGCAGCTCGTGCAGGGCCTCGCGTTGCTCGGCGCTCAGCTCGAGGGATTCCATGGCCCCGTGATGTCCCCCCTTGGGCGGATGGTTCGGCTCTTGTGCCGTGGCGGTCAGCGGCAGGGCGATGGCGGAGATCAGGCTAAGGGCGATCAGGTGACGTTTGAATCGTTGCATGGAAGCACTCCTGTCCGAATTCTTGGCATTCCGCGAACCGCTATCGGCTCGGGGTAATGACAGTATCGTTAGTGATTGTGGTCTCAATGTGCAGCGATCAAGGCGAAAAGCAGCACTTGGCGTACACCTTATCCGCTCTTGCCTCAGCCCATCGGCTCCGGCTCGAACTTGTAGCCGACGCCGTAGATCGAGCGAATCACCTCCCGCTCGGGCCAGACGCCGGCGATCTTCTTCCTGAGCTTCTTGATGTGGGAATCCACGGTGCGCTCGGAGACGATGCGGTGGTCGCGGTACATGTGATCCATCAGCTGGTCGCGGGAAAAGATGCGCCCGGGCGCCTCCATCATCACCTTGAGTAGCTGGAACTCGACGGCGGTCAGCGCCAGGTCCTGGCCGTCGGCCAGCGCCTGCCAGCCGTCCTCGTTGAGCACCAGCTCGCCGGGGGTTCCGGGGGCTCCGGGCCGGTCCTGTGGCAGGGCCTGGCTGCGTCGCAGCACCGCCTTGATGCGGGCCACGACCTCTCGGGGGCTGAAGGGCTTGCAGATGTAGTCGTCGGCGCCGAGCTCGAGGCCCAGCAGGCGGTCGACCTCCTCGACCCGGGCGGTGAGCATGATCACCGGCAGCCGCGGCCAGCAATCGCGGATCTGGCGACACAGCACCAGGCCGTCGGTACCGGGCAGCATCAGGTCGAGCAGCACCAGGTCGGGCTGTTGCTTGTTGAGCCAGGGCATCACCTCGTCGCCGTGATCCAGGTGATGGGGCGTATAGCCGCTGCCGGCGAGATAGTCACCGATCAGCCGGGCGATCTTGGGTTCGTCCTCAACGATCAGGATGCGATCGGGGGAAGCCTCAGTCATGCCGATGTCTCCGCGGGTTCCATGGGGTATCTAGGGGGCCTAGGTAGCAAGAAGTAGATATCAAGAATCAGGTATCAAGAATTAGGCATCAGGGGAAAGTCGAGGGTCCAGCATAACCCGCCAAGCGGGGAAGGCGAGGCGGTGAGCTCGCCGCCATGGGCGCTGATCAGCGCCGCGGCGATGGAGAGCCCGAGGCCCGAGCCGCCGCTCCTGCGGCTGCGCGAGCCTTCGACCCGATACAGCCGCTGGGTGAGGCGGTGCAGCTCCGACTCGGGCACGCCGGGCGCGCTGTCCTCCCAGGTGAGGCGGGCCATCCGGTCTTTTTGCCCAAGCCTGATGCGAAGCTGTCCTGGCGCCGAGGTGTAGGCCAGGGTGTTGTCGATCAGGTTGTTCCACAGCTGGCGAAGTCGCTGGGCATCGCCGCGGATCATCAGGGGACCCTGGATGTCGCTTTCAAGCGTGATGCCGTGCTCGGCGATCCAGCCCTGGGCATCCTCGAGACGGCCCTTGAGGCTGTCGGCCAGGTCCAGCGGGGCCAGCGACACTTCCAGGGCGCCGGCATCGCTCTGAGCTAATAAGCGCAGGTCGCCGACCAGGCGTTCCAACTGACCGACCTCCTGGGACAGAGAGGTCAGGTTGTCCTGATCGAGGGGACGGATGCCATCCTGCATGGCCTCGATCTCGCCGCGCAGTACGGCCAGCGGCGTGCGCAGCTCGTGGGCGATATCCGACACCCAGCGCTGGCGAGACTCGCGGTTGGCCTCCAGCGTCTCGGCCAGCACGTTGAAGTCCTGGGACAGGCGCGAGAGTTCGTCACGGCCCCGCTCGGTGAGGCGGGCGCCATAGTCGCCCTCGGTGAGGCGCCGCGTCGCCAGGGCCATGCCGCGGGTGCGCCGCCCGAGCCACCAGGACAGGCCGCCGGCCAGCAGCAGCGAGGCCAGTACCAGCGAGGCGACGATGATGGCCAGGTTGCGCTGCTGCTGATCGAGGAAGAGCCTGTCCATCTGTGCCAGCAGCTGGTCCGGGGGCACATAGCCCAGGGTGCCGACCTGGCGGCCCTCATGGCGGATCGGGATCCACTCCAGACGGGCCGGTTGGCGATCGTGGCGCGGTGGCAGGCCGATCACCGGCAAGCCATCCGCGTCATGCAACACGAAGTCACGGGTCTTGGCCAGGTCGCGCTGGATGCCGACCGGGGGCGGATGGCCCTCCGGCCACAGCTGGCGACGTACCAGCGCGCGCCAGGCCCGCGGGTCGGTGCGCAGCTTCTGCCAGTTGCCTTGTCGCCCCCATTCGTTGCCTAGGGCGTCGGCCAGGTTGTGCACCAGTTCGGCCTGGGTGGTCTTCAGGTAGTCGATGAAGCCGTCATTGATGCTGCGCGAGACGCTGACGAAGACCAGGCCGGAAATCGCCACGTTGACGATCAGGATGATCGCAAACAGCTTGAGGCCCAGCACCGAGAGGGCCGGGCGGGCCAGGCGGCGGCGTTTTGTCGGCAGGGTTTCGTCGCTCATGGTGCCTCCAGGCGTTGGCTGTCCGGGGGCTGCGTGCCTGATTCTCGTCCGGGCAGGCCCAGAGCCCGGCGGGCATCCTCGATCAGCAGATAGAGCGAGGGCACCAGCAGCAGCAGGATCAGGGTGGCGAACAGGATCCCGAAGCCGATCGAGACCGCCATCGGGATCATGAAGCGGGCCTGGCGCGAGGTCTCGAAGATCATCGGGGCCAGGCCGAAGAAGGTGGTCAAGGTGGTCAGCAGGATCGGCCGCAGGCGACGCTGTGCTGCCGCGCTCACCGCCTCCCGGGCACTGGCGCCGGCACGCCGGCAGCGGTTGGCATAGTCGACCAGCACCAGGGCGTCGTTGATGACGATCCCCGACAGCGCCAGCATGCCGAGCAGGCTGATCACCGATAGGCCATAGCCCATCAGCTGATGGCCGATGACCGCGCCGATCAGGCCGAAGGGAATCGCCGCCATCACCAAAAGCGGTTGCAGGTAGCTGCGGAAGGGAATCGCTAGTAGCAGGTAGAGGGCGACCAGGGTGAACAGCAGCGAGGTTTGAAGACTCTGCAGGTTGTCGCTGGTCTCCTGTTGGCGGCCGCCGTAGCCGATCGACAGACCGGGCCATTCGGCGCGCAGGTCCGGGAAGACCTCGGCCTCCAGGCTGGTGACCACCTGGCTGACCGCGGTCGGCGGCGTGGCATTGGCGGTGACGTCGATGACCCGGTGTCCGTCGATGCGGGTGATGGTCGAGGCGGCGGTGTCGGTGGTGATCTCGGCGACCCGGGAGAGCGGCACCGTGACGCCATCCGGGGTCAGCACGCTGAGGTTCTCCAGTTGGGCGAGGCTCGAGCGGTCGCTCTCGGGCAGCAGCACGCGGACCTCGACCTCGCTGCGTCCCTGCTGCTGCCTGAGGGCGGTGGCGCCCTGCAGGGGACCGCGCAGCTGGGCGGCCAGATCGCTGCCATCAAGCCCCAGGGCGCGGCCGGTGGCGGACAGCGACAGGCGCAGCTCCTGCTTGCCACTATCGAGGCCGTTGTCGATGTCGGAGAGCGGCTGGTAATCGGCGAGGCGTTCGGCGAGACGCTCGGCGGCGCTTTCCAGCGAGGCGCTGTCGGTGGCCGACAGGCGCACCGTGAGGCCGGCCCCGCGACCGGGGCCGCCGACGTCGGACTCGAACAGCAGGGTCGCGGCGCCGGCTAGGGGGCCGACCTCCTCGCGCCAGGCGCGACTGAGCTCGCCGGTGGACCAGTTGTCCTTGACCTCGGTATCGAGGAAGGCCACCACGCTGAGGCTGTCGGCCTCCAGGGTGGCGCTGCTGGCGATCAATGTCGGGCCATCCTCGCGGGCCTCCACCCGTTCGAGGGCGGCCAGCAGCTGGCTGCGCAGCGCGCGATCGTCGGCGATCGGGCTGCCGGCCGGCAGGTTGGCGGTGACCCCGGCGCGGTTGGATTCCACCCGCGGCATCAGGGTGAAGCCGAGCCGACCGCTGGCCAGCCAGCCGAGCGCCAGGATCAACAGCGCCAGGGAAAGCGCCACCGTCAGGCCACGGTAGTCGAGGCTACGCTCGAGCAGGCCCCGGAAGGGGCCCTGGGTGAAGCGATCCAGGCCACCCTGCACCCGGTGGCGCAGCCGGTCCAGCGGGGCCAGCAGGCGGTTCGGCGCGCGGCCTTCGTGGCTCAGGTGGGCGGGCAGGATGAACACCGCCTCGACCCAGCTCAGGATGAAGATGCTGATCACCACCAGCGGGATGATGCCGAACACCAGGCCTAGGAAGCCGGGCAGGAACAGCAGCGGCAGGAAGGCGACGATGTTGGAGAGGATCGCGAAGGCCAGCGGCACGGCGATCTCCCGGGCGCCGAGAATCGCCGCCTCCCGGGCACTGGCGCCTCGCTCCCGGTGGGCATGGATGTTCTCGCCGACGATGATGGCATCGTCGACCACGATGCCCAGGGCGATGATGAAGGCGAACATCGAGATCATGTTGATCGAGACATCCACCAGCGGCAGGAACAGCAGCGCGCCCAGGAAGGCGGTGGGAATGCCGAGGGTCACCCAGAATGCCAGCCGCGCCTCGAGGAAGAGCCCGAGCAGCACCAGCACCAGGCCGAGCCCCAGCCAGGCGTTCTTGAGCAGCAGCTCCAGGCGGTCCTGGTAGATCTCCGAGTCGTCGTCGGCGACGCTCAGGGTCAACCCCTCGGGCAGGCTTGAGCGCAGCGCCGGCAGCAGCTCGCGAGTCGCGGCCGAGAGCTCGGTGGGCGGCTGGGTGCCGACCTGATAGATGTCCAGGCCGATGGCGGGCTGGCCGTTGTAGAGCACCTCGCTGTCGCTGTCCGCGAAGCCGTCCCGGACCCGGGCGATGTCACCGAGGCGGATCACGCCGCCATCTTGGGTCGCCATGACCGGCAGTTGCGCGAAGTGGGCGGCGCCCTCGCGGCGCGCCGCGTAGCGCACCATGTACCCGCCGTCCCGAGTGTCGAGGCTGCCGCCGGCGAGGTTCAGGGCCTCGTTGCCGATCCGGGACGCCAGGGCGTCATGGCTGAGGCCAAAGCGGCGCAGGGCCGTCGGGTCCAGGGTCACCTGCACCTGCCGGTCCCGGATGCCGGAGAGCTCGACCTTGGTGATGCGCTCGCTCGCCAGCAGGGCGCTGCGCAGCCGCTCGCTTGTGTTGCGCAGGGTCAGGTCGTCGCTATCGCCGTGCAGCATCAGCTCGACGACCGCCCGGGAGCGGCCGCTCAACGAGTAGCTCGGCGTCTCGGCGTCGTCGGGCAGGGTCGTCAGGCCATCGATGG
This sequence comes from Halomonas sp. YLGW01, assembly GCF_014840935.1. Classification (NCBI taxonomy): domain Bacteria; kingdom Pseudomonadati; phylum Pseudomonadota; class Gammaproteobacteria; order Oceanospirillales; family Halomonadaceae; genus Halomonas; species Halomonas sp. YLGW01. The sequence goes on along the minus strand of NZ_CP062005.1, from coordinate 2,435,696 downwards.
CCTGCTGGATGTCCTGGTAGGCGCGCATCGTCTCGATGCCGTCCTGGAGCTCGATGGACAGCGAGCCACTGCCCTCCCGGGCGGTGGCGGTGATCTCGTCGATGCCGTCGACCTCCTGCACCGCCGATTCCATGGCCAGCAGCAGGCTCTGTTCGACCTCTTCGGGCGTCGCGCCCGGGTAGCTGACCGAGACGTTGACCGTCTCCAGCTCGAAGCTCGGGAAGACCTCCTTGTTGATCAGGGTCGAGGTCCACAGGCCGCCAAGGATCAGGCACAGCATCAGCAGGTTGGCGGCCACGCCGTGGTCGCGCATCCAGGCGATGGGGCCACGCAGGGAGCGGGAGTCGGGCGCCTGACTCATGCCTTGTCCTCCTGGCGGGAGGGCGTGCCCGTGCCCTCGGGCGGGGTAGCCGGGCTTGAGCGCCCTTCCTCGCTACCCTGACGCGCCACGCTGTCATCCACGGCATTGTCGGCCGAGCGCTCTGCGGTGACGGCCTCGTCTCCCGAGTCCGTGACCCGGGCCGTAAGGCTCATGCCCGCCTCCGGGGTGGCGAGGGTGCCAAGCACCACCCGCGCCCCGTCGGCAAGGCCCGCCTCGATGAGGGCGAAGGTGTCGCCGCGATAGGCCAGCTCGACGTCGCGGATGCGCAGGCGATCCTGTTCGTCGAGCACCCAGACCTGGCGGTTGCCGCGCAGGGCCGAGACCGGCAGGCGGATCAGCGGTCGCGCCCGATCGGGATGGAGGCGTGCCTCGAGCAGGTCACCCAGGCGCAGCGCCGGGGCGTCTGGCCGCTCAAACGCCAGGGGGTCGTCTACCGCGACCATCACCTGCGTCATCAGGCCGCCGTTCTCGAGGCTTGGCAGCACGCTCCAGACCTCGCCTTCCCGCGTCTGGTCGGCCGGCCAGGCAGGGCTCTCGAGGGTGACACGGCTGCCTTGGCCGTCGGCGTCATGGGTGTCGATCCAGCTCAGCGTCTCCTGGGGCAGGTTGAGGCGCACCCAGAAGCGGTCGATGCCGACCAGGCTGAGGATGTCGGCGTAGGTGCCGAGCCCCGCGCCCTCGCCGACCAGCTTCTCCTGCACCACGGCATCGAAGGGCGCGGTCACGGTGGTGCGGTCCAGGTCGGCCTGGGCCCGGTCACGTTGGGCGCGAGCGGTTTCCACGGCGGCGTTAGCCGCCTTGAGCTGAGGCTCGCGCAGCACCAGGGAACGGCGGGCCGGGGGCAGGTCGCGACCGAAGCTCCTGTACTCCGCGGCGGCGCGAAGCTGCTCGCCCTGCTCGGTGGCGAGATCCGCCTCGGCGCTGGCGAGGCTGGCCTGGGCTTCGCGCAGCGCCAGCTCGTAGTCGGTGGCCTCGAGCCGGGCGAGCCACTGGCCCTTGGCGACCCGGCGTCCGGGTTCGACCTCGGGAGCGAAGGCCTCGAGGCGGCCGCCGATCGAGGTCGACAGGGTCGTCTCCCGGGCGGCCAGCACCCGACCATGGGCGCTCAGCATCGGCGCCTCGGACTGGCGGCTGACGGTCATGACCTCGACGCTGGGTACCGGGCGCGCGGCCGGCATGCGCTTGGGAGCCTGGGGGCGGTGGCTCAGCCAGTAGCCGGCGAGTGCCAGGGCCACGGCGATGACGGCAAGGGCGGCCAGGCGGGCCCGCCAGGCATGGCGCGGGGACGATGAGGCGTTGGGGGACATGTAATCTCCGATCGAGCGGGGCGTGGCGAACGGCCATGATGGCATGCCGCCGCGGCGCAAGCGGGGAAAGATCGTGCAATGTCGCGATCAGGCCGCCGGTGCTCGGAATCGTCGAGGCTCAGCGACTGCCGGGGCTCAGGGACAGGTGTCGCCCACGATCAGTTCGGTGGTGAGCAAGCGATCCTCGCGGGGGCTGAGACCGAGGATCATGCGCGCGGCAATGCGGCCCTTCTCGGCGCTATCCTGACGCACGGTGGTCAGGCGGGGCGCCCGGTACTGGCCCTCGGCGATGCCGTCGAAACCGGTGATGCGAAGGTCCTCGGGCACCCGCAGGCCGCGTTGCTCGGCGAGCGTCACGACGGTCAGGGCGATGCGGTCGGACATGCACAGCAGCAGGTCGGGTCGTTCGTCGTCGGGCGCATCGAGGATCGCCTCGATCACCGGGGCGCAGACCTCGAAGGTGTTCTCCTCGATGTTCCACATCGGCACCGTCGCCGGGTCGAAGCCGTGCTCCTCGAGGGCACGGCGGAAGCCGGACAGCCGGGACCGGGTGATGGTCTGATCGGCGGCCAGCAGGGTGTGCTCGGCGGTGACAGGCCCGTTGCAGGCGGTTTCGGTGAGGCGCAGGTTGATGATGCCGGGGCGCCTGGGGGGCTTGGCCAGGGCATGAGTCGCGATGGCATGGCAGGCCGGGGCGTTGTCGACATGCACCTTGGGACGCCCGTCGATATCGAAGTCGACCGAGATCATCGGACGCTGGGCGGGCAGCCCCTCAAGCATCGTCGGGCTCGGCATGAGGCCGTAGATGATGTAGCCGTCGGCCATGTTGGCGGCGCCGGGGACCTGGGAGACATGCTGGCGGCCGGAGAGCAACAGCAGGGTGTGGCCATGGGCATCGAGCACCTCGGCGATGCCGGCCAGCAGCTCGCTGGCCACGGCATCATTGAGGCTGTAGGTCAGGGTCTCGGCGAGCACCACGGCGATGATCCGTGAGCGGCCGGTGCGCAGGCTGCGTGCCTTGGCATCGGGGCCCGAGTAGCCGAGTCGCCTCGCCTCGCCGAGGATGCGCTCGCGAAGCTTGGGCGAGAGCTGGTCGGGGCGATTGAAGGCATTGGAGACGCTGGCCGTGGACACGCCGAGCTCCCGGGCCAGGTCCTTGAGGGTGATGCGGGGAGGGGCAGGTGGCACAGGCGATTCCATGATGATGATATCTCGGCGTGATCATACCGTTGCAGGCCAGCGGTTAACAGGACCGCCCGTCGCCGGCCTGGAGGCCAGCGACGGGCGGGCTTCTGTCGAGGTATTTGTCGAGGTTTCTGGGAACCCTTATGCGGCTGCGGCGGCCTTGGCGAGGGGCAGGGCCCGGTCGCCGGCATCGAACAGGTGCACGTGCGCAAGCTCCGGCACGAGTGCCACCTGCTGGCCGATCTGCCACTGGCTGGGGGCCTCGCTGCGGTGGATCAGCAGCGCCTCGCCGGCCTTGGGCTCGAGATAGACATAGACCTCGTTGCCCAGGTACTCGACGTTGACGATCTCGAAGCGGTTGTCGCCGCGGGGTTCGGCCAGGGTCAGGTGCTCGGGGCGAACGCCCAGGGTCAGGTCGGCGCCGCGAGGCTGGCCGTTGGCGTCCTGGGGCAGGGCCAGCTCACCGAGGCCCTCGGCCTTGACCCGACATGTCTCGGCGTCAGCGCCAAGGAGCTGTGCCGGCAGGAAGTTCATGGTCGGCGAGCCGATGAAGCCGGCGACGAACTTGGTGGCGGGCTGCTGATAGAGGGTCTGGGGACTGCCGACCTGTTCGATGCGGCCATCGCGCAGCACCACGATCTTGTCGGCCAGCGTCATGGCTTCTACCTGGTCGTGGGTGACGTAGACCATGGTCGAGCCCAGGCGCTGGTGCAGTCGGGCGATCTCGTTGCGCATCTGCACCCGCAGCGAGGCGTCCAGGTTGGAGAGCGGCTCGTCGAACAGCAGGATCCGCGGCTCGCGGGCCATGGCGCGGCCCATGGCGACCCGCTGACGCTGGCCGCCGGAGAGTTCCTTGGGCTTTCTGTGCAGGAGCTCCTCGAGCTGCAGGATGCGCGCCGTTTCCATCACCCGCTGCTCGATGCTCTGCTTGTCGGTCTTGGCAAGCTTCAGGCCGAAGGCCATGTTCTCGTACACCGTCATGTGCGGATAGAGGGCGTAGGACTGGAAGACCATGCCGACACCGCGCTCGCGGGGAGGCAGGTCGTTGACCAGGTCGTTGGCGAAGTGCATCTCGCCGTCGGTGATCGACTCCAGCCCGGCGATCAGGCGCAGCAGGGTCGATTTGCCACAGCCCGAGGGGCCGACGAAGACCACGAACTCGCCATCGCCGACCTCGAGGTCGAGATCCTTGATGATGTGGGTGCTGCCGAAGACCTTGTTGATCTTTTGGAGGTTCACGCTTGCCATCTTGCGACTCCCTGCCGGCGCCTGGAGCGCCGGCATCTGGAAAGGGTTAATCGAGCGATATAAAGGCGGCCTGATAGGCCGGCAGGACCAGCTGCGAGGACTCGAGGCTTGCCTGGAAGCCGGGGCCGTCGAGTAGCCGGGCACCCTCGCCGAGCGTGGCCGGCAGCGGCGTTTCGCGAGGCTCGCCGGTCAGGTTGAAGACGCACAGCAGCCGCTCGCCGCCCCTCTCCGTGTCACCCTCGCCGCCCGCCTCGCGGATGAAGCCGAGCAGGTCCTCGCCGACCTCGACCAGGCTCAGGCCGCCGTCGATCAGTGCCGGGTGGCGGCGGCGGAAGGCCAGCATGGCGCGGGTGGCGCCCAGCACCGAGTCCGCGTCGTCCTGCTGGTTGGCGACGGCCAGCGGGAGATGGCGCTCGTCCACCGGTAGCCAGGGCTCGACGGAGGAGAAGCCGCCCTGCTCGCCCTGGGTCCAGGGCATCGGCGTGCGGCAGCCGTCTCGGCCCTTGAACTCCGGCCACAGCACCTTGCCGTAGGGGTCCTGGATGCGCTCGAAGGGCACCTCGGCCTCGGGCAGGCCGAGCTCCTCGCCCTGGTAGAGACAGACGCTGCCGCGCAGCGACAGCACCATGGAAAGCGCCACCTTGGGGTAGGCGACCGGATCTTCGCCTTCGCCCCAGCGGGTCGCACTGCGCACCACGTCGTGGTTGGACAGCGCCCAGCAGGGCCAGGCATCGCCGGCCAGGCGCTGGAAGCGTTCGATCACCTCGCGGATATAGCCGGCCGAATGCGGGGCATTGAGCAGGTCGAAGCCGTAGGCCATGTGCAGCTTGTCGCCGCCGGCGGTGTACTCGGCCATGCGCGCGAGCGGGTTGTCGTCGCCGATCTCGCCAACCGTGGTGGTGCCGGGGAACTCGTCCATCAGGGCGCGCAGGTCCTTGAGGAAATCCAGATTCTCCGGGCGGCTCAGGTCATAGACGTGGCGCTGCCAGGTGTAGGGGTTGGTGGCCGGCGCTCCCAGGGTCTTGGCCTCGCCCGCCGGTACCGGCGGGTTGTCACGCAGCTCGAGGTCGTGGAAGTAGAAGTTGACCGTGTCGAGACGAAAGCCGTCGACGCCGAGCTCGAGCCAGAAGCGCATGTTGTCGAGCTGGGCCTGACGCGCCTGCGGGTTGTGGAAGTTCACGTCCGGCTGGCTTTCCAGGAAGTTGTGCAGGTAGTACTGCTGGCGGCGTGAATCGAAGGTCCAGGCCGAGCCGCCGAAGATCGACAGCCAGTTGTTCGGTGGCGTGCCATCGGGCTTGGGGTCGGCCCACACGAACCAGTCCGCCTTGTCATTGGTGCGATCCTGACGGCTCTCCTGGAACCAGGGATGCTGATCGGAGGTGTGACTGATCACCTGGTCGATCATCACCTTGAGGCCCAGTGCATGGGCGCGCTCGAGCAGCGTCTTGAAGTCCTCGAGGGTGCCGAACATCGGGTCGACATCGCGGTAGTCGCTGATGTCGTAGCCGAAGTCGAGCATCGGCGAAGTAAAGAAGGGCGACAGCCAGATGCCGTCGACGCCCAGCGACGCCACATAGTCGAGCTTGTCGGTGATGCCCGGCAGATCGCCGATGCCGTCGCCGTTGCTGTCTAGAAAGCTGCGCGGGTAGATCTGGTAGATGACGCCACCGCGCCACCAGAAGGTTGTATCTTGCATCTTGGATTCCATTGATGACATGAGGCTTATCCCTTGACGGCGCCGGCGGTGAGGCCGGAGACGATGCGGCGCTGGAAGATCATCACCAGGATGACCAGCGGCACGGTGACGGTGACCGAGGCGGCCATGATCGGCCCCCAGGGCAGCTCGTGCTGGCTGCCGCCGGAGATCAGTGCGATGGCCACCGGCACGGTGCGCTGGCTGTCGGTGAGGGTGAAGGTCAGGGCGAACAGGAACTCGTTCCAGGCGGCGATGAAGGCCAAGAGGCCGGTGGTGGCCATGGCCGGCCACATCAGCGGCAGGAACACCTTGGTGATGGTCACCCAGGGGGTGGCGCCGTCCATGATGGCGGCTTCCTCGAGCTCCATCGGCAGCTGACGCATGAAGGTGGTCAGCACCCAGACGGTGAACGGCAGGGTGAAGATGGTGTAGCTCAGGATCAGGCCGCCGGGGCTGTTGTACAGGTTCAGGGTGCGAATGACCTCGAACAGCCCCGAGAGCACCGCGACCTGGGGGAACATGGAGACGCCGAGGACCACCAGCATCACCGTGGTGCGGCCGCGAAAGCGCACCCGACCCAGCGCGTAGGAGGCGGTGATGCCGAGCAGCAGGGCGATGAACACCACGCTGATGGCGACCAGGATCGAGTTACCGATGGCTTGCACGAAGCTCTTCTGGGAGAAGATCTGCGCATAGTTGCTGAAGTCCACCGAGGACAGCCAGTAATCGACCTGGAATAGCTCGCTCGAGGGCTTCAGCGAGGTGATCACGGCGTAATAGAAGGGGAAGATGGCGTAGACCATGATCACCGCGATCAGGGCCCATTTGCCGACCTGTTTGGCGAGCTTGATCTGCTGATAACGGTTCATTCGTCGACTCCCAGCTGGCGGCGGCCCAGATACAGATAGAGGATGGTCACCAGTGCGATGATCAGGAACAGCAGGGTCGAGGCGGCGCTGCCGTAGCCCACGTCCTGGAACTCGACCAGCTGCTGGCGGGCGTAGATCGACATGGTCATGGTGTTGGTGGAGTTCGAGGTCAGCACGTAGATGACGTCGAACACGCGCAGGGCGTCGAGCAGGCGGAAGATCACGGCGACCAGCAGGGCCGGGGTGATCAGCGGCAGGGTGACGCGGAAGAACACCTTGACCGGATGGATGCCGTCGACCTCGGCGGCCTCATAGCAGTCCTTGGGCAGCATCTGCAGGGCGGCCAGTACCAGCAGGGCGACGAAGGGAATGGTCTTCCAGACATCGACCATGATCACGGCCCACATCGACAGGTCGGCGTCGGCGGTCCAGGCCAGGGGTGCATCGATCAGGCCCAGGGTCATCAACAGATGGTTGATGATCCCGAACTGGTCGTTGAGCATCCAGGCCCACATCTTGGCCGAGACGATGGTGGGGATGGCCCAGGGAATCAGCACCGCGGCGCGCACCAGCATGCGGCCCTTGAACTCGGCGTTGAGCAGCAGGGCAACGATGATGCCGAAGACCACCTCCAGTGACACCGACACCACCGAGAAGAACAGGGTGTTCCACACCGACTGCCACCACACCGGGTCGGTGAGGATGCCGTACCAGTTGCCATCATCGAAGACCAGGTAGTTCTCGATGCCGATCCAGGCGGCGCCGGCGGTGTCCGAAAGCGAAGCGTCGGTGAAGCTGAAGTAGAAGGTTCGCGCCAGTGGCCAGCCGGCCACCATCGCCAGGGTGATCAGCATCGGGATCAGGAACAGCCAAGCGGCGCGCACCCGCTGGCGGCGCACCTTCGTGCCCCGATAACCCGCCTTGGTGGTGCGCCCCAGCTGAGGGGCGCTGTCGGTTGCAGGGATGGACATGTCGGCCTCCGGTTACCAGCGACGGCGCTTGATGCGCGACAGTTCGCTATCCAGCTGAGATACCGCCTCGGCGCCGCTCAGATCGCCGGACAGCACGCTGTGGGTGGCGTTGAAGAAGCTGTTGCTGACGCGGCCGTAGTTGTCGCCGGTGGGAGCGGAGGGCCGCGCCACGGCGTTAGTGAAGGTGTCGTAGAGGGTGCCGAAGAAGGGCACGGCCGCCAGTACCTGCTCGTCTTGATAGAGGCTGGCAATGGTCGGGTTGTAGGCCCCTTCGATGGCGCGACGCTTCTGCTCGGCCTCGCCGGTCAGGAAGGCCACCAGGTCGGCGGCAACCTCGGGGGACTCGGTGTACTTGGAGACCGCCAGGTTCCAGCCGCCCAGGGTCGCGGCGCTCTGGTTTTCGCCGCCCGAAGCCGCGGCGCTGCCGCCGTCGGCGCCATGGGGCAGCTTGACCACGCCGACCTTGCCGGCCACGTCGCTGTCCTCGCTCTGGGCCAGTGACCAGGCGTAGGGCCAGTTGCGCATGAAGACCGCATTGCCAGACTGGAAGACCCCGCGGGCCTCTTCCTCGGTGTAGTTGAGCGCGCCGGCCGGGGAAATGTCGCCGATCCAGCTCGCCGCCAGGTCCAGCGCCTCGGCGGCCTTGGCGTTGTCGATGGTGATCTCGCCGTCGGCGTCGACGATGGTGCCGCCGCCGTGGCTCGCCACCCATTCCAGGGCGTTACAGGTCAGCCCCTCGTAGGCGCGGCCCTGGAAGACGTAGCCCCACATCTTGTCGTTGCCGGTGGCCCGTTCGGCGTCTTGGATCTCCTCGGCGATGGCGGTCATCTCTTGCCAGGTCTCGGGGGCCTCGTGGCCATATTGCTCGAGCAGGTCCTTGCGGTAGTAGAGCACGCCGGCGTCGGTGAACCATGGCATGGCCACCAGTCGGTCGTCGACGGTGTTGTTGGCGACGATGGTCTCGAAATGATCGGCGGCGACGTCCTCGCCGAGGACCTCGCGCAGGTCGAGCAGATGGTTGGCCAGCAGGCCCGGCCAGACCACGTCGATCTGCATCACATCGATGTCGCTGGACTGGGCGGAGAGGATCTGCTGATAGAGCGACAGCCGCTCGGTGGAGGAGTTGGGGGTCGAGACGATATTGACGGTGTGGCCGGTCTTGTCTTCCCAGGCCTTGACGCCTTCCTCGCACAGGGCGAGCTCGGCGCCGACGGCACCACAGGAGATGGTCAGCTCATCGGCCTGCGCCTGAGTGGCGGCGGTACCGGCGACGCTTGCCAGGGCGATGGCGGGAATCAGCTTCTTGATCATCAGGCATTCCTCGTCGTGTTCTTGTTGTGTGGATGGGCAGACCTCGGCGGCGCAAGGCAGCTTAAGGCGATCACGAATGAACTTAATCGTTTAAGTTAAGCGGTAAGGGAACACTAGCCCCGGCCTCCGGTGCCATCAACCTAGACTTTGGGTGCTTAGACTTTGGGCGTAGGGAGGCGCCGGTCGTCATGAGGCCCGGCGCAGGATGAAGGTCCTTCGTTGAAGGACGGCTCAGAGCGAGAGCAGGAAGAGAATCAGCGGCGGGGAGAGCAGGGAGAGGATGAAGCCGCTGACCACGGCGATGGGCACGCAGGTGACGCCCCCGTGCTGCTGGATCACCGGCAGGGTGAAGTCCATCGAGGTGGCGCCGCCATAGCCGATGGCCAGTGGGGTGGCGCGGCGAATCAGCAGCGGAATCAGGATGAAGGCCACGAGTTCTCGTGCCAGGTCGTTGAAGAAGGCCACGCCGCCCATCAGCGGCCCCAGCTGATCGCCGATCAGGATGCCGGACAGCGAGTACCAGCCGAAACCGGCGGCCATGGCCAGTCCCTCGTTCCATTCAAGCGACATCAGTGGCGCGGCGATCAGGCCGGCGGCCAGCGAGCTCACCGCCACCGTGGCGGCGATCGCCAGGCCATGGCGGTTGAGCAGGATCTGGCGCAGCGACATGCCGGAGTTGCGCAGCTGACAGCCGATCAGTGCCAGCAGCAGATAGAGAACCCATTCGGCGAGGGTCTCGGCGCCGCCATGCAGCCCGGCGATGGCCAGCGCCTTGCCGGCGAGCCCCAGCAGGACGCCTGCGATCACCACCCCGACCAGCAGCAGCGAGCCGCCCATGGCCGCCAGCTTGCTGGTGGGGGCACCCCTGACGACCGGGGTACCGCTGGCGTGCAGGGCGCTGCGCCGGGAGAGCCACCACAGGGCCGGCAGGTTGCAGGCGGCGGTGATCAGGAACAGCAACAGGGTCTGGCCGCCCAGTCGCGATAGCTGTCCGCCCAGGTCGTCGAGGCCGGCCAGGCCCACGCCCATCAGCAGCAGGATGACGTAGATGGCACCATTCACGGCGCGGTTGACCGCCATGAGCAGACCTTCATGGTTAAGCGGCACCAGGTAGCCGAGGATCAGGGGCAGCAACACGATCAGCAGGCCGGACAGCATCGGATCTCCAAAAGCCAGGGGTCGCCGACGCGGCGACCGTAAGGCGCCACTGTAACGAGACTCTTATATGAGGAGAAATGATTTTCGCTGATGGGAAATCAGCAGGAGTAATAAGTGCGATGGAGCCTCATTCGCCCCGCTGTTTTGGACAGCTGGCCGCTGGGCTGCCGTTGAGTCGCTATTGCTCAGACGGGGCAGCCCAGTCGGCGCTGCTCAGTTGGCTCGGGCCAGGGTCTGGGAACGCAGCCGGTGCAGGCGCATGCGACTCTTGCGTTCCCCGTCCTTGAAGTAGTCCGCCGCCAACAACAGGCCGGGCAGCCGAGGGCTAAAGGTCAGCCGAAGGTCGCGGCCGGGACGTTCGCTTCGCCACAGGGCGACGGTCACGGCCGAAAAGGTGCCGGCGGGCAGCTCCAGGGTGGTGGTCTCGAGGCGCCGGTAGTGGAAGCGCTTTTCCTCGCCCTCGTAATCGGTGTAGGTCAGGGTGCAGGGGGCTACCTGGGGGTGCCAGCAGGTGGCGGCTTCGGCCTGTCGCGACAGCGCGAACAGGGCCGCCTGACGATCGGGCCAGGCCCCAAGCTCGTCGCGGCCCATGCGGTAGTCCTTGCTGATACCGAGCAGCGAGTAGCCGCTGGCATAGTCGCGGCTGGTCACGCGGTCGCTTTCGAGGGTGAAGCGGCTGCGCTCCCAGCCGCTGGCCACCGCAATGCGAGCACGCATCTCGCTGATCCAGGCATCGCCTTCACGCCTGAGGCGGTGCGTGACGTCGGTGTCCGGCCAGCCCTCGATCTCGAGCCGGTAGGTGGCTTCGAAGGCGCGCGGCGGGGCGACAGCGCCGTCGGCAAGGGCGCTTAATGGGGCAATGAAGGCCAGGGCGAGGCCGAGCAGCAGTCCCGCCAGGCGCCGCTGGCGCAATGGCTTGTGGTTCATCTGCATCTTTTCCCCGGGCCGGTGTCTGGTAATCAACAAGGTTGAGATAGGCCGGGCGGTGAAAGGTTCCACGGCTATCGTTGTCGTGAATTGCGCGCTAACCTGCCAGGGCGATATCGCAAGGGCCCGGGATCGATCGTGGCCCAGTGCATTGCCCTGTCACTCATGGACAAGAGGATTTTTCGATGGCCAAGCTTCTGTTGATTGCCGGCGACTTCGTCGAGGACTACGAGATCATGGTGCCTTTCCAGGCCCTGCAGGCCATGGGACACCGGGTCGATGCCGTCTGCCCGGACAAGCGCGAGGGCGACAGCGTCAAGACCGCCATCCACGATTTCGAGGGCGATCAGACCTATACCGAGAAGCCAGGGCACAACTTCGCCCTCAACGCCACCTTCGCCGAGATCGATCCCGCCGACTATGACGGTCTGGTCGTGCCGGGGGGGCGGGCGCCGGAGTACCTGCGCCTCGACGAGCGGGTGCTGGAGCTGGTGCGTCACTTCTTCGATACCGACAAGCCGGTAGCGGCCATCTGCCATGGGGCGCAGCTGCTGGCGGCGGCGGTGTCCCTCGACAAGCGTCGGGTGTCGGCCTATCCGGCCTGCGCGCCGGAGGTGTACCTGGCTGGTGGCGACTTCGCCGATATCGCCGTAACCGATGCCATCACCTGCGGCAAACTGGTCACCGCGCCGGCCTGGCCTGCGCATCCGGAATGGCTCAAGCAGTTCAACGCCCTCCTGTAAGGCCACCAGCGGGCGACAAGGGCCGGAGGCGATGCACGTCTCCGCCCTTCCGGCGCCACGGATCGCCGGGCAGGTTCGCACCTGCCCGGTGTCTTGCGTATCATGGCGATTCAGAGCCCCAAGCGCTCTCATAATCCCGGCATTTCCCCCTTTCAAGATCGCCCCCGCCATGACCTCCAAGCATGCCTCCACCCGCGACACCCTGATCCACGTCGGTGCCGAGCTGATTGCCGAGCAGGGCTATCATGCCACTGGCCTTAATGCCGTGCTCAAGGCGGCGGCGGTGCCCAAGGGCTCCTTCTATCACTACTTTGCCAGCAAGGAAGATTTCGGACTGACGGTGATCGACGCCTTCGCCGAGACCTATAAGCCGCGCTTGGACGCCTTGGTCGTCGATGACGGTCGCGCGCCACTCGACCGCCTGCGACGCTTCTTCGCGGCCGGGCGCGATGACATGGCCGGCTGCGATCACAGTCGCGGCTGCCTGATCGGTAGCCTCGGGCAGGAGCTGTCGGCCAGGAGCGACCAGTTCCGCGAGCGCCTCGATACCATCCTCAAGGGTTGGGAGACGAGGATCGCCGGCTGCCTGGAACAGGCCCTGGCAAGGGGCGAGCTTTCCCCGGAGGCCGACAGCGCCGCCCTGGCGAGCTTCATCCTCAGCGGCTGGCAGGGCGCGCTGCTGCGGGCCAAGACCCTCAAGTCGGTGACGCCGATGCAGCACTTCGAGGATGTCCTGTTCGCCCGGGTGCTGCGCTGAGGCTCAGTTCTTGGCGGCAAGCCCCGCGAGGCTGGGACTGAGGGTGACGGGATAGCCTGAGCCTGCGGCCTCTCGTCTATCGCCTTCCGTGCCCCTTTCTTCTCTTTCTCTCTCGCCCTCTTTCTCACCTCTTTTGTCGCCCATGTCTCGTCCTCGTCGAGCCGGCGCAGGGCGTCCCTTCAGCGTAGGCAGTTGTCAGACAGCGTCTCAGTAGCCGGCCGCGGGGTCGATGCTCGGCACCGACTCGCCGGCCTGCCAGGCGCGCAGGGTCGCGATGACCTGCGCAAGCGCCGCATCACGGGGTGTGGGCGCGGCCATGTGCGGCGTGATCAGCACCCGCGGGTGCTGCCAGAGGGGGCTGTCCGCGGGCAGTGGCTCGACCGGGAAGGCGTCCAGTACCGCCCCCCGCAGCCGTGCGTCGCCTTCATCCTCGCGGTCGGCGGGCCCCAGGGCCTCGAGTAGCGCGGTCTCCTCGATCAGGCTGCCGCGGCCGGGGTTGATCAGGCTGGCGCCCCGGGGCAGGGCGGCCAGGGCCTCGGCGTCGATGATGCCCCGGGTCGCCGGGGTGTCCGGCAGCAGGGTCACCAGGCTCGTCACCTGGCCAAGCAGCGCCTTGAGGCCTGCCTCGCCGTGATGACAGGTGATGCCGTCCAGGTTCTTGGGGCGGAGGCTCCAGCCGTGGACCGGAAAGCCATCGGCGGCCAGCGCTTGTGCCACGCGCGCCCCGATGGCGCCGAGCCCCAGCACGCCGATCGCCCAGTCCGCCTTGGGCACCAGCGGCTGTTCCTGCCACTGAAGGTGGGCCTGCTGGCGCGCGTAGCGATCGAAATCGCGCTGGAAGTGCAGTACGGCGTAGCGCACGTAGTCGATCATCGGATCGGCCATGCCGGCATCACGCAGTTTGACGATCGGCACCCCGGGCGGCAGCGACGGGTTGGCGAGCAGGGCATCCACGCCAGCGCCGAGGTTCAGGATGCCCTTGAGATGGGGCTGCTCCTCGAAGAGCCAGCCGGGCGGTTGCCAGGCCACTAAATAGTCGGCGTCCTGGCGGAGCTCCAGCGAGGCCTCGCTGGTGACGACACTGGCCGTCGGCAGGGCGTCGGCGATGGCCGCGCGCCACTGCTCGGCATCGGTAGAGTGGATCAGGATCTGCATGGCAAACGGCTCCTTGGCGGCGGCTGAGATGAGTGGGTGGCATCGGCCATGCACAGGGGCTGGCAGGTGTCGTGAAAAAGGCAATAAAGCCTTTGACGGGGGGCTCGCGGCCGGTGCTAGTATCAGCATCAGGTCATTGACCTGAAATGTCATGATCGAGTGTCAAGCACTTGATGGCAATCGCTATTTGCCGGGGGTGAGTCCCCCCCTGGGGTGATGACACGCCGTATGGTCCCGGCCTTGAATGTCAAGGCCGGTTTTGGTGATTCTTTGATGGCGAATGGCCCATGATTCAGGTTTCCCTGCCCTTCACGCGTGAGGAGTACGCCAGCCGGCTGTTGAAAGTGCGTGCCGAAATGGCCAGCCGCGGTATCGACGTGATCATCGTCAGCGACCCCTCCAACATGGCGTGGTTGACCGGCTACGATGGCTGGTCCTTCTATGTCCACCAGTGTGTGCTGGTGGGTCTCGAGGGCGAGCCGGTCTGGTATGGCCGACGGATGGACGCCAACGGGGCCCTGCGGACCTGCTGGATCGACCCGGACAACATCACCTATTACCCGGATTACTACGTGCAGAATCCGGACATGCATCCCATGGACTACCTGGCGCAGACCATTCTGCCCTATTACGGCTGGCATACCGGCGTGGTCGGCATGGAGATGGACAACTACTATTTCTCGGCCAAGGCCTACCAGAGCCTAGTCCGCGAGTTGCCTCACGCCCGCTTCATCGATGCCAATGCCCTGGTCAACTGGTGCCGGGCCATCAAGTCGTCCCAGGAAGTCGAGTACATGCGGGTGGCGGCGAAAATCGTCGAGGGCATGCACTCCCGCATCCTCGAGATGATCGAGCCGGGGCTGCCCAAGTCGAAGCTGGTCTCGGAGATCTATCGGGTCGGCATCGAGGGCTGGCGCGATGAGCAGGGCAAGATCTTCGGCGGCGATTACCCGGCCATCGTGCCGATGCTGCCGACGGGCACCGATGCCGCGGCCCCGCACCTCACCTGGGACGACACGCCCTTTCGCAAGGGCGAGGGTACCTTCTTCGAGATCGCCGGAGTCTACAAACGCTATCACGCTCCGATGTCGCGCACAGTGTACCTGGGCACGCCGCCACGGGATTTCATTCGTGCCGAGTCGGCGCTACTCGAGGGCATCGAGAACGGTCTGGCGGTGGCCAAGCCCGGCAACCGCACCGCGGACATCGCCATGGCGCTGGGCTCTGCCATGGACAAGTACGGCTTCGACCGCGGCGGGGCGCGCTGCGGCTATCCCATCGGCATCAGCTATCCGCCGGACTGGGGGGAGCGCACCATGAGTCTTCGCCCCTCCGACGAGACCATTCTCGAGCCTGGCATGACCTTTCATTTCATGCCGGGGCTGTGGGACGAGGACTGGGGGCTGGAAATCACCGAGAGCATTCTGATCACCGAGACAGGCTGCGAGACGCTGGCGGACTTCCCGCGCCAGCTGTTCGTCAAATAAGGAGACCCCCATGAGCATGTCAGCCAGTCGGCTGCGGCCGAGCCCCATTTCCTCAACGGTCGACTTCGACGCCGAGGGCGTTCAGCACGGCTTCCTCAAGCTGCCGATCTCCAACGACGAGTCGGCCTGGGGGGCGGTGATGATCCCGATTACCGTGATCAAGCACGGCGAGGGCCCCACGGCGCTACTCACCGGCGGCAATCATGGCGACGAGTACGAGGGCATGACCGCATTAATGAAGCTGGCCAATGACCTTCGCGCCGAGCAGGTTCACGGCCGGGTGATCATCGTGCCCATGATGAACACCCCGGCCGCTCAGGCCGGTCGGCGGACCTCGCCGATGGACAGCGGTAATCTGAATCGCAGTTTCCCGGGCAACCCGGATGGTGGCGTGACCGAGCAGATCGCCGACTACTTCACCCGCTATCTGGTGCCGATCTGCGACGTGGTGCTGGATCTGCATTCGGGTGGGCGCACCCTGGATATCGTGCCCTTCGCTGCCTCGCATCAGCTCGAGGACAAGAACCTGCAGCGTCGTGCCCTGGAAGGCGCCAAGGCCTTCGGTGCGCCCACCGCGATGATGATGTTCGAACTCGATGCCGAGAAGCTCTTCGACACCGCCGTCGAGCGCCAGGGCAAGGTCTTCGTTGCCACCGAGCTGGGCGGTGGTGGCACCACTACCCCTGAGCGTCTGAGGATCGCCGAGCGCGGGGTCAACAACTTCCTGATTCACTACGGGCTGATCGATGGCGAACTCGAGGCGCCGCCCGAGCCACAGGTCTACGTCGACATGCCGGATGCCTCCTGCTACGTGCAGAGTGAGCATCAGGGCCTGCTGGAGCTCACGCTGGCGCTGGGCGATGCGGTCGAGGCCGGTCAGGTGATCGCTCGGGTCTACGACATGAGCCGCACCGGCACCGCGCCGATCGAATACCGTGCCGAGCGCAGCGGCCTGCTGGTGGCGCGGCGCTTCCCGGCCCAGGTGGGCATGGGCGATACCATCGCGGTCATCGCCGATATCGTCGACGCCCTGGACGGATGAGGCCACGATGAAGCTCGACCGCTATGACCTGAAGATTCTCGAGATCCTGTCCAAGGACGGGCGCATCACCAAGTCGCGCCTGGCCGAGGCCATCAGCCTGTCCGTCAGCCCCTGCTGGGAGCGGGTCAGGCGGCTCGAGAAGGCCGGCATCATCGAGGGCTACGGGGCGCGCATCAATTCCCGGGTGATGGTGCGACGCACGCCGGTCTGGGTGCAGATCGAGCTCAAGTCCCATCATGCCGCCGATTTCCAGCGCTTCGAGGCCGAGGTCATGGCGACCCCCGAAGTCACCGAGTGTGTGGCCGTGGGGGGCGGCGTCGATTATCTGATCAAGGTCGAGGCCGAAACCATCGATGCCTATCAGCGCCTGATCGATGGCTGGCTGATGTCGGAGATCGGTATCCAGCGCTATTTCACCTACATCGTCACCAAGACCGTCAAACATGCTGCCCCATCGATCGAGCTGGGACTCGATTAAATGGGGCCCGTGTAAATCTAGTGGATTCCACTTCACGCAAAACTGACATAAGCTGGGATCGTAGCGAGCAGATTGGCGATAACGCCTACTACGAGGGTGATTGGCGCTGGACGGCGCCGGTTGTTTTTTAGGCTATCGCATAACAGAGGTTCGCATGTCTTATTTCACGATTGCCGGGGTGCAGCTTCAGGCACCTCACCACGGTGATAACACCGATGCCATGCGCGCTCGCATCGAGATGCTGGTGTCGCGTTTTCCCCATGTGCAGATGGTCGTCTTCAGTGAGCTGATCGCCCATGGGGCCTCGCCGCTGAACGCACAGCCCATGCCCAGTGGCACCGAGGCCATGTTCTGTGAACTGGCCGAGAAGCATCGTCTGTGGCTGATTCCCGGCTCGATGTTCGAGCGGGTAGGTGAGCGCGTCTACAACACCCTGAGCGTGATCAATCCCCAGGGGCAGGTGGTCAACCGTTTCCGCAAGCTGTTCCCGTTCCGCCCCTACGAGGCGGGCGTCGAGGGCGGCACCGAGTTCGTGGTCTTCGACGTGCCCAACATCGGTCGCTTCGGTGTCTCGATCTGCTACGACATGTGGTTCCCGGAAACCACGCGCACCCTGGCCGCCATGGGCGCCGAGGTGATCCTGCATCCGACCATGACCGATACCATCGACCGGGATATCGAGCTGTCGATCGCCCGCACCAATGCCGCGGTCAACCAGTGCTATTTCTTCGATATCAACGGCGCCGGTGCGCTGGGCAACGGCCGCTCGATCGTGGTCGGGCCGTCCGGTGACGTGATTCATCAGGCCGGTATCGGCGAGGAGATCATGCCGATCGAGATCGACGTGACCCGGGTGCGACGCGAACGCGAGGCGGGGCTGCGCGGGCTCGGTCAGCCGCTGAAGAGCTTCCGCGACCGTCAGGTGGACTTTTCGCTGTACCGGAGCGAGACCGGCTCCACTCCCTTCCTCGATACCCTGGGCCCGCTGGCGAAGCCGGCGCGTCGGGATATCGAGCCCTATTGAGTCGGCTGCCTGACGACGGGCGGCCCGCATTGAAAAGGAGTTCATGGTGGCACCCCCCATCCCCCAAGGATTACAACGTCTGCTCTCTCGCCTGAGGAGTCTCCTGAGCGCCACCCGAAACGGTGGCGTTCCCCATCCTGCCCAAGCCACTCAGGATCGTCATTCAAAAGGAGTCAGCGCCATGACAACAAAACTGACTAGCATCTCCGACGTGCGCCGTTTCTTCCATAACAACAAGGAACCGGTCTATTTCATCTCGGCGACCAATTTCAACCTGCTGGGGATCGGTGACTGGGTGGGTAACTTCCGCCACATCAACTACATCAACTGCTTCGATGACAAGCAGAAGAATGTCTTCGTGCCCAAGGAGAAGTTTCCGCGCGACTTCGAGAGCATCGAGGACATCAACAACTATCTGCTCGAGCACAAGGAGGTCATCGACTACATCCGCTCCCGCGGCGAGCAGGGCGTGGCGGCCTTTTTGATGTTCGATGAGCACACCGAGGAAATCTGCGAACAGCTCGGGCTGCGGGTGGCCTTCCCGCCGGCCAAGCTGCGTTCGCGGATGGACAACAAGATCGAGACGGTGCGCATCGGCAACAAGGTGGGCGTGCCCAGCGTGCCCAACGTGCTGGCCAAGGTCGACAGCTATCAGCATCTGCTGGAGATCAGCAAGGAGCTGGGGACCCACGATCTGGTCATCCAGTCGGCCTTTGGCGACTCCGGCCACACCACCTTCTTCGTCTCCAACGAGGATGAGTATTACCGCTACGCCGAAGAGATCGAGGCCGAGGAAGAGGTCAAGATCATGAAGCGCATCAACTGCCGCGGCTCGGCCATCGAGGCCTGCGCCACGCGCTGTGGCACCGTGGTGGGCCCGCTGATGACCGAGCTGGTCGGCTTCAAGACGCTGACGCCTTATAAGGGGGGCTGGTGCGGCAACGAGATGTTTGCCGGTGCCTTCACCCAGGAGGTGCGCGACAAGGCCCAGGAGTACACCAACAAGTTCGGTGAGGCGCTGCGCGAGGAGGGCTATCGTGGCTACTTCGAGCTCGACTTCCTGATCGACATGGATACCAACGAGGTCTATCTCGGCGAACTCAACCCGCGGGTGACTGGCGCCAGCTCGCTGACCAACGTCGCGGCCTTTGCCCACTCCGACGTGCCGCTGTTCCTGTTCCACCTGCTCGAATTCTCGGGCCAGGACTTCGACATCGATATCCAGGCCGTCAACGATCGCTGGGCGCACCCGGACAGCATCGACAGCTGGAGCCAGCTGGTGATCAAGCACACCGATGAGTCGGTGGACCTGCTCACTCAGGCGCCGGAGTCCGGGGTCTGGCGCATGGCGGCGGATGGCAGCATCGCCTACGACCACTATGATTCGCATCCCCACGCCGCCGAGAGCGAGCAGGAGGCCTTCTTCATGCGCATCAGCGGCGTCGGTGACTTCCGCTACGAGGGCGCGGATCTCGGCATCCTGATCACCCGCGGTCGCCTGATGGATGACGACTTCCAGCTCAACGAGCGCGCCAAGGCCTGGATCGACGGCATTCGCGGGCAGTTTGCCGGTCAGTCGGTGCAGGACCCGGTCGTCGAGCAGGTCGCCGTGAACCATGCGGTGGGCGGCGGCAACTTCAAGATCCTTTGATCATGGATACCGCAACAGGACGGTCCGGACGCCACTGGCAGGCAGACATGGCCAAGCAACTGGCCTTTCGCACCGTCCACGAGCCGCAGGCCGGTGCGAAGTGGCAGTCGCTGTTCGAGCTGCACTGGTCGGCCTACGAGCGCTGGTTCCTGTCCGAAGGCGAGCGGGAGCGGCCAGGCTATCTGGCCGGCTTCAATGCCCTGCGACGCCACATGCCCGAGCTGCTGCCGACTTACGAGCGGCTGTGTGCGCTTGCCGGCGGCGGCGATCTTTCCTCGCGCATGCTGAGCCTGTATCGGCCGCCGGCCTATATCACCGGCTGTTCCCAGGCGGTGCTGGCCAATGGCAACAGCAATGTCCTGGTGCGCAACTACGATTACCCGCCCGAACTGTGCGAGGGTACCATCCTGTCATCGTGCTGGAACGGTCGCCAGGTGATCGCCATGACCGATTGCCTGTGGGGCGTGCTCGATGGCATGAACGACAGTGGTCTGGCGGTCTCCCTGGCCTTCGGTGGCCGGACCGTGGTCGGCGATGGCTTCGGGGCGCCGATCATCCTGCGCTATATCCTCGAGTTCTGTGACACCACCCCCGAGGCGGCCGAGGTCTTGGCGCGGGTGCCCACCCACATGGCCTACAACATCACCGTCAATGACGCCCAGGGGCGCTACGTCACGGCGATGATCGCGCCGGATCGCAAGGCCACCATCAAACGCGTGCCGGTGGCCACCAATCATCAGAAGAAGATCGAGTGGTACGCCCATGCGCTGGCCTCCGAGACTCTGATTCGCGAGCGGCAACTCTCGATTCTGGTCGACGACGATGCCACAACCGAAGAACGTCTGGTCTCGGCGTTCTTTGCACCGCCTTTGTATCGCACAGACCACCGGCGCGGACTGGGCACCGTTTACACCTCGGTTTATCGCCCTCTGCAGGGTCGTGTGCAATTCCACTGGCCTGAGCATGAGGTCGATCTGAGCTTCACGCATTTTCCCGAGACTAACTTCACCATTCACTACGGGCCCCGGCACCACGGTGCCGGCTAGCCTCTCGGTTTCGCTGCGCGGGCAGGATGCTCGCAGCAGCCGCAATAATGACAAGCAGCACTGCTGGGGAAGCGCCATGAGTGAGACGATTGGAACAGACACGCCATATACGGCTCTGGGGTTCTACCACAAGATCTCCCAGCTACGCGCAGATACATGGAATGCCCTCAAGCGGGATCTTGGCAAGCTGGTACAGCTGAAGGACGATGCCCAGGCGCGAAACCTGGTCAAGGCCGTTGATATCAAGCTGACCCGGCTGGAGATCATCGAGGACTATCACGCCTTCCCGTCCAAGGAAGACTTTCGGCATCTCTGGCACCTGTTCAACCGCCAGGAATATTCGCTGCTGGAGAAGGTGGTCAAGCGCCTGGTCCGGGCGATGATCAGCGAGTCCTACCGCCGGCGTCACGTCGACCTCAGCGAGACCGACGCCGATGCCGAGGATCTCGAGACCCTGGATGCCCTGGCGCAGCTGCGCCGTGGTCACCCGACCTCGAACAGTTCCTCGCAGCCCTACTTCGAGGTGCTGATCGTCGATGCCATGTCGCTGCAGGAAGAGGAAGTGGTGCGCGAGGCGTTCCACAACCTGCGCCGTCCCGAAGACAAGTTTGTCTATGACGTGGTGACGGTGCGCAGCTTCGAGGATGCGCTGATCGCGATCCTGGTCAACCCGAATATCCAGGCGTGCCTGATCCGCTACGAATTCCCCTACAAGTCGAAGTACAACTTAAGCGCGCTGCGCAACTATCTGGAAGGCATCTCCGAGGTCGAGCTGGAGAGCAAGTCCGAGGCCGAGCGCAGCATCCTGCTGAGCTCGATGATTCGCGAGATTCGTCCGGAAATCGACCAGTTCCTGGTCACCAGCGGCGATGTGGAAGTCACCGCCAGCAAGGACATCCGTCACTTCAACCGGATCTTCTATCGCGAAACGGATTACATCGAGCAGCACCATACGATCCTGCGGGCGATCGATAACCGTTTCCGCACGCCCTTCTTCGATGCGCTGCGCGAGTACAGCCGCAAGCCCACCGGCGTCTTCCATGCCATGCCGATTTCCCGGGGCAAGTCGATCACCCGCTCGCACTGGGCCGGGCAGATGATCGACTTCTACGGCATCAATATCTTCCTCGCCGAGACCTCGGCGACTTCCGGTGGCCTGGATTCCCTGCTGCAGCCCTATGGGCCGATCAAGAAGGCGCAGGAGTATGCGGCCCGTGCCTTTGGCTCGCGGCAGAGCTTCTTCGTCACCAACGGCACCTCGACGGCCAACAAGATCGTCGTTCAGGCGCTGATCAAGCCCCACGACATCGTGCTGGTCGATCGCGACTGCCACAAGTCGCACCATTACGGCATGGTGCTGAGCGGCGCCCACGTGGCTTATCTGGATTCGTACCCGCTCAACGATTATTCGATGTATGGCGCCGTGCCGCTGCGCGAGATCAAGAAGACGCTGCTGGAATACAAGCGCTCGGGGCAGCTCCACAAGGTCAAGATGCTGCTGTTGACCAACTGTACCTTCGATGGCGTGGTCTATAACGTGCGCCGGGTCATGGAAGAGTGCCTGGCCATCAAGCCTGATCTGGTGTTCCTGTGGGACGAGGCCTGGTTCGCCTTCGCCACCTTCAACCCGACCTATCGGCCGCGCACCGCGATGCATGCCGCGCGCCATCTGCGCGACCGCTACCGTAGCGAGGAGTATGCCAAGGAATACGCGGCCTGGAAGGCGGAGTTCGATCAGCTCGATCCCGACGACGATGCTACCTGGCTCGATCGACCGCTGATGCCGGATCCCGAGGCCGTGCGAGTGCGCACCTATGCCACCCACTCGACCCACAAGACCCTGACCTCCCTGCGCCAGGGCTCGATGATCCATGTCTACGACCAGGACTTCCGCCAGAAGGTCGAGGCGCCGTTCCACGAAGCCTACATGACGCATACCTCGACCTCGCCGAACTACCAGATTCTGGCTTCCCTGGACGTGGGGCGGATGCAGGCCGAAATGGAGGGCTTCGAGCTGGTGCACTCCCAGGTCGAGGCGGCGCTGTCGCTGCGTGAACAGCTCTATACCAACCCGCTGTTGAAAAAGTATTTCGAGGTGCTCAAGAACAGTGACTTGGTGCCTGCCGAGTTCCGTCAGTCAGGGGTCGAGACCTACTATGACCCCAATGCCGGCTGGAACAAGATGGAGGAGGCCTGGGCCCAGGACGAGTTCGTGGTCGACCCGACCCGCATCACCCTGTCGATTGGCAAGACCGGTATCGACGGCGATGCCTTCAAGAACGACTACCTGATGAACCAGTACGGCATCCAGATCAACAAGACCTCGCGCAATACCGTACTGTTCATGACCAACATCGGCACCACCCGCGGGGCGATCGCCTACCTGCTGGACGTGCTGATCAAGCTGGCCAAGTCCTTCGATCGGCGCTGGGAGGAAAGCAGTCGCCCTGAGCGCAAGATCATCGAACATCAGATTCAGTCGCTGACCCATGATCTGCCGCCGCTGCCGGACTTCAGTCGCTTCCATGATGCCTTCCGGCCGCATGTGGCGGACGGTACGCCGGATGGTGACATTCGCCGCGCCTACTTCTTGAGCTATGACGAGGAGAACACCGAGTACCTGCGCTTCGACAACGGGGAACTGCAGCGCGCCATGGCGGCAGGACGTGATGTCGTCTCGGCAAGCTTTGTGATTCCCTATCCGCCCGGCTTCCCGGTGCTGGTGCCGGGTCAGGTGATCAGCGAGGAGATTCTGTATTTCCTTCAGGCGCTGGATGTTACCGAGATCCACGGCTATCGCCCGGAGCTTGGTCTGATCGTGTTCACCGAAGAGGCGCTGCTGGCGACCTCCGAGGGTGCCGACTGACGCGCTCGGGTCGCTTTAGCCCCACCACCTTAGCTCCACCATTTAGTACCGCAGTAGCGCTAAGCATTGCCATCGCCCCGGCCCTTCGGCCGGGGCGATGGCGTTTCTGGCCCTCATGTTTTCTCCCCTGTGTTTCCCGGTCAGATGGTTGTGTGAATCGAGCAGAAAATTCTGTCGCTTTCGGTCAGAACGCGGAAAAAACCTCGCGCCAAGGGCAGTCCAACAAAAAGTCTCGTTAGCCAGGACGCCTTACCCTGTAGGCATCAGGCGGCGACTGCCGCCCGAGCCAATTTTCGGTGCCAGCGCCATTGACGCTGTTCTCCCAGGGAGGTGTTTCATGAAAGTGTCCACGACGGTGACTCAGCGACTCGACGATCCCCGCCTGTTCCGCCAGTACGCCTATGTCGACGGCAAGTGGACCCATGGCGATGGTGGCCGCGAGGAGGCCGTGACCGACCCGGCCACCGGTGAGGTCCTTGGGCATATTCCCTGGCTGGAGGCCGACCAGATTCGCGGTGCCGTCGATGCGGCCGAGCGAGCCTTCGTCCAGTGGCGGGCGCTGCGCGCCGACGAGCGTGCCGAGCGTTTGCTGGCCTGGTATGACCTCTTGCAGGCACACCGCGAGGATCTCGCCATCCTGATGTCCATGGAGCAGGGCAAGCCGCTGCCGGATGCCCGGGGCGAGGTGGAATACGGCGCCAGCTTCATCAAGTGGTTCGCCGAGCAGGGCAAGCGCACCTTCGGCGAGACCATTCCCAGCCACATTCCCAATGCGGCCCTGGGCACGATCAAGGAACCGGTCGGTATCGCCGCCCTGATCACGCCCTGGAACTTCCCGCTGGCGATGATCACCCGCAAGGCGGCGGCTGCCATGGCCGCGGGCTGCCCGGTGATCGTCAAACCGGCCGGCGAGACTCCGTTCTCGGCGCTGGCACTGGCCGAGCTCGCCGAGCGGGCCGGCATCCCGGCGGGCATCTACAACGTGGTGCTGGGCGAGCCCGCGGAGGTGTCCTCGATCCTGTGCGGTGAGGAGCGCGTCAAGGCGCTGTCCTTCACCGGCTCCACCCGGGTCGGGCGGCTGCTGCTCGAGCAGTGCGCCGGCACCGTCAAGCGGGTGTCGCTGGAACTGGGTGGCAATGCGCCCTTCATCGTGGGGCCGGACATGGACCCGCGGGAGGCCGCCCTGGCGGCGGTCGCCGCCAAGTTCCAGACCGCCGGCCAGGACTGCCTGGCGGCCAACCGTATCCTGGTGCACGAATCGATCCATGACGCCTTCGTCGAGCATTTCGCCGAGCGGATGGCGGCGCTGACCGTCGGCAACGGCCTGCAGAGCGAGGTCGATCTGGGCCCGCTGATCCATGGCCAGGCGGTCGAGAAGGCGGCGAGCATCGTCGATGACGCCATCTCCCGGGGCGCGACCCTGGTGGCCGGCGATCAGTCGGCGGCGCCCGGGCCCAACTTCTTCATGCCGGTGCTGCTGACCGGGGTGACCCCCGAGATGAAGGTCTGGCGGGAAGAGAACTTTGCCCCGGTGGCCGGCATTACTGCCTATGGCGACGACGATGAAGTCATCGCCATGGCCAACGATACCGAATACGGCCTCGCCGCCTATGTCTACACCCACGACATCCGGCGCATCTGGAAGCTGTTGCGGGCACTCGAGTTCGGCATGGTCTCGGTCAACTCGGTCAAGATGACCGGTCCGCCGATTCCCTTCGGCGGCGTCAAGCAGTCCGGCCTCGGGCGTGAAGGTGGCGTCGGCGGCATCGATGAATACCTGGAGACCAAGTACTACTGCCTGGGCGCGCTGGGCTCGGTTTCAGGTAGTTAAGCTAGCCTGGCCATCGCTCGCAGGGTTCTAGCACTTATTGGATAACGGTCTTGGCTGATGTGATGCCAAGCCATGCACATACTCCCCGATGTGGTCGGGGAGTTTTAGGGAGAAAAACATGAGCACCCATCAGGAGCTGATCGATCGCGATCGCAAGGTCACCTTCCACGCCTCTACCCACCTGCGTGACTTCGCCCATGGCGATGCGCCGGGCCGGATCATCACCGGCGGTCAGGGCATCAATATCGTCGACATGGACGGACGTGAGTTCATCGACGGCTTTGCCGGCCTGTACTGCGTCAACATCGGCTACGGCCGTACCGAGGTGGCCGAGGCCATCTACAAGCAGGCCCTTGAGATGTCCTACTACCACACCTATGTGGGGCACTCCAACGAAGCGCAGATCAGGCTCTCCGAAAAGATTCTCGAGCTGGCCGGCCCCGGCATGTCCAAGGTCTACTACGGCATGTCAGGCTCAGATGCCAACGAGACCCAGCTCAAGCTGGTGCGCTATTACAACAACGTGCTCGGGCGCCCGCAGAAGAAGAAGGTCATTTCGCGGATGCGCGGCTATCACGGCTCCGGCATCGCGTCGGGCTCATTGACCGGCCTGAAGGCGTTTCACGATCATTTCGACCTGCCGATCGATACCATTCGCCACACCGAGGCGCCGTACTATTACCACCGCGCCGCCGAGCAGGAAGGCATGAGCGAGCAGGAATTCTCGGCCTACTGCGCGACCCGGCTCGAGGAGATGATTCTCGCCGAAGGCCCCGACACCGTGGCCGCCTTCATCGGCGAGCCGGTGCTGGGCACCGGCGGCATCGTGCCGCCACCGGAGGGTTACTGGGCGGCGATCCAGGCGGTGCTCGACAAGTACGACGTGCTGCTGATAGCCGACGAGGTGGTGTGTGGTTTCGGGCGCATCGGCAGCAACTTCGGCAGCCATCACTACGGCATCAAGCCGGACCTGATCACCGTGGCCAAGGGCCTGACCAGCGCCTATCAGCCGCTGTCCGGGGTGATCGTCGGCGACCGGGTGTGGCAGGTGCTCGAGCAGGGCACCGGCGAATACGGCCCGATCGGCCACGGCTGGACCTACTCCGGCCATGCGCTGGGCTGCGCGGCGGGGCTTGCCAACCTGGAGATCATCGAGCGCGAAGGCCTCACCGCCAACGCCGCCGAGACCGGCGCCTACCTGCAGCAGCAGATGCAGGCCACCTTCGGTGATCACCCGATCGTCGGTCAGGCCCGCGGCGTGGGCATGCTGGCGTCGCTTGAGTTCTCCGCCAATCCGGCCAAGCGCGCCCACTTCGACCCGAGCCTCAAGGTTGGCCCGCGGATCGCCGCGGCCGCCCTCGAGGAGAACCTGATCGCCCGCGCCATGCCTCAGGGCGATATCCTCGGCTTCGCGCCGCCGCTGATCACCACCCGGGATCAGGTCGACGAGATCATTGCCCGCGTCAAACGGGCCGTGGACAAGGTGACCGATGAACTGACCCGCGATGGCGCGCTGCGCTGAACGAGGCCCGCCCAGTCCTGACTCGCCCGGCATGAACAGCAGGTGAGGATCGTCATCCAAGCGCCGCCCACCGGGCGGCGCGCTTGATCGTGGCCGCGCACACGGCCATCGTTAGACTCATCATCATGACGCTAGTGATGGTCATCGAATAAGGATGCGCCCATGCCCCCTCCCGTTCACGGTGTGACCCTGGCCGAACTCTACCGAGCACGCAAGCGGCTCGAAGGCCAGGTGGTGCGCGCGCCGTTGGTGTGCTCGGCGGCGCTATCGCGCCGCTTCGACGCGAAGGTGCTGCTCAAGCTCGAGACCTGCCAGCCCACCGGCGCCTTCAAGCTGCGGGGGGCCACCAACATGATCGCTGCGCTGATCGAGCGCCATGGCCGCGAGGCCCTGGCCAAAGGCGTCACCACCGCCTCCACCGGCAACCACGGCCGGGCGGTGGCCTTCGCCGCGGCGCGCCTCGGGGTGCCGGCGACCATCTGTCTGTCGACCCTGGTGCCGGCCAACAAGGTTGCCGCCATCGAGGCCCTGGGCGCCACTGTCACGCGCATCGGCGCCAGCCAGGACGAGGCCTTCGAGGAGGTGGCGCGACTGGTCGATAAGGAGGGCATGACCCTGATCCCGCCCTTCGATGACCCGCTGATCGCCGCCGGCCAGGGCACCATCGGCCTGGAGCTGCTCGAGGACGCCCCGGAGCTCGACCGGGTCTTCGTCGGGCTCTCCGGCGGTGGCCTGCTCGGCGGCATCGGCGCGGCCCTGAAGGCGATCCGCCCGGAGGTTCAGCTGACCGGGGTGAGCCTCTCTCGCGGAGCGGCGATGTGGAAGAGCCTCGAGGCCGGGCATCCGGTGGCGGTGGAGGAGGTCGAGAGCCTCGGTGACTCCCTGGGTGGCGGGATCGGCCTGGACAACCGCTGCAGCCTGGCCCTGGTCGATGAGGTGATGGACGATCACTACCAGGTCTCGGAGGCCGCCATCGCCCATGCCATGGTCGACATGCTCGAGCACGAGAAGCTGCTGGTCGAGGGGGCGGCGGCGGTCGGGCTGGCGGCGATCGCCGAGCACGGCATCGATATCGGAGGCCAGACGATCGCCTTGATCGTTTCCGGCAACGGGGTATCGCTTGAGACCCTTGATCGAGCCCGGGGGCTCATAGGACGCTAGAGGCTCTGACGGGATCACCGACCCCCCAGTTAAGGAGAGTCCCATGCAACTATTCGACCGGGAGGCGATCGGCGAGGCCGTGACGCTGGATCG
This sequence comes from Halomonas sp. YLGW01, assembly GCF_014840935.1. Classification (NCBI taxonomy): domain Bacteria; kingdom Pseudomonadati; phylum Pseudomonadota; class Gammaproteobacteria; order Oceanospirillales; family Halomonadaceae; genus Halomonas; species Halomonas sp. YLGW01. The sequence goes on along the minus strand of NZ_CP062005.1, from coordinate 2,407,786 downwards.
GGACGCCCTGACCGCCGTGGAAGCGGGTTTTGCCGCCCTGGGGCGGGGCGAGGCGGTGCAGCCGCCGATCCTGTCCATGGCCATCGAGGAGGCCAACGGCGAGGTCGACGTCAAGACCGCCCACCTTCGCGGCTATTCGCGGTTCGCGATCAAGGTCAGCTCCGGCTTCTTCGACAATCCCAGGCTGGGCCTTCCTAGCCTCAGCGGCCTGATGATGGTGTGCTCGGCGCGCACCGGCCTGGTCGAGGCGATGCTCTTCGATGAGGGCTACCTGACCATGGTGCGCACCGCCCTGGCCGGTGCCATCGCCGCCAAGCACCTGTCACGGGAAGACAGCCGCCGGGTCACGGTGCTGGGGGCCGGCGAGCAGGCCGAGCGACAGGTCGAGGCGCTGCGCCTGGTCCGCGATATCGACAGCGTCGATGTCTGGGCGCGGAGGCCGCAGGCGGCGGAGCACTATGCCGAGCGGCTGCGTGCCCGGGGCCTTGAGGTCAGGGTGCACGCAAGCGTCCGGGCCGCCTGCGCCGTGGCCGACATCATCGTCACCACCACGCCCTCCCATGAGCCACTCCTTACCGCGGCGGATCTACCCGAGGGCGTGCACGTCACCGCCATGGGCTCCGACAGCCCCGAGAAGCGCGAGCTCGACGCCGGCGTGCTGACTCGCGCCGATGCCTTCGTCTGCGACAGCCGGGCCCAGAGCGCGTGCCATGGCGAGCTCAAGGCCTTCGCCGGGGCCGCCGACGTCGGTGGCGCTCTGCCCTTCAAGGTCTTCGAGCTTGGCCGGGTGATCGCCGAAGGGCAGCGGCTGCGGCTGTCCGATGCGACCATCACCGTCTGCGACCTGACCGGCACCGGGGTGCAGGATACCGCCATCGCCGACTTTGCTCTCGGCCGTCTGAGTTGACCCGCTATGGCGTGGCCCCCATGGCGTTGAACCCCTTTGGCGCTCAGGTGTCTGTTGCGGGGCGATGGAGATACGGTCCTGCGGGCGACGCCCGGCGTCGCCGTTTATAGCGCATAATCAGAAGGATGCAAGATGAGCAAACGTGTACTGGCCTTCGACGTCTATGGCACCCTGATCGATACGCATGGCGTGATCGCCGAACTGGAAACGGCGCTGGGCGAGAGAGCCGCGGCCTTCTCCCAGCGCTGGCGGGACAAGCAGCTGGAATACAGCTTTCGGCGCGGCCTGATGGGCGCCTACACCCCCTTCTCGGCCTGCACCCGGGAAGCGTTGGAGTTCACCGACCGCGCGCTGGGAACCGGCCTGAGCGAAGGTCAGAAGGATCGCCTGATGGCGACCTACGGCCGGCTGCCGGCCTTTCCCGATGTCGCCGAGGCGCTACAGCGCTTCTCGGGCGCCGGGGTGACCTGCGTGGCCTTTTCCAACGGCACCCGCGAGGCGGTCGATGGCCTGCTGAGTCAGGCCGGGCTTCGGGATTACTTCGACGACATCATAAGCGTCGATGAGATCAAGCGCTTCAAGCCCGACCCGGCGGTCTATTCGCACCTGCGTGACCGCATGGAAAGCGAGGCTCAGGACACCTGGCTGATCTCCAGCAATCCCTTTGACGTGATCGGGGCTCGCCATGCCGGCCTGCATGCCGCCTGGGTGCGGCGCAGCGCCGAGGCGCCCTTCGATGCCTGGGGTGGCGAGCCGGATGTGACCGTGACCGACCTGCTCGCGTTAAGCGAGCGGCTAGGTTGAGTACACGGGCTGAGCCTTCGGGTTGGGCATTCTGACTGAGGATCGGAACCGATCGCCCGGGCATCCGGTCGGCATGCCTGTCATGCAGACATCTCATGGCCACGGCGTCACTGTGGTCCTCCCAAGGTTCCAACGGAAAGGAGTACGATCATGATCAAGGCAAGACTGGCCCTCGTCGCCGTGACCCTCTTCAGCCTGTCCGGCATCGCCGCGGCCGGTGACCGCGCCGACGGTATCGAGCACCTGGATAGCGAACAAGACATACAGGCGGTCGATCAGGGCCTGCGCGATGCCCTGGACAGCAAGGGCCTGACGCTGTTTACGGTCATCGACCACGCCGACAATGCCCAGAAGGCCGGGCTATCCCTGCCCCCCACCCGTACCTTCGTGTTCGGCAACCCCAAGGTCGGTACCCCGATGATGGTGTGTCAGGGCAGCATGGCGCTGGACCTGCCGCAGAAGATGGTGCTCCGCCAGCTGGACGAAGGCACTCGGCTCGAATGGAATTCTCCCCACTACCTGGCCGAGCGGCACCGGCTGACCGACTGTGAGCTGCCGCTGGACAAGGTGGCGGGCATTCTCGAGGCCGTGGCTCAGGAAGCAGCCACGCCCTGACGGGTGAGCACCGTTGACGCGACGCCCGGCCATTGATGGTCGGGCGTCGACGTGTCGGCAGGGTGACGGCGAGGCGCCGCGGGTGAGCGCTCAGGGGGAAGTGGCATCGCTCGCGGGCGGTAGTAGCAGGCTGGTATGGCTATCGGGCGTCGTCATCGGGTGCCAGACGGTCCCGGTAGCGTTGCCCGGCCAGATGGAGCAACTCGAACTGCCGGTCGCAATGGCGGCAGGCCCCACACATGCCGAGGTGAAAGCGCAGGGAAAAGCGCTCCCGCAGGCTCAGGGGGGCGTCGAGGCGCTTGGACATCAGGCGGGTCGCCTGCTTGCACATCATCATCTGGATCATTGGCCGTGCTCCGTCGGGGCATGCTGGGAAAGATAACCGCGTTCGATGCAGGCCCGCAGCCGCAGGCGGGCTCGATGCAGGATCACCCAGCAATTGTTTTCTTTCAGGCCGGTCTCCTTGCAGATATCCGCCGTCGACAGGCCCATCAGTTCGCGCAGCGAGAAGACGCGGGCGATGTTCTCGGGGAGCGCGATCATGCAGGTATCGAAGACCCGCCAGAAGTGCTCGTTGGCGAAGCTGGCTTCCGGGTCGCCCCAGGCCGAGGGCCGCGCCGCCGCCTGCCACTGACCGTTCTGCTGAAACTGCCGGTCGATGGCATCTTCGTCGCTCTCGCCCTCGAAGGATTGCCATTTGCCCTGACGTCGCTGGGTCCGCAGGGCATCGAGGATCTTGTACTTGAGGATGCCGAAGACCCAGGTCTCGTAGCCGGAACGGCCGGCGAAGTCCGCATCCTTCTCGATGGCGGTGGCCAGCGCCTCCTGCACCGCGTCCTCGGCCATGGCCGGTTCTCTCAGTTGCAGGCGGGCGAAGGACACCAGGCGGGGCCTGACGGCCGCCAGGCGCTGCATCCTCGCGTTGGTCTCTTCTGTACTCGTGCCGCTCATGGCATCCCCCTGGCAAACCGATGCTCATATCATGAACCGCCGATACGAAAGGTCAAGGCGATACCCGAACGCGAGCATGGGACTTGGTGCCGCGAGAGACGCCTACCTTACGCATGAACTTGAGCACGCACTTGCGCACGAACCTGCGCGGGCGCCGATCATGCCCTTCATCACCGATGCGCGGGTGTCCGAGCGCCGCCTCAGGGTGACATCATGGCCTGCCAGCGGGCCAAGTCCTCGGGGCGGTCGATGTCCCAGACCTCGGCGGGGCGGGCGATCGACCAACCGAGCGCCTCCGCCCGGGCGAGGGTCTGGGCGAGCACCCGCTCGCCGCCCCAGGCGATGTCGGCGAAGAAGGCCCGCCGCGGGGTGTTTAGTCCGACCAGGGCATAGCCGCCGTCTTCGGCGGGCAGCAGCACACCGTCGTTGAGGGCCAGGGCGGCCTGGCAGTCGGCGAGCAGCGCAGGCGTCAGCACCGGGCAGTCGCTGCCTACCAGTAGCCCCGGCGTCGCCATGGCGTCGAGCGCTGAGAGCATGCGCTCGCCCAGATCGCCCTCCGGCTGCGGGCGTCGCGCGATGCCATGCCGGGTGGCGAGCTCCACGAACAGCGGGTGGTCATGCTCGAGGCCGGTCCACAGCACGATGCGGTGCGCCGGGGTGGTGGCCAGGGCCACCTCGAGGGTTCGGCGCAGCAGCCGCTCATGGAGCCGCGCCGCGGCCTCGGCACCGAGCGCGGGAATCAGCCGAGTCTTGACCCGCCCCGGCAGGGGCGCCTTGGCCAGAATGGCCAGGGGCAAACCGTCGTTAAGCCGATCAGCGGGCATGGCGATACTCCTCGGCCAGGCGGTGACTGTCCTCGCCCCGCCAGTAGCGAAAGCGCAGTCGCCACATCAGAAGGATCGTGGCCCAGGGGCCGTGGCGTTCCCAGCGCCGCCCCGAGCTCACCACCCGCGTGCGTAGGCAGGCCGGCCTCGACAGTGCCTTCAGGCGCCGGCTGATCTCGATATCTTCCATCAGCGGCTGCTCCGGATAGCCGCCGACGGCGTCGAAGGCGGCGCGGGTCATGAACAGTGCCTGGTCGCCGGTGGCGATGCCGGTGAGGCGTGAGCGCAGGTTCATGCAGCAGGCGACGACTCTTAGCATGCGCCGTTGCCCGGTGAGACGGATATCGAAGCGACCCCAGCAACTCGCCCCATCGAGGGCTCGGGCGACCCGGCGGTCGGCCCGGCGCGGCAGCCGGGTATCGGCATGCAGGAACAGCAGGTGCTCACCGCGGCTGGCCTGGGCGCCGAGGTTCATCTGCCGGGCCCGGCCCGGTTCGCAGGAAAGAACGCGATCGGCATAGCGCCGGGCGATCGTGACGGTGGCGTCCCGGCTACCGCCATCGACGACCAGGATCTCGACCCCGCACACCCATAGACCGAGCAAGGTGGCCAGCTGAGGCTCGAGGGTGGCCGCCTCGTCGAGGGTCGGGATGATGATACTCAGGCGCGGGGTTTTAGGCACGGGCATCGATGGGGTCAAGATTGAGCTCCCAGCTCGATGACGGGCCCGCCGGCCGCCTCGGCATCGGCGGCGTCGTGGGTGACCATCAGCGCCGGCAGGCCCAGGCGGCGCACCCGGGAGAACACCAGGCATCGCATCTCGTGGCGCAGGGACGCATCGAGCTTCGAGAAGGGCTCGTCCAGCAGCATGGCACGGGGGCGCGAGAGCAGTACCCGCATCAGGGCCACCCGGGAGCGTTGGCCGCCGGACAGGGTGGTCGGGTCCCGGTCGGTGTAGCCTGACAGGCCGATCTCCTCGAGTGCCGCCTCGATGCGCGTGCGCCGCGCGCGGCGGCCGCCGCCGCGGGGCATGCCGAAGGCCAGGTTGCCGCCGACGCTCAGGTGGGGGAAGAGCATCGGGTCCTGGAACAGCAGGCCCAACTGGCGCGCCTCGGGGGCCAGGCGGGTGAGGTCGGTGTCGTCGAGCAGCACCCGCCCCCGCGCCGAGAAGGCCGGGGCCAAAAAGCCCGCCAGGTAGGACAGCAGGGTCGACTTGCCGACCCCGGAGGGGCCCATCAGGGTCAGGATCTCGCCGGGAGCGATGCGGGTATCCAGTGCCACCAGCGGCTGGCCGCGCTGGTTGATGCGAACCCCTTCCAGGGTCAGGGCTCCCTCGACGGGGCGGCTTTTGCTTCCCGCATCGGCGGGGAGAGAACGGTCGGTGGTGGCACTTCTTGCAGTCATGGGGGCGGTGCCCGGGGCGAGAGAATCGAGAGAAATCACGGGTCGAGCACTCCACTTCGGTGACGCATCAGCAGTCGGGGCAGGGTCAGGGCGAGGGCGAAGCCCAGGGCGGGCAGCAGCAGCTGCATCAGTGCATAGACGGCGGCCAGGCGACGATCACCACCGCTGGCCAGGCTCACCGCCTCGGTGGTCAGGGTGGTCAGGCGGCCGGCGCTCATCAGCAGGGTCGGCAGGTACTGGCCGACGCTCACCGCGAAGCCGACCGCCGCGGCGGTCAGGATCGGCACCGTGAGCAGCGGCAGGCGTACCCGCAGGAAGAGGCTGGCCGGCGAATGGCCCAGGCTCGCCGCGACCTGCGCCCAGCGGGGATCGAGGCGGCGATAGCTCTCGGCCAGTGACAGGAACACATAGGGCAGCACGAAGAGGCTGTGGGCGAGCATCACGGCCAGCGTGCCCGGCGCCAGGCCGGCCTGGCCCTGCAGCTGCACCAGCCCGAACAGGAAGGCCACCGGCGGCACGACTAGCGGCAGGTAGAGCACCAGCTCCGCCCAGGCCGCCATGCCTTGGCCGCGCAGCTGCTCGGCCTCCAGGGCGCCGATGGCCAGCGCCAGCGACAGGCCGGTGGCACACACGCCGATCAGCGCGGTCTGGGCAAGCGGATCCAGCAGTCCCGGCAGGGCGCCTTGCCAGGCATGCAGGCTCAGGGGGCTTGGCAGCAGCGCGGGGAAGGGCCACCAGCCGGCCAGCGACCACAGCACCAGCCCCATCAGGCTGCCACCCAGTAGCGCCACGGCGAGCAGGGTAGTGAGCCCGCCGGCGCCGGCCCAGAGACCATCGCCTGCGTGGCGCCGCCCGTTGGTCAGGGACGCGTGGAAGAGACGGGCGATCAGCCGCTCGCCCAACCACCAGGCCCCGAGCGCCGTCAGGGTGACGCCGAGTTGCAAAAGGGCCGCCGCCGAGGCGACGAAGCGCATCGCCAGGTCCGGGTCATTGATCCAGCGCACGACCGAGACCGCCAGCGGCGGCGGGGTGCTGGGCCCGAGGATCATCGCCACCTCGACATTGGCCGAGGCGAAGGCGATCACCGCGTAAACCGGCAGACGAATCAGCGGATAGAGCCCGGGCAGCACCGCCTTGGCGAAGGCGGTGAGGGGCGCATAGCCCAGCGAGCGGGCCAGTCGCAGGCGAGCCTGGGCCTGGCACTGGGGCAGGGCGGCGAGGCTCATCAGTAACAGGAAGGGCACCTCCTTGATGACCAGTCCGATGATGAGACCAAGGCCCCAGGGGTCGCCGGGGAAGAGATAGTCCGGCGGCGTCTCCCAGCCGCTGGGCCAGGGCGAGATCAGCCGGCTGGCCAGCCCCGAGGGTGTGAGCAGGAAGGCGATGCCGATGGCGGCGGCGGCATGGGGCACCGCCAGCAGGGGCGACAGCAGGCGACGCACCAGCGCCAGGGCGCGGGTCTCGGCGAAGGCGCCGATGAACAGCATGACGATGGCGAGCGAGACCAGGGTGCTGACAAGCCCGGTGGTCAGGCTCAGGCGTACCATGTCGCCAAGGCCCGGGGTTGCGGCCAGACTCCGCCAGTGCGCGAGGGTCAGCTCATCGCCGCCGAGGGCCGGCAGCCAACCGAGTGCCGGGGCCAGGACCCCGGCCAGCCCGCCGACAACCGGCAGGCTGAGAAGGGCGATGGCGAGCCAGGGGATGGCACGAATGGTCGGTGAGAAGAGGCGCATCGGGATCACTGGCTGCCGTAACGCTCGAGCCAGGTCGCCTCGAGACGCGCCATCCAGCTCGGGTGGGGTTCGGGACGCGTCTTCGACAAGGCATCGGCGGGCAGGGCGGCGGGGTTGTCGCGGTCGTCGATGAAGGTGGCGCGTGCCGCCTCGTCGAGGGCGGCCATGTCGAGCACGGTGCGATCACCCCAGACGGCCGGATCCAGCTTCTTCGCCTGGGCCTCGGGCGAGAGCAGGAAGTTGGCGGTGACCAGGGCCCCGGCCTTGTGGCTTGAATTGAAGGGAATGGCGACGAAGTGCACGTTGCCCAGCGTCCCGCCGTCCAGCACGTAGCTGCGGGTGGTCGGCGGCAGCTGGAAGTCGGCCACCGCCGCGGCCGGCTCGGAGGGTATGAAGGTGAAGGCGAGGCTCAGCTCGCCGTCGCCCATCAGGCGCCGCATCTCCGGCCCGCTGGCCGGGAAGTGACGCCCGTCGCGCCACAGGTGCGGGTGCAGGGCGTCCAGGTAGTCCCACAGTGGGGCGGTGACGGCGGCGAAGTCGCTCTGTGCGGCCGGTTCATAGAGGGGTGCGGTGTCCGTCGCCAGTTCGATCAGGGCCTGCTTCAAGAAGGTGCTGCCGGTGAAGTCTGGCACCAGCGGATAGGTGAAACGGCCCGGATGGGCGCGAGCCCAGTCGAGCAGAGCCGGGATGGAGCCCGGCGGCGTCTCGAGGCGAGCGCTGTCGTAGTAAAAGGTCAGCTGCGCCTTGCCCCAGGGGGCCTCGAAGCCCTCGGTAGGCACCGTGAAGTCGAGGCGCACCTCGGGGTTGGTCTCGGGCCGGGTCAGGTCATGGTTCGGCAAGGCCTCGGCGAAGGGACCGAACAGCAGGTCGTTGTCCTTCATGGCGGCGAAGTTCTCGCCGTTGATCCAGATCAGGTCGATGGCGCCCTCATCGAGGTTGCCGGCGGCCTTCTCCGCGATCACCCGTGAGACGGCGGTACCGGTATCGTCGAGCTTGACGTGGACCAGCTCGATGTCGTGGCGCGCCTCGAGGGTATCGGCGGCCCAGGCCAGGTAGGCGTTGGTACGGCTGTCGCCGCCCCAGGCATTCCAGTAGACCGTCTGGCCCTTCGCAGCCCGCTCGATGGCGGCCCAGTCATCCAGGCGCAGGGCGTCATCTTGAGCCAGGGTCGGCAGAGCGGTGATGGTGAGGGCGATGGCGCTCAGCAAGCCGGTGAGGGAGCGGCCTCGCCAACGACCGAGCGAGCGAGATGAGGCAGCGGGCCTGTGACGGTGGGCGAGGAGGGCTATCCGGGTCATGAAGGCGATCCTTGTGGTGATGGTGTCAATCGTCAGGGTAAGAGAGGCCCTAGAGGCGCGGGCCGTCAGGCCAGGCCGCTGTCGTCGGCAAGCGCCCGCCACTCGTCACGGACGCGGGCGATGACGGGCGCAGACAGATAGTGGTGGACCCGGTCGGCGACATGACGGATCAGCGCTGGGTCACTGAGTTCCGACGACCAGTCTGCGCCCGCGGCGGCGGCATCACGCGCCCGGCATCGCTCGACCTGCCACTTGGCACACCAGGTCACCGACCACAGCCACATGGCGCGACGACACTGCAGCAGGTCATCGGCGTCGAACCGGGCGTCGCGCTCGGCCATGGACGCGGCCCAGGCGCGATGAAAGGCGCGGACCTCGGCGAGACTCAGCGCGGCATGGCTCCGAGGGTCCCAGGTCGTCGAGGTGTAGAGGGTCGCATGGGCCAGGTCGAAGCCGGGCAGGCTATAGCGGCACTTCTCCAGGTCGACGAGCATCGCCCGACCGCCGTCTTGAACAAGAAAGTTGCCGGGATGGGCATCGAAGCTGATCAGCGTAGGCCGGGGGGGCGGTGCCTCACTGGCCCATTGCACGAGCGCCAGCAAATCGTCGTGCAACGCCTGGCGCACCTCGGGCGCGATCTTCGCCTGATCAAGATACGCCGCCTGCTCATGAAGCTCCGCGAGCATGGCCGCCCAGGGATCGATCGGCGCCAGCAAAGGGGCGCGTTTTTCGGCCGGTGGCAGTGGCTGTGCATGCAGGCTGGCCAGGGCCTCGGCAATCGCCGGCAGGTCCTCGGGCAACCGGGATGGGCGGCCGCGGATCGCCGAGACCAGCAGGCCACCTCGCGGCAAGGCGGCGCTCGGGGGCAGCACGGCCTTGAGTGCCGGGGTATGACCGCTTCGGCTCGCTCGGGTGAAGCAGGCCGCTTGGTAGGCGAGGTTGTCGTCGACCGCGAGCCCCATCTGGCTCTGCTTGGGCAGCCGCGCCACCCAGTCCTCGCCGCTGTCGCGCTCGAGCCACAGGTGGGCATGGGCCAGGCCGGTATCGGGCATCGGCTTGATGGCCAGCAGGTTTCCGGCGAGCCCCGCTACCTCGAGGGCTTGAGCCAGGGGGGCCTGCAGGGGTGTGGCGGGGGGGAGCGAGGCAGCGGTGTCCGTATCGAGCATGGCGGTCTCGGGTCAGAAAAAAGAGAGAATACGGGAACTTGGTCTACCGTCGTCGCAATACCTTACAGCCTTTGAGCACAGAACCTTACCCGGGTTATCCGCTCGATTCGGCCGGTGCTGGACGAGGCAGGAGCCTCGGGCGCATCGGCGAAAATCGCCACCGGGGTGTAAGTCTGGCTCAGGATGCGCGACCAAGTTCCACGTTTCGCACGCTGCGGCACGTATCCAGGGCCCTCAGGGCCAGCCACCGACAACAATCTGGAGAACGATCATGCCTAGCTTTCGTCTGCTGCCCAACCGTCGTGCCATGACTCACTCGCTGGCCGCGTCGCTGCTGGGGCTCGGCCTGGCAGGTGCCGCCGGGAGCGCCCTGGCGCAGTGCGGGGCCAACCCCTGCGCGGTCAAGACACCCTGTGCCGCCCAGCAGAGCTGCGCGCCGAATCCCTGTGCGGCCAAGAACCCCTGTGCCGCGGCCAATCCCTGCGCGGCGGCCAATCCCTGTGCGGTCAAGCCTCCCTGCAATCCCTGCGAGGCCGGCGGCCAGTAGGGGCCTCTCCGTCTATCCTGCTAATGGAAGAGTCTCAGGAGCGAGTCCATGACTACGATCGATCATCTCTGGCGCTGTCGCCGCCCCCTGATGACAGGCGGGGCCCTGCTCGGCGTTTCCCTGGCCGGTGTCATGGGGCAGGCCCTGGCCCAGTGTGGCGCCAACCCCTGTGCGGCGAAGAACCCCTGCGCCGTCCAGCAGGCCTGTGCCCCCAACCCCTGTGCCGCCAAGAACCCCTGTGCCGCGGACAATCCGTGTGCGGCCAAGAATTCCTGTACCGCCAATCCCTGCGCCGCCAATCCCTGCGCCGCCAATCCCTGCGCCACCAAGAATCCCTGTGCGGCGAATCCCTGCGCGGCCAAGAATCCTTGTGCGGCGAATCCCTGCGCGGCCAAGAACCCCTGTGCCGCGGCCAGTGCCAGAAACCCCTGCGCAGTGAAGCGGCCGGACAATTACACGCCGGGCTATCGGGAAGACGGCGACAACGTTGACACCCTGATCGCTCGAGGCAAGGCACTCTTCCAGGACGCGAGCCTCAGCACCAATGGCCTGGCCTGTGCGAGCTGCCATGGGGTCGATCAGGACAGCGCCTATCAGGCCACCTTCGCCTCGCCTTTCCCGCATCGGGTGGCGATGGGCGAGAGCCTCTATGGCATGTCGATGCTGCATGCCGACGAGATGGTCCAGGTCTGCATGCTCAACCCCATGGCCGCCTCGACGCTGGGCTGGGACAGCGAGGAGCTCTCCGCGCTATCGGCCTATGTGGTCGAGGTACAGAAGCGCTATGCGGGCGAACCCCACCGCCTCTAGGAAGGGCAACAGGTCCGGCGAGCCGCCGTTGGAGGGCGCCGGACCGCCGTCCAGAGCCAAGCAAGGAGTCATCGATGACATCAATGGCCGCATTCTCCCTCTTCGAGCCCATCTCGGTGCCACGCCTCGAGGGCTATTCCACCGCTGAGATCGCGGTCATGGCGGCCGCTGCCAGAGAGGCGCTGGACTGCCAGCGGGTGTTGAAGAAGGTCGGCTTGAATCTCGTTGGTGAACTGCTCAAGGGGCAGGGGGACTTCCTCGAGTTCAATCACTATCCCGATGGCGATGTCTATGACAGCGAGACCGGTGGCCAGTACTACTATCATGCCCATCGCGGCGGCGAGCATGGTCACTTCCATGTCTTCAACCGCCCGGTCGCCGACCATGGGGACGGCGAGGTCGGCACGCCCACTCATCTGATCGCCATCTCCATGGACGCCTGGGGCGAGCCGCTGGGCCTCTTCACCACCAACCGCTGGGTGACCGGCGAGCACTGGCGCGATGCGACCACGACCCTGTCGCTTGCCGAGGCCTTCGCCCTCGATCATGCCTGGCCTTCCTGGCCGGTCAACCGCTGGATCACCGCCTTGCTGGCCTGCTATCACCCCTATCTCGACGTACTGCTCGAGCACCGCGACCGGGAGATCAGGCGGCTGGCCGGCGCGGATCCCGAGGTCTTCGAGAATCGAGAGATCGAGGTGATCGGCCAGCTGCCTATCGACCTGCCGGCCTGGGCGGCGGTCCTGGAAGGCGCGCTTCGGGCGCGTCGCGACCAGCAGGGGATCGTCGGGGAGTGAGGCTGCGTTGACGCGCCGCATGACAATCAGCGACATGTGCGCACGAAGACACAGGCTTGAGACCCATAGAGCGACTAGGGTAATAGCATCACGCCTCTATTCACGGATGCCGCCATGCCGCCAGTCTCTTCCTCAGTTTCCTCCTTCCCGCTCACTGCCGCGGCGGACGACCGGGCACTGGCGTTTCATCGCTATGCCCGACCGGAGCTATTGCGCATTGGTCTGGTATTGCTCGATACCGACTACACCCTGGAGCGGGACTGGCATCGGCTGGTCGGTGACGACATGGAGCTCTTCTGCACCCGCATGCCCACTCACGCCGAGGTCACCCCGGAGGCCCTCAAGGCCCTGGAAGCCGGTATCACCCCGGCCGCGGCGACCCTGGTGCCGGGACTGCCGTTGCATACCCTGGTGTTCGGCTGTACCTCGGCGGGGCTCCTGATCGGCGACGTGCCGATCGCCGAGCGCCTGCATGCGGTGCGCCCCGAGGTTGCCGTCACTCACCCCTGGCTTGCCATCCGTGCCGCCCTGGAGGCGCTGGAGGCGCGCCGCATCGCCGTGCTAACTCCCTATGTGCGTGCAGTGGATGATGCCTTTCTCGCCGCCTTCACGGCGCAAGGTATCGAGGTCGCGGCCATCGGCGGCTTCCGCCTCGACCACGACCCGGACATTCCGGCGGTGGACCCCGCTTGCCTGGGCGATGCCCTGGCGTCGCTTCTGGAAGGCGTGGAGCCTGTGGAGGCGGTGGTCCTGCCCTGCACCAACCTGCGTGCGCTGGATGTGCTCGAGGAGCTCGAGCAGCGCTTCGGCGTGCCCTGCATCTCGAGCAATCAGGCGCTCTACTGGCACGCCCGCTGGATCGCCGGCCGCCCCACCTGTCAGGCCGGCTTCGGGCGGCTGCTGGCCGGCGTATGAGGGCGCAAGCCGTCGAGTCTGGGTGTTCATGGCGAAATCGGGCCTGATGATGTCGATGTTGGCTATGTTGTAAGGGTGAGTACACCGCAAGCGCGGCACATGGGTGGGGGGAGCAGGCGCTCTCCCTGGCCGGGCTCGCAAGGCCCAGCGGCAGGGAAGGGGGCAGAGATCATGAAGGCCAGCAGATCCCATCGCACATTCTGTCGCAGGAGCCGAGGGCGACTGTGGCCGAGCCTCGCGGTGCTGTTGCTCGGCGCGATGCTCGCCTGGCTGGGGCCGGCCCTCGCCCAGCAGGAGAGTCGGGAGCGCCAGGTGCTGGTGATGACCCTGGGCGGTGTTGTTGGCCCGGCCACCGCGGACTATTTCATCCGCGGCCTGCATCGTGCCCGGGACCTCGATGCCGAACTCGCCATCCTGGTGCTCGATACGCCGGGTGGGCTGGATGCCTCGATGCGCGACATGATCAGCGAGATGCTCTCCTCGCCGGTGCCGGTAGCGATCTATGTTGCGCCTGGCGGAGCTCGAGCGGCCAGCGCCGGCACCTACCTGTTGTATGCCAGTCATGTGGCGGCGATGGCGCCGTCGACGCATCTGGGCTCGGCCACTCCGGTGAGCCTGGGTGGGGGCGGCCTGCCAGGCTTCGGCGACGAGGAGCCCCCGGCCGGTGATGAAACCGAAGGGAAGGCTACGTCCGGCAAGGCCAAGGGCAGGGAGGTGAGCAAGGGTGAAGGCGCCTCCGGCGAAAGGGGCGCAACGGCCGGTACACCGGCTCCTCAGGCGGCTGATGCTCAGGTTCCAGATGATCGGGCTCCAGATGGTCGGGCTCCAGATGCTCAGGCGGCAGAGAAACCAGACGCCGACGCCCCGAAGCGGCGTGGCGCCACCGCCATGGAGCGCAAGGTGCTCGAGGATGCGGTGGCCTATATCCGCGGCCTCGCCGAGCGTCACGGTCGCAACGCCGACTGGGCCGAGCTCGCCGTGCGCGAGGCCCGGACCCTGACCTCCAGCGAGGCCCTCGAGCAAGGGGTCATCGATGTGCTGGCCCGCGATCTCGATGACCTGCTGGCCCAGCTCGATGGTCGCCGTGTGATCATGGAGAACGGAGAGCGGGTGCTGGCGACCGCGGACCTGACCCTCGAGCGCTTCGATCCGGATTGGCGCACCGAGCTGTTGTCGGTGATCACCGACCCCAATGTCGCCTACTTCCTGATGATCATCGGCATCTACGGGCTGATCTTCGAGCTCTCCAATCCCGGCAGCCTGGTGCCCGGCACCATCGGAGTGATCTCGCTGCTGTTGGCGCTGTTTGCCTTCCAGGTGCTGCCGGTCAATTTCGCCGGCCTGGCATTGATTCTGGTCGGCCTGGGGCTGATCGCCGGGGAGGCGTTGATGCCGAGCTTCGGCATTCTCGGTATCGGCGGCATCGTCGCCTTCGTGATCGGCTCGGTGATCCTGATGGATGCCGAGAATCTGCGCGTCTCGTTGCCGCTGATCGGCGGCGTGGCGGGACTCGCGGCGGCCCTGCTGCTGTGGATGATGGTCCACTTCATCCGCCTGCGCCGGCGTCCGGTGCGTACCGGTCAGGAGGAGCTGCTCGGTGCCGAGGCCAGGGCACTGGAGGACTTCGATACCGATGGCCACGTCTGGCTGCACAACGAACGCTGGCGCGCTCGCGCCCGGGAGCCGGTGCTCGAGGGGCAGCCGCTCAAGGTGGTGGGGCTTCACGGCCTGACCGTGGAGGTCGAACCGCTCAAGGCATCATCACGCGAGTCCTAGCCAGTGCGGCCGGGGACTGCCAAGGAGGTGTGCGTCATGTTGATTTCCTATCTGGTACCGGTGGTGCTGCTGATCATGCTGCTGGCGGCATCGATTCGTATCCTGCCGGAATACAAGCGCGGCGTGGTGTTCTTCCTGGGGCGCTTCCAGCGCGTCATGGGGCCGGGGCTCGTCATCATCATTCCCGGCATTCAGCGGATGCAGGTGGTCGACCTGCGGGTGATCACCATGGATGTGCCGGAGCAGGACGTGATCTCCCAGGACAACGTCACCGTCAAGGTCAATGCGGTGCTGTACTTCCGGGTGGTCGACCCGGAGAAGGCGATCATCCAGGTCGAGCACTACGTCAATGCCACCAGTCAGCTGGCCCAGACCACGCTGCGTTCGGTGCTCGGCAAGCACGAGCTCGACGAGATGCTTTCCGAGCGCGACAAGCTCAATGACGACATCCAGGAGATCATCGACACCTCCGCCGAAGGCTGGGGCATCAAGGTGGCCAACGTCGAGATCAAGCACGTCGATCTCGACGAGAGCATGATCCGCGCCATCGCCCGTCAGGCCGAGGCCGAGCGGGAGCGGCGCGCCAAGGTCATCCATGCCGAGGGCGAGCTGCAGGCCTCGAAGAAGCTGGTCGAGGCGGCCAATGTGATGTCCGAGAATTCGGCGGCATTGCAGCTTCGTTACCTGCAGACCATGAGCGACATGAGCAACAAGAATGCCTCGACCATCTTCTTCCCGCTGCCCATGGATGTCATGCAGGCCTTCCGGGACATGGGCGAGTACCGAAAGGCCACGCCGCCGCCCCCGACTGACTAAATGCGCGAGATTAAGGCGCGAGTAAGAAGCGAGAAAAGGGCCGAGTGAGGCTCGAACCTTCCTTGTGCCCCGCCCGACGGTCCGAGCCTGGCCGGGCGGCGGTCCCCGTCGCCAGGAGGGTGCAGGTCGCGCGCTCAACTGATAGAATCCGCCGCTTGTCAAAAGTGACGTAGATACCACCAGGGTAAAGGATCGCCGTGACGGTCCTTACCTGCGAGTGACGGGATGATTCACTGTGATAGTCGATACGACAGTTGATACTCGGCAGACCCTGCCCGCCGGTGGCAGTACCCCGCCCTAGCGCTCCCTTTCCCATCCTGTCGCTGTCTTCATGGCAGCGTCACCGCTTGGCGTCATCCTGACGTCAACCGTGCTGATTAGCGACACGCTCCGCCTCGCCTATGGGCTGCCTTCGCCGGCAGGCCGCGGCCAGCGTCGCGCTTCAGGCGGCCCCCGTATCTCGACGTCACCGCGCGCCACGCGCTTCGCGCCTTCGGGCATGACATGGACCCACGACTGGACCGCAGAATGATCCGATCAATCAAGCAAGACTGGTTTTCCAACATCAAGGGCGATTCGCTATCGGGGATCGTGGTGGCGCTGGCGCTGATTCCGGAGGCCATCGCCTTCTCGATCATCGCCGGCGTCGACCCCAAGGTGGGCCTCTACGCCTCCTTCTGTATTGCCGTGATCATCGCCTTCACCGGCGGCCGGCCGGGCATGATCTCGGCGGCGACCGGTGCCATGGCGCTGCTGATGGTGACGCTGGTCAAGGAACATGGCCTCGAATACCTGCTGGCGGCCACCCTCCTGACCGGGGTGCTGCAGATCGTGGCGGGCTATCTGCGCCTCGCCGACCTGATGCGCTTCGTGTCGCGCTCGGTGGTCACCGGTTTCGTCAACGCCCTGGCGATCCTGATCTTCATGGCGCAGCTGCCTGAGCTCACCGACGTCACCTGGCATGTCTATGCCATGACGGCGGCGGGACTTGGCATCATCTATCTGTTCCCGCTGATCCCGGTGATCGGCAAGACTCTGCCCTCCCCGCTGGTGTGCATCCTGGTGCTGACCGCGGTGTATATCCTCTCGGGCATGGACATTCGCACCGTCGGCGACATGGGCGAGCTGCCGGACACCCTGCCGGTGTTCCTGTGGCCCGAGGTGCCGCTGACCCTCGAGACCCTGTGGATCATCCTGCCCTATGCGGTGATGCTCACCGTGGTCGGCCTGCTCGAGTCGATGATGACCGCCACCATCGTCGATGACCTGACCGACACCTCCTCGAACAAGAACCGTGAGTGCAAGGGGCAGGGGATCGCCAACATCGGCGCCGGCCTGCTCGGCGGCATGGCGGGCTGCGCGATGATCGGCCAGTCGGTGATCAACATCAAATCCGGCGGCCGCGGTCGCCTGTCGACCCTGGTGGCCGGCGTGGTGCTGCTGCTGATGGTGGTCTTCCTCTCCGATTGGGTGTCGCAGATTCCCATGGCCGCGCTGGTGGCGGTGATGATCATGGTCTCGATCGGTACCTTCAGCTGGGCCTCGATCCGTGACCTGAAGAAGCATCCGCTTTCCACCAATATCGTGATGCTGGCGACCGTGGTGGTCACCGTGAGCACCCATAACCTGGCGATCGGCGTCTTCGTCGGCGTGCTGCTGGCCGCGCTGTTCTTCGCCAACAAGGTCGGCAACATTCTCTACATCGGCTCCGAGGCCTCCGAAGACGGTCGCGGCCGTCGCTATCAGGTGGTGGGCCAGGTGTTCTTCGCCTCCGGCGAGCGCTTCATGGCCGCCTTCGACTTCAAGGAAAGCGTCGAGCGGGTGGTGATCGATCTGTCCCGGGCACACTTCTGGGACATCACGGCCGTTGAGGCGCTGGACAAGGCGGTGCTCAAGTTCCGCCGCGAGGGCACCGAGGTTGAGGTGATCGGCCTCAACGAGGCCAGCGCGACCATCGTCGACCGCTTCGCGATCCACGACAAGCCGGATGCCGTGGACAAGCTGATGGGCGGTCACTGATACGCGAATCGCGCCGGTGCTATCCAGCGCCGGCGCATTGCGGTAGAAAGGCGGTAAGAGACGCCATTCACCTGCCAAGGACCTGCACCATGACCGATCAAGTGATGGCAGCCATCGACGGCTCTCACTTCTCCACCGGCGTATGCGATTACGCCGCCTGGGCGAGCCAGGCGCTGGCTGCGCCCCTGACCTTCCTGCATGTGGTCGATAACCATCCCCAGACCGCCGAGGCGGATCTCTCCGGCAACATCGGCCTGGGCTCCCGGGAGCACCTGCTCGAGGAGCTCTCGTCGCTGGACGAGCAACGCGCGCGCCTGGCCCAGGAGCGTGGCCGGGTGATGCTCGAGGCCGCCAAGACTCGGGCCGTCGAGGATGGTGTGGCCGAACCCGCTTCTCGCCAGCGCAACGGCGAGCTGGTCGAGACGCTGGCCGAACTCGAGAGCGAGATTCGCCTGCTGGTGATCGGCAAGCGCGGCGAGTCCGCCCACCAAGCGCCCGAACATCTGGGATCCAACCTCGAGCGGGTGGTTCGCAGCCTGCATCGGCCGATCCTGATGGTGCCCGAGGAGTTTCGCCCCCCGCGCCGGGTGATGATCGCCTTCGATGGCAGCAAGACCACCCGCAAGGGCGTCGAGATGATCGCCCAGAGCCCGCTGTTCACGGGCATCGACTGTCATGTGGTGATGGTCGGGGCCGAGGTGGCCGATCTGCGCTCGCAGCTCGACTGGGCGCTCAAGACGCTCTCCGAGGCCGGCTTCGAGGCCCACGGCGAGATCCGCGCCGGTGAGGTGGAGGCGAGCCTTCGCGGCTACGCCGAGGAACACGACATCGACATGCTGGTGATGGGTGCCTATGGCCACTCGCGGGTGCGTCATCTGCTGGTCGGCAGCACCACTACCACCATGCTGCGCCGGGCCAGCCTGCCGGTGCTGTTGCTGAGATAAGTTCTTGAAATAGAGTGTTGAAATAGATTGCTGAGATAGGCTCGGGCGCCGAGATCGGCGCAGAGCACATGATGCGTGGCGGTCGGGCGACAGGGCCGGCCGCCACCTTCCCCAGGGAAACTCAAGGAGAACCAGGACGTGACCATCGTTCGACACGACACCAAAGCGCGCATGAGCCGCGCCGTGATTCACAATGGGGTGGCCTATCTGTGTGGCCAGGTGGCTGGCCCCGAGGCCCGTCACAGCGATATCGCCGAACAGACCCAGAGCATGCTCGCACGGGTCGAGGCGCTGCTTGAGGAGATCGGTTCCGACCGCGAGCACCTGCTCTCGGCAACCATCTACCTGAAGGAAGGCCACGACTTCGCCGCCATGAACGAGGTCTGGGATGCCTGGGTGCCCGAGGGTCACGCCCCCGCGCGCACCTGCATCACCGCGCCGATGCCGGCCGATGAGCTCAAGGTCGAGATCACCGTGACCTGCGCCATCAAGGGCTGAGCCTTTGCTGCCTGTCGGGGAGCGACCGCGTCGCTCCCCATGCGTATTCGGCTTCTCGCCGGCCCCTTTCTGCTAGTTCTGCTAGCGTTTTCCCGCTCCAGCCCTCCTGCTCTAGTCTTGCGTCTCCACGGCGGCGTCGCGGGCGGTCGCGCCGCGCTCTTCCTTCTCGCCCTCCACATCTTCCAGGGGCGCCGCGTCCTCCGCTGCGGTGGGATCGCCAATCAGCCAGTGAACCAGCCAGGGCACCAGGCTCTCGTTGAGCACTTCCTCGGTGTCACTCAAGCGGATGGAGAGGCTGTCGCCGTTGGCGATGGCCATGTCCAGCCGTTCGGGATGCTCGCCGCCCGACAGGGTCAGGGTCGCCAGTGGCAGCTCCAGGGTCGAGGCTCGTGGCCGCAGTGCCACCTGCCAGGCTTCGCGGTCGCCGGAGAGCGTGAGGTGGTATTCCTCACCGAGCGCCGAGAGGTCTCCGCCCATGAGTGCGACCAGCTGGCGCTGGAAGGTACGGCGGGCGGGCAGCAGTGCCTCGATATCGCCTTGGAGAGAGCGGGCCTGGTCCTGCTCGGCCTCGCTCTCCGTGGCATCGCTCTCTGGGACATAGCTCAGCCGCTCGGGGGTGAAGCTCAATACCTGGCGCGTCGGGGACTCGAAGAGCCAGATCAGCTGTTGGTCTCGCTGGAAGAGGAAGCGGCCTTGGCTGTGCAGCCGAACTTCCTGATCCGCCAGCCAGTGGAACTGGCGGAAGTGGCCCTGCAGTCGCTCGGGGGTAGCTAGCTGTGCTTCCAATGCATCGAGATCGAAGGCCTGAGCCGCCGGGGCAAACGCCAGTGTCGGCAGCAGCAGGGTGGCAAGCAGCACGGGGCGCAATCTGGCGATCATGATCTCTTCCGGGGCGCGGCGTGGTTCATCGGGGGCTCTCTTGCTGAAGTCGGGGCGGTTTGCCTAGTGTAACCCGAGGCGGGGGCGATCGCCGTGCTCAGCCGCCGGCGGGGCCGCCTGCGGCCTCCGGTTCGCTTGGGAAGCGGGTCGCCTGGAGGCTTTCCTTGATCTTCTTCAGATGGCCGAGGAAGTCCTCGCCGCGGCGCAGGGTGACGCCGGTGGCCAGCACGTCGATCAGGGCCAGATGAATCATCCGCGAGGTCATCGGCATGTAGACATCGGTATCCTCGGGGGTGGTGACCTCCAGGGTTTCGGTGCATTCCATCGCCAGCGGCGAGTCGGGGGCAGTGATGCCCAGCACCACGGCCCCATTGTCCCGGGCCAGGCGAGCGATCTCGACCAGCTCTCGCGTTCGCCCGGTGTAGGAAATGATCACCACCACGTCACCGGTGTGACAGGAGGCGGCGACCATGCGTTGCATCAGCACGTCCTCGTAGGCCATCACCGGCAGGTTGAAGCGGAAGAACTTGTGCTGGGCATCCTGCGCCACCGGTCCGGAGGCACCGAGGCCGAAGAAGTGGATCTGCTTGGCCTGGATCAGATAATCCACCGCTCGCTCGACGCGCTTGGCATCCAGTTCGCGGCGCGCTTCGTCGAGGGCAGCGATGGTGGCGCCGAAGATCTTGTCGCCATAGTGAGCGGCATCGTCGTCTCGCTCGACGTTGCGACTGACGTAGGGGGTGCCACCGGCCAGGCTCTGTGCCAGTTTGATCTTGAAGTCCGGGTAGCCCTTGGCTTCGAAGTTGCGGCAGAAGCGGTTGACGGTGGGCTCGCTGACCGAGGCCGCCTGGGCCAGGGTGGCGATGCTCATGCCGGTAGCGGCGGCGGGATCCTGAAGGATGACGTCGGCCACCTTGCGCTCTGAACGGTTGAGTTCGTCCAGGCGAGCGCGGATGCGGGCGATCAGGTCGTGACTGGCCATGCTGAGGGGGTGTCTCCGTGGCGACGAACATGACGAGGCGGCATGGATGTAGGGCCGTTCTGGCGGCGCGATCCGCGGGATGGCGCTCGTCATGTAGTGATTTAACTACATTATGCAGGATATGCTAGCGTGGGCGGCAGGCATGCGCCAAATTGTGGCCATCGCCCTGTGCCTTAAGTTGTAAAGTTACATATAAATCTTGCTTTATGCCGCACAAATAACGTATTTTGTGCGTAAGTTAACCATATTTCAGGGAGCGAGGCATGACCCGCGATACCCGTTCTCAGGACACCGGCCGCCTGGATGTCGACCTGGCCCTGTTCGGCGCTCTGGGCGATCTGGCCCTGCGCAAGTTGTTTCCGGCGCTCTATCAGCTCGATCGCGAAGGGCTGATGCCCGCCGATACCCGCGTGCTGGGCCTTGCTCGTCATGAGCTGGATCAAGGCGACTTCCGCGACAAGGTGGCCGCGGCTCTGAAGAAACGGGTCAAGCCCAAGGAGCAGGACCCAGAGAGTCTGGCTCGCTTCCTCGAGCGTATCGACTACGCCAAGGTCGATTTCGCCAAGCCCGACGACTACCAGGCCGTGCGCGCCTGGCGCGAGGGAGCGAACCGGCCGATGGTGGTCTACCTGTCGGTGCCGGCCAAGATCTATGGCGACATCTGCCGTAACCTCCAGGCCAGCGACAGCCTGGATGACGAGACGCGAGTGGTGGTCGAGAAGCCGATCGGCTACGACCTGGCCTCCTCCGAGGAGATCAATGATGTCATCGGCGAGGTGTTCCCGGAATCGCGGATCTATCGCATCGATCATTACCTGGGCAAGGAAACCGTCCAGAACCTGATCGCGCTGCGCTTCGCTAATCCCCTGTTCGGCACCCAGTGGAACCAGAACCATATCTCCCATGTGGAGATCACCGTGGCCGAGCAGGTCGGCATCGAGGGGCGCTGGGGCTATTTCGACCAGGCCGGCCAGCTGCGGGACATGGTACAGAACCACCTGCTGCAGCTGCTATGCCTGACGGCCATGGACCCGCCCTCGAATCTCGACGCCGACGCCATCCGGGACGAGAAGGTCAAGGTGCTCAAGGCCCTGAAGCCCTTCACCCACGAGTCGCTGGATCGCGACGTGGTACGCGGCCAGTACACCGCCGGCACCAGTGGCGGCCAGGCCGTGCCGGGCTACCTCGAGGAAGAGGGCGCCAATACCGATAGCCATACCGAGACCTTCGTGGCCATGAAGACGGAGGTCGCGAACTGGCGCTGGGCGGGCGTGCCCTTCTACCTGCGCACCGGCAAGCGGATGCCGGACAAGCTGTCGCAGATCGTCATTCACTTCCGTCAGCAGCCGCACTATATCTTCGATCCCGATCAGCGCAGCCTGGCGGCCAACAAGCTGGTGATCCGTCTGCAGCCCGAGGAGGGCATCGCCCTGCAGGTGCTGACCAAGGACTCCGGCCTCGACAAGGGCATGCGCCTGCGTACCGGGCCCTTGCACCTGGATTTCAACAGCGCCTTCCCCAAGGCACGGATTCCCGACGCCTACGAGCGGCTGCTGCTCGAGGTGATGAAGGGCCAGCAGTACCTGTTCGTGCGGCGCGACGAGATCGAGCACGCCTGGCGCTGGTGTGATCAGCTGATCGCCGGCTGGGAAGATCGTGACACGCCGCCGCGGCGCTACCCGGCCGGTTCCTGGGGCCCCGTGGCTTCGATCGCCATGATCACCCAGGACGGCCGCAGCTGGTACGAAGACTATTGATCCGGCGCCGCCGCGGGCGGCGCCATGTTCACTGTACGAGGACGCAAGATGAACCCCAGTCGCGAACATCTGGCTCACCAGCTGGCAGAGGCCGTGGCCGAAGCGCTCCGCGCCGATCTCGCGCATCAGGAAAGGGCCCTGCTGGTGGTCTCCGGTGGTTCCACCCCGGTGCCCTTCTTCAAGGCGCTGGCGGCCAAGCCGCTGCCCTGGTCGCGCATCGACGTGACCCTCGCCGACGAGCGCTGGGTCGCCGAGAATGCCGATGACAGCAATGCCCGGCTGGTGCGCGAACACCTGCTCACCGGCGAGGCCGCGGCGGCCACCTTCGTGCCCCTGACCACCGACGACGAGACTCCGGAGCAGGGCGCGGCGGCCGTTGGCGAGCGCCTGGCGGCGCTGACCTGGCCGGCCAGCATGGTGATCCTCGGCATGGGCGGCGATGGCCATACGGCCTCGCTTTTCCCGGACAGCCAGGAACTGCCGCTTGCCCTGAGTACCGAGGACACGGTGGTGGCGGTGCGCACCCCGAGCCAGCCTCAGGCGCGCATCACCCTGAGTGCCGACCGGCTGCATCAGGCGAAGCGCCATGTGCTGCACCTCACTGGCGAGGACAAGCGTTCCAGGCTGGCCGCGGCTCTGGGGGGCGATGACGTGCGCGAGCTGCCGGTCCGCGCCTTCCTGGCCTGCCCCCTGGCGATCTACTGGGCGCCCTGACCCCATCTGGAGACCATCATGAGCATCGACAAGCAGCTGCCCTCTACCCGCACGACCGAACTCGACAGCATCTGCCTCAAGGCCGAGGTGATCCCGGTGATCACCATCGAGCGTATCGAGGACGCCGTGCCCCTGGCCCGCGCCCTGGTCGAAGGGGGGCTGCCGGTACTGGAGATCACCCTGCGCACCGACTGTGCCCTGGAAGCCATCCGGCGCATGCGCGAGGCGCTGCCGAGCGCCAGCATCGGGGTCGGCACCGTGCTGACGCCGGCTCAGTACCGTCAGGCCGAAGAGGTCGGCGCCGACTTTGTGGTGACCCCGGGGGCCACCGAGGCACTGTATCGCTACGGCGTGGAGAGCCCGGTGCCGATGCTGCCCGGCGTCTCGACCATCTCCGAGCTGATGACCGGCTGGCAGTACGGCTATCGTCGTTTCAAGTTCTTCCCGGCGGAGTCCAGCGGCGGTGCCAAGGCCATCAAGTCCTTCGGTGGCCCGATCCCCGATGCCCACTTCTGCCCGACCGGCGGCATCACCGTCGACAATGCCGAGGACTACCTCAAGCTGCCCAATGTTATGTGCGTGGGCGGTTCCTGGCTGACGCCCAAGGCCCTGGTCGACGCCGAGGACTGGGACGGTATCCGCGAACTGGCGCGCCAGGCCGCTGAGCGCTTCCACCACTGAGATTCGCGCCGGCGGCGTCACCGCCGGCGATGCCGGGGGCCTGCCATCGCGACCCGTGCTCGCACCCAAGCTTCTCTCTCGACAGCTCTGCTGTTGTTCGACCCGCCACTGGCGGGTCTTTTTTTGCGTGTCGCTTTCCCGTAGTCCTAGCTGAGCGCGGCGTCTCGCTGGCGACACCAGTCGAGGAAGGCCTCGGCGGTCAGGGGGCGGGCGTAATGGTAGCCCTGGGCGACCTCGCAGCCCAGCCGATGCAGTAACGCGGCCTGGGTGGGCCACTCGATGCCCTCGGCGACCACGTCGCAGCCGAAGCTGTGCGCCATGGCGATGACCGTGGCGGCCAGGTTGCTGTCTTCCTCGCTGTCCGGCAGCGGGCTGATGAAGGCGCGGTCGATCTTCAGGGTGCGTACCGGCAGGGTCTTTAAGTAGGCCAGCGACGAGTAGCCGGTGCCGAAGTCGTCGATGGCAATGGGTAGGCCGGCACGGGCGAGGACCGCCAGCTGTTTTCGCGCCAGGGCGACATCGACCATGAGCCCCGATT
The DNA here is from genome assembly GCF_014840935.1 of Halomonas sp. YLGW01. NCBI lineage: Bacteria > Pseudomonadati > Pseudomonadota > Gammaproteobacteria > Oceanospirillales > Halomonadaceae > Halomonas > Halomonas sp. YLGW01. Next base: position 2,383,411 of record NZ_CP062005.1, on the reverse strand, counting down.
CGGTGACCTCGAGGCCCAGGCGGTCACCAGGCAGGTCCCAGCGTGCCAGTCGTTCGAGCAGATGCGTGGCGAAGTCCTGGCGTGACAGCTGGCGCGCCGACACATTGATGGCGAGATGAAAGTCTGCCCTGAACCAGGGTTCCTGGCGCCATGTCTGGAGCTTGGCGAGGGCGGCGTCGATGACCCAGTCGCCGATCGCCAGGATGTCGCCGCTGGCCTCGGCCAGGGGGATGAAGTCCGATGGCGAGACAGGCCCGAACTCGGGGTGGTGCCAGCGCAGCAGCGCCTCGGCGCCGATCATTTGGCCACTGGCCAGGGCTATCTTGGGCTGGAAGACCAGGGTGAGCTCGCCCCGCGCCGCGGCACCGCGCAACGCCTGTTGCAATTTCAGGCGATGGCGCTGTGCCTGCTCCAGGGCCTCGGAGTAGTACTGCACCGGCGGCAGGTGACCATGAGGCAGGGTCAGGGCGGCCTGGTGGATCAGCCGCTCGGGCTCGAAGGCGCTGGCCTGGCAGATGCCGATGCGCGCCCTCAGCGGCAGCAGCAGCTCGCCCACCGGGTGATCCTGGTGGATCAGCTGGCAGAGGCGCTCGGCGAGGGCCGTGAGCGAGGCGGCTTCCTCGGAATTCGGGCAGATCACCAGCCATTCATTGCTGCCCCAGGGGCCTACCGCATGGGAGGAGGGCAGCGTCGCCGAGAGCAGCCGGCCGAGCCGGTTGAGCAAGGCCTCGATGGTGCCGTAGCCATGCAGACGCATGATGTCATCTAGCCCGTCGAGGGCGATGAAGAGGATGCCGGTGGGCTCTTCACGGGAAGAGAGATCCTCCAGCAGCCGGGTCAGCCCCTGGCGGTTCGGCAGGCCGGTGGTGGCATTGGTGTGAGCCTGGTGCTCGAGTGCCTGGGTGCGCTGGGCCACCAGGTGCTCGAGCGCATCGGCCTGCTGGTCGCGTACATCGAAGCGGTGCTGTACCTCCAACACATTGCGAATGCGCTGCAGGACCTCGTCATGACGAAAAGGCTTGGTCAGGAAGTCGCGAACGCCAAGCGAGAGCGCCTGGTGACGGGTCTCGTCATCGTGCTGGGCGGTGAGCACGATGACCGGCGGCGATTGAGCACCGAAGCGCTCCTTGAGGGTCTCCATGACTCCGTAGCCATCCAGGACCGGCATGCGAATGTCCAGCAGGATCAGGTCCGGGCGGTCGGCCTCGCACATCGCCACCACTCGGGTGCCCTCGAGCGTACTCGTCACGTTCTCGAAGCCATGGTCATCGAGCAGGTCGAGCAGCAGCTCGACATTGGCCGGGTTATCGTCCACCACCAGCAGGCGCTTGTGGGTCAGGGGCGTGTCGGCGATCAACGCGGATATCCTCTCGGGTCAGGCGGCGCCGCGCTCAGGGCAGCAGGCGCTCCAGGGTCTCTCGCAGGTGGTCGAGAGCCAGGGGTTTGGTCAGGTAGGCATCGAAGCCGGCCTGCTGGCCGCGCTTCAGGTCTCGGGCCATGGCGTTGGCGGACAGGGCGACGACCGGCAGGGTCGAATGGACTGGGTCTCGCTTGAGTGCGGCCAGGGCCTGGTAGCCGTCCATGCCCGGCAGGTGCAGGTCCATCAGCACCAGATCCGGCGCGCTATAGCGTATCAGCTCCAGGCCGATCTCGGCGCTAGGCGCAATCTGCAGGCCAAAGCCCTCCAGCTCCGCGATGATGTCCTCCATCAATCGCTGGTTGGCCGGGTTATCCTCGATGTAGAGCAGCCGACGCTCCGGCGTGTGGGACGTCGCGGCCCTCGTCACCGCATGGGGCTTGGGCGCTGCGCTTGCCTGTTCATTCGCCAGTGGCAGCTCGACCCAGAAGTCGCTGCCCTCCCCGAGACGGCTGTCGACCTCGATCGTCCCCTGCATGCGCTCCACCAGCTGGCGGGTGATCGCCAGGCCGATGCCGGTGCCCTCGATGGCGCCATGCTCGGCGGCCAGCCGCTGGAAGGGCTCGAACAGCTCCGCCTGGCGCTCGGCGGCAATGCCGTGTCCGGTGTCGCTGACGGTGATGCGTGCCCGCGCTGCTGCCCGGGCGACGTGAACCCTCACACGTCCCGCCACACGGTTGTACTTGATGGCGTTGGAGATCAGGTTCAGCAGGACCTGCTTGGCGCGGGTGTAGTCGGCGACCACGATGAAGTCCGTATCGGGACAAGAGGCGCTCAGCGTGATGCCGGCGGTTTCGGCGATGCCGGCCATGGTGTCCGTGGCATCCTCGACGAGGGTCTTAAGCGACAGAGGCTCCAGGGACAGATGCAGATGGCCAGCCTCGATCTTGGCCAGGTCCAGTACCTCGTTGATCAGTCCGAGCAGATGATGGCCGCTCTTCTCGATCTGGCTGACCTGGCGTTGCTGGCGCTCGTTGAGGGGGGACCTGCGGCTGCTGGCGAGCAGCTGGGCGAAGCCGAGGATGGCATTGAGCGGGGTGCGTAACTCGTGACTCATCGAGGACAGGAAGTCGCTCTTGGCGAGGCTCGCCTGTTCCGCCTGATCCCGGGCGCGACCCAGTTCCGCGATGATGTTCTCGCGCTGGGCGCGCTGCCGATAGAAGTTGATCAGGAGCGCACAGGTGGCCGTGAAGGGTTCGATCCAGGCGAGGAGCGTCTCATCGAAGCGTTGGGGGCTGTTGGCGATGGCATACATGCCGATCACCTGCTCGCCGTCGAGAATCGGCACGCCCAGGTAGTTGTGCAGGGTGGGGTGGCCGGGCGGAAAGCCGCCGCGCTTAGGATGGCTGGCCAGGTCGTCGGTCATCACGGTCTCGCCGTGAGCGAACACCCGGCCGAGCAGGGTGTTCGGGTTGTCCAGCGTCATGTCGCCGCTGCGCAGCCGCTCCATCAAGGCGCGGGATTCCTCGCTCCAGCTCAGGTCGGTGATGGCATGTATCTTCAGCGCGGAGTGCTGCTCGACCCTGATGACCTCGCCGATCAGCGCATAGTCGCTGCCGGTGAGCTCGCGCAGGCCCTCCATCAGGAAGTCCCACAGCTGCTCCCCGGACATCAGCGCCTGATAATCGGTGATTCCCTGATGTAGCACCCGCAGCAGGGCCGCCTGACGTTGGGCGGCGGTGATGTCGTGGGCGACGCCCACGGTGCCGCGTATGCGCCCCTCGGCGTCGCGCAGCGGCGAGACGGTGACATCGAACAGGGTGTCGTTGAGCGGAGGCAGGATGAAGCGCTCGGGCTCTCCATCCCGCACGACGGCTCCTTCCGCCTCGGCCAGTCGTTCGGCGATGGCGTCGGGCAGGCGCGAGGCGATCTCTTCGGGCGTCTGCGGCGGTGTCGTCAGGCCCAGGTGGTCGAGGCAGGCCCGGTTGGCGGTCAGGTAGCGGCCATTGGTGCTGCGGGCGTAGATGGGATCCTTGCTGCCGTCGAGGATGGCACGCAGCAGGGCGCGCTCGCGAACGATCTCCTGGCGGACCGCATGCACCTCGGAGAGGTCGGTGAGGATACCGAGGAATTCGCTGACCTCGCCGCGCGCGTCGTGCAGAACATTGACCGCCAGATGCACTGGAATGGCATGACCATCCCGGTGCCGCGCCTCGACCTCGCGACCGATGCCGACGATGCGTGGTGCCTCGCCGGCGAGATAGCGACCAAGGAAGTCGTCGTGCTGCTGACCGAGCTCTGGCGCCATCAGGCAGGCCACGTTGCGGCCGACCACGGCCTCGGATGTGTAGCCCAGCAACGCTAGTGCGAAGGGATTGATCGCCTGAATGATGCCCCGGCTGTCGATGCGCACGATGCCGGTCGGCGCCTCATCGACCAGGGCCTCGTAGCGGCGGGCGGTCTCCTCGAGCTCGGCCAGGCGCCGTGCATCGATGGCTGGGGTGTCATTCTGCGTCATGGCCTCTCCGTGATCGTTGCCCTGCCCAGATGGCTCCCGGGCAGGGCATCAAGCTATCACAGCTATCGGCCGATGGTCGGCTGTCTTAACGTTGCTCCTGCTAGAAGGCCGCCAGATCCTGGGCGGTGGGCAGGGCCGCATAGGCGCCGGGGCGGGTGACCGCATGGGCACCGCAGCGGCAGGCGACATCCACGGCGCGACGCAGCAGGGCCTCGTCGTGCCACCAGTCGTTGCCTGCGCCCTGGGGAGAGAGGTCTTGGTCGGCCAGGGTCGCGAGCAGGCCGCCGATGAAGGCATCGCCACCGGCGGTGGTATCCACCGCCTGGACCCGCGGCGGCGTCACCTGGAAGCTGCCGTTCACGGTGCGCACTTCGACCGCATCGGGACCGTCGGTGATCAGCAGCAGGCGCACGCCGGCCCGCAGCCGCTCTGCCAGCCAGTCATCGGCTGGGTGGTCGCCGCGCAGGTAGTCGAGCTCCTCGCGGGCCAGCTTGACCAGGGCGGCCCGGTCGATCAGCTGCGTCACCGGGCCGATCTCGGCCTGGCCGCTCGCCCACAGGTTGTGACGCAGGTTGGCATCGACGCTGACCAGGCTGCCGCTCTTGGCGGCCATGTCGGCGAGGCTCAGGGTGGTCTCGGCGATGGCCTCTTCGGTCAGGCTGTTGCTGCACAGATGCAGGATCGCCGGGGACTCGAAGACGCCGGCGGGCAGGTGCTCGAGGCGGTACAACAGGTCCGCCGCCGGCGGCCGGTAGAAGTCGAAGGTGCGCTCGCCCGCGGCGTCGCGGGAGACGAAGGCCAGAGCCGTGCGGGCCTCGTCGGTGCGGACCACGCCCGAGGTGTCGACCCCATGGGCGGTGAGCTCGTCGGCGAGGAAGTCGCCGAAGTAATCATCGCCGAGCATACCGAGGAAGCGGCTGGGCACCCCCAGGCGGGCGCAGGCCACCGCCACATTGGCCGGCGCGCCGCCGGCATAGGGGGTAAAGGTCTCGGGTCCCTGGGCGTCGTCGCCCAGGCGGCTGGAGAGCATGTCGACGAGGGCTTCGCCGAAGGCAATGATCGGGGTCATGCGGAGGTATCCTGCTTGGCCGTTGACTGGGAGGATTTGGACGCTGCCGCGTCCTTGGCTGAGGCGGCGGCCTTGTCCTTCTTGGAGGAGGTGGCCTGGCGGTCGCCGAAGCGGGCACGCACCAGCGACAGGAGCCCCTGGGTCGAGGCATCGAAGTCCTGGCTGTTCTCGTCGATACGCTCGCTGATCTCGCCGGCGATGCGCTTGCCGAGCTGCACGCCCCACTGGTCGAAGGAGTTGATGTTCCAGATCACGCCTTGCACGAAGACCTTGTGTTCGTAGAGGGCGATCAGGGCACCGAGGTTCTTCGGCGTCAGCTCGTCGAGCAGCAGGGTGCTCGAGGGGCGGTTGCCCGGGCAGCTGTAGGGATCGAGCTGGCTGCTGTCCTGGCTGCCTTCCATGAAGGCGTTGGCCTGGGCGAGCATGTTGGTCAGCAGCGCGAAGTGGTGATCCTCGAACCCGGACTCCGGCTTCAGCGAGGCGATGAAATCGATGGGCACGAAGCGCGTGCCCTGGTGCAGCAGCTGGAAGAAGGCGTGCTGACCGTTGGAGCCGGTCTCGCCCCAGACGATCGGGCCGGTCTTGTAGTTGACCGGTTGGCCGAAGATGTCCACCGACTTGCCATTCGACTCCATGTCGAGCTGCTGCAGGAAGGCGGGCAGCTGATGCAGGGCCTGGTCGTAGGGGACGATCGCCTGGGTCTCGGCGCCGTGGAAGTTGATGTACCAGATGCCGATCAGCGCCATCAGCACCGGCATGTTCTCGGCGAAGGGCGCCTCGATGAAGTGCTTGTCCATCTCCTGGGCGCCTTCGAGCAGCTCGATGAAGCCCTCGAAGCCGATGGACAGCGCGATCGGCAGGCCGATCGAGGACCACATGGAGTAGCGTCCGCCGACCCAGGCCCAGAACTCGAAGACGTTCTCTTCGCGGATACCGAACTCCATGGCCGCTTTGCGGTTGGTGGAGGCGGCGATGAAGTGAGCGCCCACGTCAGCGTCCTCGCCCGCGCTGTCGAGGAACCAGCGGCGGGCGGTCTTGGCGTTGAGCAGCGTCTCCTGGGTCGAGAAGGTCTTGGTGGAGACGATGAACAGGGTGGTCGCCGGGTCGAGTCGCTTGAGCACCTTCTGGATATGGGTGCCGTCGACGTTGGAGACGAAGTGGAAATTGAGCTCGGGATGGCGGTGCTTGAGCAGGGCGCGGCAGGCCATGTTGGGACCCAGGTCCGAGCCGCCGATGCCGATGTTGACCACGTCCTTGATGCGCTCGCCGCTGTAGCCCTTCCACTCGCCGCTGCGGACTTCCTCCGAGAAGCGCTTGATCTGCTCGCGGGTCTGATGAATCTCCGGCATCACGTCCTTGCCGTCCACGTAGACCGGCTCATCGCCGAGATTGCGCAGGGCGGTGTGCAGCACCGGGCGGTCTTCGGTGACGTTGATGATGTCGCCGGAGAACATCTGGGCACGACGCTGCACCAGGGCGGAATGATCGGCCAGTTCCAGCAGGGTCTTGAGTACCTCATCGGAGACCTGATGCTTGGAATAGTCGAGGAAGAGGCCTCCGACCCGCAGGCTCATCTTCTCGAAGCGCTGGGGGTCGGCAGAGAAATAGTCGCTGATGCGATCGTTGGCGGTCTGCTGCTGCAGGCGCTCGAGGGCCTGCCAGGTGACGCTGCGGGTCAGTTGGAACATGCCGTCCTCCAAGGTGTCGGGGTGCGTGATTGTTGTCATGATCGCTTCTTGTCATGGTCGCCGAGCGGATGAATCGAGTCACCCGCAGGTGAGCAAGGTCCAGGGGCGCTCAGGCGACGCGATGGCTGCGTGCCTCCTCGAGCAGGGCGAACCAGGTGGGGCGCGCAAGCTCGAGGTTGGCGCCGGTGAGCAGCTGGTCGATGCGCTCGGGGCGCAGGGTGCCGATCACCGGCACCGGATGCTGGGGCAGGGCCCTGAGCCAGGCCAGGGCCAGGCCGGCGGAGCTGGTCGCGAGCTCCTCGGCGATGCGTGTCAGGGATTCGCCGAGCACGTCCTCGAAGACGATGCCGCCGCCCAGTGGCGACCAGGCCATGGGATGCAGATCATCGGCCACCAGGGCATCGTAGCGGCCATCGAACAGTGGCTCCGGGTGGGCCAGCGACAGCTTCAGCTGATGGCCGACCAGCTTGTGTCGCATCGCCTGTTGCAGGCGGCGCCACTGCTCGGGCAGGAAGTTCGAGACGCCGGCGGCGCCGATCTTGCCGGCATCGATGGCCGCGTCCAGGGCGCGGCCGGTGGCCTCGGCGTCCATCAGCGGGTCGGGGCGGTGAAGCAGGAAGTGTTCGAGGCGCTCCACGCCGAGCCTCGAAAGGGCATCATCGATGGCCTGTGTAAGATAGACGGGGGAGCTGTCGTAGTGCTTGACGCCCATCGGCGAGGTATCGCGCCCGGGGGTGACGATGCTCGCCTTGGTGACGATCCGGACCCGGGACGCGAGCCCCGGGCGGGCGCGCAGCGCCTGCCCGAACAGGGTCTCACCCTGCCGATCGCCGTAGATGTCGGCATGGTCGAACCAGCAAAGGCCCTGGTCGAGGCGCGCCTCGATCCAGTCGGCCAGGGCATCGGGCCGGTGCAGCGGCTCGTGCTCATGCAGTCGCATCATGCCGAGCAGGAAGGGCGCGTCGCGAAACAGCTCGGTGCTCATCCGTCGCTCTCTCCCCGTGACAGGGTGGTGCCCAGCAGGTGCTGGGCGCCGGGCACCAGCCAGACCGGATCCAGGCGCGTGAAGGCGGCCTCGATGCACAGGAAGTGCCGACCCGCCGACACCGAGGTGTCGGCAGGCGGCGTCTGGTCCGGGTGCCAGACCACGGTGGAGTCGCTGCCCTGCTTGGCGATGCGCAGGCGCCGTGCTCCATCGTCGAGGATGACCTCGCGATTGGAATGGTAGATGCGATCGAGTCCGCCGCGGATGCCCAGCTCGCCCTGCTGTTCACGCTCGGCGAAGCCGGCCAGCTTGTCGAGATAGCGCGCGCCGGCCAGTCCCTCGACCCGGCAGCCATGGGCATCGGCGACGGCCAGGTAGCTGTGCAGGGCGCCGGTGAGCTTGACCGGAGTCTCGCCGACATGCTCGGTGATAAGTTCCACATGCAGGCGTCGAGCGTTGGCCTGGATCACCGCCCGGGGCACCAGCTGGGAGTGCAGGCGCTCGATCGGCGACAGGTGCAGCTCGACGCCTTCCTCGTGCTCGTCGACGGCGTCCAGGCGCCAGTCGGCGCGACGTGCCGGGCCGTGCAGCGGCCCCGAACGGTCCGGCGACTCGTCGGCGGTGTGCTCGTCGGCGAACCAGGGCCAGCACAGCGGGATGCCGCCGCGGATCGCGCCCGGCAGGGCCTGGGGCGTCGGCGTCACCCACAGCCAGCCGCCGGGGACCAGGGATTCCTCGCCGTCGGGCGCGGATTCAGCTTCTTTGCGCGTGGCGTCGGACGCGTTAGAGAGCGGCGCGGGTTGAGCGCCAGCGGCTCGCCCGGTTTCGGGGGCGAAAGGTAAATAGTGCAGCACCTGGGCGCCCTGCAGCGATACCACAAGCTCCCCCCAGGCCTCGCGGGCCAGCCACAGGGTGCGACCGGCCCACTCGACCTGGCGCTGTCCATCGGTGGCGTCCAGCAGTTCGCGCAGCGACCTTGGAATCATTCGACCTCCTCGTTGTGCAATGCCTCGGCGGCACCTAGCAGCCCTGTCCAGGGCGCGGTCACCACCCAGATCGGAATGTCGGCATTGTAGGCGCTCATCCGCCCCTTGTCGGCAAAGGCCTCGCGCAAGCGGCTTTCGGGCAGCCAGTCGAGCAGCCGCGGCAGGATGCCGCCGCACAGATAGACACCGCCGCGGGCACCGATGGTCAGGGCCGCATCGCCGCAGACGTCGCCGAGGATCTTGAGGAAGCGCTTGAGGGTGTCGACGGCGATGGCATCGCCGTCGGCCGCGGCGGCCGTGACCTCGGCGGGGCTCTGGTAGCGCGGGTTGGCGCCCTTCAGCGAGGCATGGGCGCAATAGAGATCCAGGAGCCCCTGGCCGCAGAGGATGCGTTCCACCGAGACGCGTCCATAGCGGGTATGGAAATAGCGCAGCAGGTTCTGCTCGCGCTCGTCGGTGGGCGCGAAGGTCACGTGGCCGCCCTCGGTGGGCAGCGGGATCCAGGCGTGCTGACCCGGGAAGACGCCGGCCACGCCGAGTCCCGTGCCGGGGCCGATCACCAGGCGAATGCTGTGCGGCTGGGCTGAGCCTCCGCCGACCGAGACGAGATCCTCAGCGGCGACGTGGGGCACGCCCAGGGCCTGAGCGGTGAAGTCGTTGATGACCTTGAACAGCTCGAGGCCGAGCGCCTGTTTCACCTCGGCCTTCGAGAAGGCCCAGGCGTTGTTGGTCATCTTGACCCAGTCATCATGCACCGGGCAGGCGAAGGCCAGGCAGGCCTCTCGAGGGGCGCGTTCGCCCTCGTGGCCGACCCTTGCGAGGTAATCCTCGATCGCCTCCACCAGGTTCGGGTAGTCGGCGCAGGGTAAGCTCAGGATATCGTGGGGCTCGAAGCTACCCGGCGATACCAGCGCGAAGCGGGCGTTGGTGCCGCCGATATCCCCGATCAGAGCGGGTCTGGTCATGAGCGGGCCTCCGGTGTCCGGGAGCGGGTGCCGCCGCTCTCGATGACGGCCCCGATCAGAGCAGGTCTGGTCATGAGCGGGCCTCCGGTATGCGGCATAGGGTGCCGCCACTCTCGATAACGGCCCCTATCAGCGCGGGTCTGGTCATGGGTGGGCCTCCGGTGTCCGGGAGCGGGTGCCGCCGCTCGCAAGGGCGGCACCAATCAGCGCAGGGCGTGTCACTAGGCGTCCTCTTCCTGGATCTGCTGTTGCTGGCGCGCCAGGTCGTCGGCCTCGAAGCCGCCGAACACGCCGGCCCCCTCTTCGGCGCCCATCGCCAGGTGGCGGAAGCCGGCGAAGAGTTCGCGGCCGAGGCCGGAGTGGTAGTGCTCCAGGTTGGCATCGGCCAGGGAGCGATGGGCCCACTCATCGGCCTCGACCAGCACCCTGAGTTCGCCACTGTTGGCGTCCAGACGCACCACGTCGCCTTCCTTGAGCTTGGCCAGCGGGCCGCCGTCGATGGCTTCCGGGGTCATGTGGATGGCCGCAGGCACCTTGCCTGAGGCGCCGGACATGCGGCCGTCGGTGACGAGTGCCACCTTGAAGCCGCGATCCTGCAGCACCCCGAGGAAAGGGGTGAGCTTGTGCAGTTCCGGCATGCCGTTGGCCTTGGGGCCCTGGAAGCGCACCACGACCACCACGTCACGGTCCAGCTCGCCGGCCTCGAAGGCGGCCTTGAGCTGGTTCTGGTCGTCGAAGATGCGCACCGGCGCTTCCACCACTCGATGCGCGGCCTCCACGGCGGAGACCTTGATCACGCCGCGACCGAGGTTGCCGTCGAGCACGGTCAGGCCGCCGGTCGGGGCGAAGGCCTCGGCCACCGGGCGCAGCACGTCACGGTCGAGGCTCTCGGTGGGGCCTTCGCGCCACACCAGCTTGCCGTCCTCGAGGAAGGGCTCCTGGGTGTAGGCGCTCATGTCGGTGCCGAAGACGGTGGCGACGTCCTGGTGGATCAGGCCGGCACCGAGCAGTTCGCGAATCAGCAGGCTCATGCCGCCGGCGGCCTGGAAGTGGTTCACGTCGGCCTGACCGTTGGGGTAGATGCGGGTCATGCTCGGCACCACCGCGGAGAGGGCGGTGAAGTCGTCCCAGGTGATGGTCAGGCCCGCCGCGGCGGCCATGGCCACCAGGTGCAGGGTGTGGTTGGTGGAGCCGCCGGAGGCCAGCAGGCCCACCATGGCGTTGACAATCGCCTTCTCGTCGACTTGCTTGTAGAAGGGACGGTAGTCGCCACCGGCCTCGGTGTTGCGGATCGTCTGTTCGGCCGCGTAGCGGGTAAGCGCCTCGCGCAGCGGGGTGCCCGGGTTGACGAAGGAGGCGCCGGGCAGGTGCAGGCCCATGATCTCCATCATCAGCTGGTTGGAGTTGGCGGTGCCGTAGAAGGTGCAGGTACCCGGGCCATGGTAGGAGTCGGACTCGGCCTGGAGGAGTTCGTCGCGGCCGACCTTGCCCTCGGCGTACAGCTGACGGATGCGCGCCTTTTCCTTGTTGGGCAGGCCGCTGGTCATCGGGCCGGCCGGGACGAAGGTGGCCGGCAGGTGGCCGAAGCGGGCGGCGCTGATGAACAGACCCGGGACGATCTTGTCACATACCCCGAGGAAGATGGTGCCGTCGAACATGTTGTGCGAGAGCCCCACGGCGGCGGCCATGGCGATCACCTCGCGGGAGTAGAGCGACAGCTCCATGCCCGGCTGGCCCTGGGTGACACCGTCGCACATGGCCGGCACGCCGCCGGCAAACTGGGCGGTGGACCCCATCGCACGGGCCGCGTCCTTGATGGTTTCCGGGAAGGTCTCCAGCGGCTGGTGGGCGGACAGCATGTCGTTATATGACGAAATGATGCCGAGGTTGGCGCTGTTCATCAGCTTGAGCCGGCCCTTGTCGGTCTCGCCGCAGGCGGCGAAGCCGTGAGCCAGGTTGCCGCAGGACAGCTCACCCCGGTGCACGCCGCGCCCGTGCTGGTCGGCCATGCGGCGTTCATAGAGCGCCCGACGCTCCTGAGAGCGTTCACGAATGCGGTCGGTGACCTGGCGGATGACGTCATTGAGGGGGGTGTCTTGAGTGGCCATGGGCAACCTCGTTAAGGGGTGGTGAGTGGCGATGTTTGTAAATTTAGCAAAAAATTGCCTTGAATGTCGTCATGCTTTGGGCCAAATTGGGCCGCAAATGTAAGATAGTTCCACCGGGAGCCGGGGCGATGTCGTGTGCCCGACCGAGTGTCGAGACGGCAATGTCCTTGCTCAAGGCTCCCGATTCAAGCAGACGCCAGCAGATTCAGTGTGAGGATGCCGTCATGACGTTACGAGTTGCCATCAATGGGTTCGGCCGAATCGGCCGCAATGTGCTGCGTGCACTCTACGAAAACGGTTACAGCGACCGCATCGAGGTCGTGGCCATCAACGATCTGGGTGATCCGTCGCTCAACGCCCACCTGCTCAAGCACGATACCGTGCATGGGCACTTCCCGCATCGGGTCGAGCACGACGATGAAAGCATCAGCATCGACGGCCAGCGCATCAGCATCTATGCTCAGCGGGATCCGGCCCAGCTGCCGTGGAAATCCCTGAACATCGATCTGGTGATGGAATGCACCGGCCTGTTCGTCAAGAAGGCCGATGCCGGCAAGCACCTCGACGCCGGCGCCGGACGCGTGCTGATCTCCGCGCCGAGCCCGGATGCCGACGCCACCGTGGTCTACGGCGTCAACGACGACGTGCTGACCGCCGAGCACAAGATCGTGTCCAACGCCTCCTGCACCACCAACTGCCTGGCGCCGGTGGCCAAGGCCCTGAACGATGCCGTGGGTATCGAGAATGGCCTGATGACCACCGTGCACGCCTACACCAACGACCAGAACCTGTCCGACGTCTACCACAAGGACCCGTACCGGGCGCGTAGCGCGACCCATTCGATGATCCCGACCAAGACCGGTGCCGCCGCGGCGGTGGGCCTGGTGCTGCCGGAGCTTGCGGGCAAGTTCGATGGCCTGGCGGTGCGGGTGCCGGTGATCAACGTCTCGCTGGTGGACCTGGTGTTCACGGCCGGCCGCGATACCAGCAAGGAAGAGATCAACGAGATCGTCGCCAAGGCGGCGGAGGGCTCCAAGGTGCTGGCGGTCAACGCCCAGCCGCTGGTGTCGATCGACTTCAATCATGACGCGAATTCCTCCACCTTCGATGCCAACCACACCCGGGTCAACGGTCGCCTGGTCAAGGTGATGGCCTGGTACGACAACGAGTGGGGCTTCTCCAACCGCATGCTGGACACTGCGCTTGCCATGCACGCCGCCTCCTGAGGCGGCACTAGGTACGGACATCGCGTCGTCCTGCGGTTCCGGCGATCTCACGGCTCCGCTCGTGCTCGCAGGCCGACGGGATGTCCTACTTGCAGTAGAGGGTGCCGACAGGCACCCTTTTTTTGTTGCTTTTCTGAATAAGTTCTCGCCGATGGGCTCTCACCCGGAGGGCTTAGCTGCTAAGCTTTCACTTGATACCGGTCAGTCATCTTCCTCGGATTTCGGAAGCCAGCCATGATGGATAAGGCGGTTACAGACACTCATTGCCTTCTGGGCTCGCGACTGCGTGACCCGGACAGCGGCCGTCAGGGGTGTATCGTGGGCATCGATCAGAGCCGCGAGACCCCGGCGCTGCTGGTAAACTGGAGCGAGTCGGGCGTCGAGCGGGTACCGCTGACGGCCGCGGACCTGTCCGGGCTGGTGGAGGCGAGCCTCGCCCATGATCGCCGCGCCCGCGGCGACAATGCCGTCGCCTCGCCCGCCCACCCAGACTCCCGCTCTTCCGATGACGCGTCCTCTCGGGCCCGCTCGAGCGCCGCACGTCGCAGCGAGCAGCCTGCCCATGCTCGCGCCCCCGCTCGGTCCACGGGTCGTCCGGTCGACGATGTCGCGACCGCTCCCGGTCGGTCCGGTGACGTCGATGACTACCGTCCCCTGGCCACGGGCAGCGATGGCCGGCGCTGAGCCCGTCCTGCCGAGTGTGAGCCCAGAGCCTTCCATGACATCCTTCTGTCATAGCGTCTGCTGCCTGAGGTCACGATGACGGCTCCTGTCCGGCCCGACGAGACGGGTCTGTCGCTTTCCTGTGTCGATGCCGTCGCCGCTATCCCTCGCGCAGCCTGGAATGCCCTGGTGGGGGAGGATCATCCCTTCCTGCGTCACGAGTTTCTGCATGCGCTGGAAGCCAGCGGTGCGGTGTCGCCGGACGCCGGCTGGACGCCCCGGCACCTGACGCTCTGGCGAGGGGGGGCGCTGGCCGGGGTGCTGCCCTGTTACGACAAGGTGCACTCCTACGGAGAGTATGTCTTCGACTGGGCCTGGGCGGATGCCTGGGAGCGCGCCGGCGGCGCCTATTACCCCAAGGCGCTGTCGGCGATTCCCTTCACGCCGGCGCCCGGCCCGCGGCTGGCGCTGGCGCCGGGGGAGGATCGGCGGGCGGCGATGCATCTGCTCGCGGGCAGTTGGGAAGGACGCGACCTTCTCAGCTGGCACCTACTGTTCGCCGAGGAGGCCGAGGTCGATGACTGGTGCGCGGTCCGTCCGGCGCTGATCGCGCGGCAAGGCGTGCAGTTTCAGTGGCAGGATGCGGGCTATGGGGATTTCGAGGGCTTCCTGGCGGCGATGACCGCTCGCCGGCGCAAGGAGATTCGCCGCGAGCGGCGCATCGTCGCCGATCAGGGCCTGAGCCTTCACCGCCTCGAGGGGGAGGCCATCGATGCAGAGGCTCTCGAGCACTTCTATCGCTGCTATCAGATCACCTACCTGGAGCGTGGCCGCCAGGGCTATCTCAACTTCGACTTCTTCAGGCGCCTGCGGGAGACCCTGCCCGAGGCCCTGGTGCTGATCCAGGCCCGAGTGCAAGGCAAGCCGGTGGCGGCGGCGCTGTGCCTGCAGGGGCGTCATACCCTCTATGGGCGCTACTGGGGCAGCGAGGTGATGGCCGACTGCCTGCACTTCGAGGCCTGCTATTACCAGGGCATCGAGCATTGCCTGGAGAGAGGCCTTAGGCGTTTCGATCCCGGCACCCAGGGCGAGCACAAGCTCAGCCGGGGCTTCGCGCCTCGGCGGCTGCGCTCGCTGCACCATATCGCCGACCCGCGCCTGCATGACGCCGTGACCCGCTTCTGTCGTGAGGAGGGGGGCCAGGTCGATGCCTACTGCCGTCGGGCCGAAGCCTCCCTGCCGTTCAAGCGCTGAGCCTTTCGGGCCGCCGCCACCGCTCGCCGCTGGTCGCGAGATGATGGCATAATGCGGCCATCGAATTCGCCTGACAGGACCCTTCATGCTCAAGTGGTTGGCCATCGTGCTGCTCGCCCTGATCGCGCTGCTGCAGTATCGGCTTTGGTTCGGCGAGGGCGGTCTCAGGGAATATACGCAGATTCGCGCCCGTGCCGATGCCGTGGAAGCCGAGAATCAGCCCATGCGCGCGCGCAACGAGCGGCTCGCCGCCGAGGTGGTGGATCTGAAGAACGGCCTGGATGCCATCGAGGAACGGGCGCGTAGCGACATCGGCATGGTGCGTCGCGACGAGCAGTTCTACTGGGTGCCGGACGTCGATGTCGCGGGGGAGGGCTCATGAGCCGACTGTGGCTGATCGTGCCGGCGGCCGGCCAGGGGCGCCGCATGGGGGCCGACCGTCCCAAGCAGTACCTGGAGCTCGGCGGCCGACCGGTGCTCGAGCATACCCTGTCGCGCCTGCATCAGGCCTTTCCCGAGGCCGGCCTCTGCCTGTGCCTGGACGAGGGTGATCGCTGGTTCGACCCGGCCTGGGTGCCCTTCGCCGACTGGCGGCGCAGTCCCGGCGGCGCGGAGCGGGTCGATACCGTGATCCGCGCCTTGGCGGCGCTCGGCGATGAGGCCGGCGACGACGACCTGGTACTGGTACACGACGTGGCGCGTCCCTGTGTCGCCCTTGACGACCTGGCACGGCTGCGCGCGGCTCTCGACACGGACCCGGTGGGCGCCTTGCTGGCGACGCCGGTGGCCGACACCATGAAGCGCGCCGATGGTGCCGACCGGGTCGCCGCCACCGAACCGCGCAGCGGCCTATGGCACGCACAGACCCCTCAGGGGTTCCGTGTCGGCCTCCTGCGCGAGGCCCTCAAGGCGGCCAAGGCCCGGGGCGTGACCGTCACCGACGAGGCCTCCGCCGTCGAGGCGCTCGGGCTCGCGCCGCGCCTGGTGGCGGGGCGCCGCGACAACCTCAAGATCACTCATCCCGAAGACCTGGCGCTGGCGGCCCATGTGCTGGCCGCTCAGGCCGCGTCTTCTCAAGCTGGCAAGGAATAGCACCCGATGACGCTGCGAATCGGCCATGGCTTCGACGTCCATCGCTTCGGCGAGGGCGACCACCTGATGCTCGGCGGGGTGCGCATCCCCTTCGCTCGGGGCTTCGTCGCCCACTCCGACGGCGACGTGCTGCTGCATGCCGTCTGCGATGCCCTGCTCGGGGCCTGTGCCCTGGGCGACATCGGCCGCCACTTCCCCGACACCGACGCCGCCTGGGCCGGAGCCGACAGCCGTAATCTGCTGCGCCACGTGATGAGCCTGGTGCAGGGCGCGGGCTTTCGGGTCGGCAACCTGGATGTCACCGTCATCGCCCAGGCGCCGAAGATGGCCCCTCATCTGCCGGGCATGATCGACCACCTGGCCTCCGATCTCGCGGTGGCGCCCGGCGCCGTCAACGTCAAGGCTACCACCACCGAAAAGCTTGGCTTCACCGGCCGCGGCGAGGGCATCGCCGCCGAGGCGGTGGTGCTGCTCGAGGCGTGCCCTCAGGCTGGAGCCCGGCATGACGACTGAGGCGACACGCTGGCCCCCGGCATGGCCGCGCAGCCACGATGAGTCGCTGCCGGCCGGTGACTACCGGGCCGTGCCCGAGGACTTCGTAGTCGAGGAGTGTCTGGGCTTCAGCCCCGAAGGCGAGGGCGAGCACCTCTGGCTGTGGGTCGAGAAGCGGACGCTGACGACTCACGAGCTTGCCCGGATGCTGGCTCAAGCGTGCGGTGTGCGCGAGCGCGACATCGGCTATGCGGGCATGAAGGATCGCCAAGCGGTGACCCGCCAGTGGCTCTCGGTGCATCTGCCCGGCCGCGAGGCGCCGGAGAACCTCCAGGCCGCCCTCGAGGCCCGGCTCGGCACGGATGAAGCGCGTGTCGTGTGCCTGCTCGATCAGGCGCGTCACCCACGCAAGCTCAAGCGGGGCGTGCATCGCGGCAATCGCTTCCTGCTGCGCCTGACCGGTGACGTCGTCGAGGACCCGTCCCTCGAGGCTCGCTGGCGGCGTCTCGTCGAGCAGGGCGTGCCCAACTACTTCGGCCCGCAGCGCTTCGGCCCCGAGGGGCGCAACCTGGCTCGGGCGCGTGCCCTGCTGGTCAGGGGCTGGCGCAAGCGGGACGACCGCCAGGGCATGTTGCTGTCGGCGGCGCGTAGCTATCTGTTTAATCAGCTTCTGGCCGCGCGCATCGCCGACGGCAGCTGGGCCACCCCCTTGCCGGGTGAGCTGGTCATGCTCGAGGGCAGCGCCAGCCAGTTCCTGGCCGACGACATGGATGATGTCCTGCGGGAGCGTGCGGCGCGCCTGGATGTGCATCCCAGCGGTGTGCTCTGGGGCAGCGGCCGCCTGGCCAGTCAGGGCCAGGCGGCCGAGCGGGAGCGGACGGTGATCGCCACCGAGCCCGAGCTCGCCGCCGGACTCGAGGCGGCCGAGGTGCGCATGGCGCGCCGCCCGCTGCGTCTGTGTCTCGACGCACCACGCCTGAGGCGCGAGGCGGGAGCGCTTCACCTGGCCTTCGGCTTGCCGCGGGGGGCGTTCGCCACCGCGGTGTTGCGCGAGTTGATGACAAACCCGACCCTCTAGGGCGGAACAGGAGGAGGGCAGCGGCCCGGAAGGCTGTCCTCTCGTCGGCGTTCGCCGTTCGGACGATGGAAAGGCAAGGAGATCGGATGCACCGTTTGCTGCTGTCCAATGATGATGGCGTACATGCCCCAGGCCTGAGGGCCCTGCATGATGCCCTGAGCGATCATGCCCGCCTGCGGGTGGTGGCGCCCGACCGTGACAAGAGTGGGGCCAGCAACTCCCTGACCCTGAGCCGGCCGTTGATGCTCTCGGCGCTGGATAACGGCTTCTACAGCGTCGACGGCACGCCGGCGGACTGCGTCTATCTGGGGGTGAACGGGGTCTGGGAGGAGCGCCCGGATCTGGTCATCTCGGGCATCAATCATGGCGCCAACCTGGGCGATGACGTGCTCTATTCCGGCACCGTGGCGGCGGCCATGGAAGGGCGCAATCTGGGCATGTCCGCGATTGCCATGTCGCTGGTGGGCAAGCATCACTTCGAGACCGCCGGCCGGGTGGCGGCGAGCCTCGTCGGCGCCGCCGCGTCCCTGTCGCTGCCGCCGCGCAGCCTGCTCAATGTCAACGTGCCCGATCTGCCCTGGGACGAGATTCGCGGCTTCCGAGTCACGAGGCTTGGCTATCGTGGGCCGGCCGCCAGCCCGATGAAGGTGCGCGACCCGCGCGGTCGCGAACGCTACTGGATCGCCGCCGTGGGCGAGAACGCCGATGATGGCCCGGACACCGACTTCGCCGCCGTGGAAGCCGGGTTCGTGTCGATCACGCCGCTGCAGATCGACCTGACCCGCCATGACGCCCTGGACGACGTACGAGGGTGGCTGGATGCCTTTGCATGAGATGAAGGACCCGGCGCTGATCGGTGTCGGCATGACCTCCCAGCGTACCCGGGACCGTCTGGTCGGACGCCTGACGGACGCCGGCATCAACGATGCGCGGGTCCTCGAGACCCTGCGCCGGGAACCCCGCCACCTGTTTCTCGACGAGGCGCTCTCGCACCGCGCCTACGAGGATAGTGCCCTGCCGATCGGCCATGGCCAGACGCTGTCTCAACCCTGGATGGTGGCGCGAATGACCGAACTGGTCCTGGCCGAGGCGCCCGAGCGGGTACTCGAGATCGGCACCGGTTCCGGTTACCAGACCCTGATCCTGTCGCGGCTGGTGCCGCGGGTCTTTTCCCTCGAGCGGATCGCCGCGCTTCAGGCCCGCGCTGCCCGGCGGCTGCGTCGTCTGGCGGCAGAGAACGTCACCCTGCACCTGGCGGATGGCGGTCACGGCTGGCGCGAGGCTGCGCCCTTCGACGTGATTCTGCTCACGGCCTGTGCCAGTGAACTGCCGGCGGCGCTGCTCGACCAGCTGGCGGATGGGGGCGTACTGATCACTCCCCTCGAAGATGATGTCGGCCAGCAGTGGCTGACGCGGGTGCGCCGACAGGGACGGCATTTCGATTATCAGCGGCTGGAGCCCGTGCGCTTCGTGCCGCTCCTACAGGGAGTCATCCGTTGAAGCGGTCATATTCAGTGTTTCTCAAGGGGGCCGGCATGGGCGCCGCGGATGCGGTGCCCGGCGTCTCCGGTGGCACCATCGCCTTCATCACCGGCATCTACGAGGAACTGATCAATTCCATCAAGCGCTTCGGCCCCAGCGCCTGGGGCGCCTGGCGACGCGGCGGCCTCAAGGGCCTGGCGGTGCACCTCAACCTCGCCTTCGTGATCCCGCTGGTTCTGGGGGTCGGCGTCAGCCTGGTGAGCGTGGCGCATCTGGTCACCTACTTGCTCGAGAGTCAGCGGGTGCTGCTCGATGCCTTCTTCTTCGGCCTGGTCGCCGCCTCGGCCTGGCTGGTCAGCCGTCGGCTGGGGGACTGGCGCCTCTGGCATGTGTTGCCGCTGGCCGGTGGCCTGCTGCTGGCAGATGGCCTGCCGGCGCTGATGCCGCTGGTCAGTGGTCTGGGTAGCGAGGGGTTGATGCTCGGCGTGGCCGGGGCGATTGCCATCAGTGCCATGCTGCTGCCGGGTATCTCGGGCAGCTTCCTGTTGCTGACCATGGGGCTCTACGGCAGCGTGATGGAGGGCATAAAGGCCTTCGATCTGGTGTTGATGTCGCAGTTTGGCCTCGGCTGCCTGGTCGGGCTGATGACCTTCTCGCGGCTGCTATCCTGGCTGCTGGCGCGTTTCCATACCGGCACCCTGCAGCTGCTGATCGGCTTCATTCTCGGCTCTCTACCATTGCTGTGGCCCTGGCGCGAGCTGGTCAGCTACCGGCTGGGACCCGATGAGCAGATGATCCCGCTGGAGTATCGGTATCTGCTCCCCCATGATTATGCTCAGTTGACCGGCGACCCGTCGGCCCTGCTGCCGGCCCTGGCCCTGATGCTGGTCGGCCTGATGCTGGTGCTGGCGGCGGGGCGTTAAGCCTCGCCGGCCGATAGCCACCGACAAGGAGGAAGTTTGTGATGCGCAAGGCTCTGTTGGCCTCTGCCGTGACGTTGTCCCTGGCCGCCTGTGCGGCTCAGCCCCCGGAAGGGGCGAGCGGCATCCAGGTTCAGGATCTCTCGCTGACCCGGGAACGCGCCACCACCGGCACCTACACCGTCGAACGAGGCGATACGCTCTACGGCATCGCCTGGCGTTACGAGATGGATTTTCGTGATCTGGCGCAGCTAAATGGCATCACGCCGCCCTATCGCATCCAGCCGGGCCAGCAGCTGCGCCTGGTAGGCAGCCGCCAGGGGGCGGCTGAGGGGGGCGGCGCGGGTGCGTCTTCTGCTCAGGCGAGCGTGGCCGGCGCCGAGAACACGAGCAGCGGGGAGAGCCCGGACTGGCTGACTCCCGATACGGAGGCCATCGAGCGCAACCGTCGCCTGACCTCCGCACCGCTTTCCCCGTCTGCCGAGGAACAGGGCGCCGAGGGACAGGGCGCCGCCGCGCTGGCCGCTGGCAATGACAGTCAGGGCCCGGGGCCGGTCTACAACTACGATAGTCCTGGTGCCGATGGCCAGCTTAGCGCCACCGATCGTGCCGAGCGGGAGGCCCTCGAACAGGCCGAGGCCAGGCAGCAGCAGGCGGAGGCCTCACAAGAGGGCGAGACCGCGTCTCGGGAGACGGCGTCAGGCTCGGGTGATGCGTCCGCCGCACCGGCGGCCGATGCCGGGGCGGCGGTGGCGGGGGATAGCGCCTCGGCGCCAGCCGAGCGGCGCACCTACCAGCCGGTCGACGAGGTGCCCTGGCAATGGCCCGCCGAAGGCGAGGTGATCAACGGCTTCGGCGAGGGTTCGAGCATCACCGCGGGCATTGATATCGGAGGTCAAAAGGGTCAATCTGTCAAGGCGGCTGGCCCGGGAATCGTGGTCTATGCGGGAGATGGTGTACGAGGATACGGTAACCTGATCCTGCTCAAGCACAACAACCAGTTCCTGAGTGCCTATGCCCATAACGACAGCCTGCAGGTCAAGGAAAACGATGTGGTCGAGGCCGGTGAGGTGATTGCCACCATGGGCGACACCGATGCCGAGGCCGTCAAACTGCACTTCGAGGTGCGCAAGGAAGGGCAACCCCAGGATCCCCTGACGTTTCTGCCCAAGCGTTGACCCCTCCGGCTTCTGACGTAAGCAAATGTATACGACAGAAGCCTAATGGCCTGGTCTTCGCTATCGCAGTATAAGCGCTAGGGTGACCTGGCCAAGGCTAAGCAGAGAGTGGGGTAGCGAGATGAGCATGCTTGAACGGGACATTCAGGATGTCGAGATAGACGACGCCGAGACGGCGGACGATGAGGTCGAAGAGGTGCACGAGAAGGATGAGCGGGCCTTCGAGAAGGCGCTCAGCCGGGAGGAGAACACCTATCATCACAGCCTCGATGCCACACAGATCTACCTCAACGAGATCGGTTTCTCGCCGCTGCTGAGCCCGGAGGAAGAAGTGCACTTCGGGCGCCTCGCTCAGGCGGGCGATCCCGCCGGGCGTTCGCGGATGATCGAGTCCAACCTGCGCCTGGTGGTCAAGATCGCCAGGCGATATCTGAACCGCGGCCTGTCGCTGCTCGATCTGATCGAGGAGGGCAATCTCGGGCTGATTCGCGCCGTGGAGAAGTTCGACCCCGAGCGCGGGTTCCGTTTCTCCACCTACGCCACCTGGTGGATCCGTCAGACCATCGAGCGGGCGCTGATGAACCAGACTCGCACCATTCGTCTACCGATTCATGTGGTCAAGGAACTGAACATCTATCTGCGCGCGGCCCGCGAGCTGACCCAGAAGCTCGACCATGAGGCCACCGCCGAGGAAATCGCCGACTTCCTGGACAAGCCGGTGGCCACGGTCAAGAAGATGATGGGACTCAACGAGCGGGTTTCCTCGGTGGATTACCCGATGGGCGGCGAAAGCGACAAGCCACTGATCGAGACCCTGGCCGATGACAACGACCATGGGCCGGAGTCCTCGCTGGTCGATGGCGACGTCAAGCAGCATGTCGACGACTGGCTGGCCGAACTCACCGACAAGCAGATGGAGGTGGTGGTCAGGCGCTTTGGCCTGCGGGGTCATGAGGCGGCTACCCTCGAGGAGGTCGGCGAGGAGATCGGGTTGACTCGAGAGCGAGTCCGCCAGATTCAGGTGGAAGCGCTAAAGAAGTTGCGGCGCGTCCTCGAGAAGCAGGGCCTGTCCCTGGACGCCATCTTCGAGTAAGCCTTTCTTCGAGAAAGTCTTGCTTCGAGAAAGCCCTACCTGACGCCGCGATGTCTGCATCGCGGCGTTCTCGTATTCGCCAGTCCCTTCCCTTTGACGCCTCGCCTTGCGCCTTTCCTTGCCCTCAGCCTCGCGCCCCTCGCAGGTAGCGGCCCGCTTTCGGGTCATGATGCTTTTCATGGTTGTAATATCTGAATTAATGTAATTTTATGGTTTTTATCTCTATTGATTTTTATTAATTCAGTGTTTTTATGCATGAAAAAGCCGTTCAGATGATAAATAATCTTACGCTTGATTTTGTCTTCTTACCCGGCCGGAGACCCCCATGGCTCGCCCCCTGATCGCCGACATCGACCTCAACGCCCTGCGTCACAACTACCGCCTGGCACGGGACCTGGCCCCCCACAGCCAATCCGTGGCTGTGCTCAAGGCCGATGCTTACGGGCATGGCGCCGTGGCCTGTGCCAAGGCGCTGGCCGATCTGGCGCCGGCCTTCGCGGTGGCCTGTCTCGAGGAAGCAGAGGCGCTGCGGGCGGCGGGCATTGAGGTGCCGATCGTGCTGCTGGAGGGGGTCTTCGAGGCCGCCGAGCTGGAGCGAGTGGAGGCACTGGGCCTGTGGGTCGCGGTGCACAGCGAGTGGCAGGTCGAGGCGCTGCTGGCCTTCTCGCCCCGCCAGCCGATTACCGCCTGGCTTAAGGTCGATTCCGGCATGCACCGCCTGGGCTTTGCGCCGGCGCAGGTTGCCGCCGTCTGGGCGCGCCTCCAGGCGGCCCCCGAGCGCGTCACCGACCTGCACTTGATGAGCCACTTCGCCACTGCCGATGCCCTGGACGCCGACTACTTTCGTCGTCAGCTTGACGTGGTCCAGCAGCTGGCCGAGACCCTCGAGGCGCCGACCTGCCTCGCCAACTCGCCGGCCACCCTGGCCTGGCCCGAGGCGCATGGGGCTTGGAACCGCCCCGGGGTGATGCTCTATGGCAGCGATCCCCTGGAAGGCGCCAATGACGCGAGCCGCACCCTGGCACCGGTGATGACGCTGCGCTCCGAGATCATCGCCGTGCGCGAGATCGCCGCGGGCGAGCCGGTGGGCTACGGCGGTCGCTTCAGGGCGCCGCGACCGAGTCGCATCGGTGTCGTGGCCTGCGGCTATGGCGATGGTTACGACCGTCATGCAGTGGATGGCACGCCGCTGCTGGTGGATGGTCAGCGGGCGGGGCTGGCCGGCAAGGTCTCGATGGATATGCTGACGGTGGACATCACCGACCTGCCGTCTGCCGATATCGGCAGCGAGGTGGTGCTGTGGGGCCAGGCCGCCAATGGCGAGGTGCTGTCGGTGGACGAGGTGGCCCGTTACTGCGACACCATCAGCTATACCCTGTTGACCGGGGTGCTGCCGCGGGCGCCGAGGCGGTATCATGGCGGCTGATCCGACCCTGAACTAGAGAAACGCATGTCACAGGACGACGCCAAGACCTCCTTCGCCCATCCCCGCTACTGGCCGACCTGGCTGGCGATCGGCCTGATGCGCCTGATCGCCTGGCTGCCCTGGCGCCTCAAGCTCGGCATCGGTCGCCTGATTGGCCTCTTGGCCTGGCGCTTCGCCAAGCGCCGCCGGCACATCACCGAGACCAACATCCGGCTGTGCTTCCCCGAGCTGGATGAAAGGGCGCAGGCGCGCCTGGTGCGCGACGCCTTCATCGCCAACGGGCTCGGGCTGGTCGAGACCGCCACCGGCTGGTGCCGGGACCCGGAGCACCTTCGCCATCGCGTGACCTTCAAGGGCCGGGAGCACATGGCGCGTGCCCAGGCCGAGGGCAAGGGCGTGCTGATCATTGGCGTGCACTTCTCGACCCTCGACCTGGGCGGCGCGCTGCATTCGCTGTTCTTCCCCGCCGATGCCGTCTATCGGCCCCATGACAATCCGCTGTTCGACCGTTTCATGGGGCGGGCCCGGGCGCGCAGCTTCGGCACCACCATCGACCGCTACGACCTGCGTGGCGTGGTGCGGCAGCTCAAGGCCGGGCATAACGTCTGGTACTCCCCGGATCAGGACTTCGGTCGTGATGCCAGCGTCTTCGCCCCCTTCTTCGGCATCAATGCGGCGACCGTCAAGCTGACCGCCAAGATCGCCCGCCTGACCGGCGCCCCCGTCATGCCACTGATCTTCCATCGCAACCCGGACGATCGCACCTATACCCTCGAGTACCTGCCGGCGCTCGAGGCCTTTCCCAGCGGCGACGAGGTCGCGGATGCCACCCGTATCAATGCGGTCATCGAGGAGGCGATCCGTCGCCATCCCGAGCAGTACCTGTGGCTGCATCGCCGATTCAAGACCCGCCCCAAGGGCGAGCCGGGCTTCTACTGAGCGTTGCCGTCTCCGTGAGACGGGCCCGCCTGGCGACCCGCCGACGGCGGGGTTGAGGAAAGAGAAGAGGGCAGCTCGGCGGGCAGCGTCAGGCGATGCGAGCCGCCGGCCAGCCGCGCGCCGATGAACTCTCGATCCAGCGGATGCGTGTCTCGCCGGGCGAGGGTCTCGATGACCCGCTCGGCGTGGCGCTGGATCGAGGCGAGATCCTTAGGCTCGGCGAACAGCGACAGGGTCTTCAGCGCCTTGAGCAGCGCGAGCCCGATGCTTACATCCTCCTTGCCGTAGTGCAGGATGGGATTGACCAGCCGGTACAGTAGGCTGTCGAAGGGTTCGGTCTGCCAGGTTACGCGCCCTTGCCCCTCGCCGTCGGCGAAGGTGTTGCAGGGGTGAAACTGGAGGCGTCGGCACAGCAACTCGGTCAACTGGTGCAGACACAGGCGTGCGGTGCCCGGGTCGTTGATGCCCGGCGACAGCGCCTTGACGGCGACCTCCATCAGCTGCGTCATGCCGTTGAGATAGAGATCCTCCGCGACTTCCCCCTCCACATAGACCAGCAGCCCCAGCGCCTCGGCACAGACGCTCTCGGTCGGCGCCTCTGAGGCCTCGATGATGAACAACGGGAAGCCTTCCACCGTGTAGTCGCCGAAGGTGAAGTTCAGGTGAATGATCACATCGGCCTCGATGGCCAATCGCCCCAGTGCCTCGATGTCGGCGTTCTGGATATAGCCGCTGCGACGCGCCCGGATCCGTGGCCAATGTGCGGCAAATGAGGGGGGAGGCCGACGGCACCAGCCCGGTCGTTGTTGTCGCGTCTCGAGCCTCGCAAGCGACTTGCAGGTCGCCTGATGCAGGCCACGGTTCACGGCATTGATCTGCACCGACTGGGAGGCGTTATGAATGAAGTAGACGAACAGCGCCAGGCAGTGAATGACCATGGCCACGCCCAGGTAGGTGCTCAGCGAGCGCCAGATGCTCGGCACCTCGCCGCTCACCGGGACCATCAGCAGCATCAGGATGTAAAGGATGGTGCCCAGGTAGTGGCCCAGTACCCACTGATGGTGACGTTCGCTGATCAGGCCGAAGACCAGCTTGTGAGAAAAGTTGCCGCCGGCCTGGGTCAGTACCGACATCACGATCGAGAAGCTGAACACGGCAAGCGAGATCATTCCGGCGATCAGCGTCGACAGCAGGGTCCGCGGCGTCTGTGCCTCGGTGAAACGGACACCCGCCAGGAACTCCGTCAGCGGCACCCGTTCACCCAGCGGCAGCACCGCCAATAGCCCAAGCATCAGGTAGAGCAGCGCCAGCAGGCTCGGGAGGAAGGCAATGCTCTGGCGAAAGCGCAGGACATGGTGTAGTAGCCAACGAAGGGGGCGTTTCATGGGCACATCCTGTGATGATCATGCTGGCTTTATCACTCGTGTGGGCGCGTCTTGCAAGGCGGGCGATACGAAGAGCGGTGCGGGAGAGATGACGGAGAGGGCAGGGAGGCGTTCAGGGAGAAGTGCAGAGAGAGGTTCAGGGAAACGTGGGTGAGCAGGGAAACGCTATAGCGGCCATAAGAAACGGGCGGTGTCGCCACCGCCCGTCGGGTCACCGCGAATATGGCATCCGCCTCAGGCGTCGATGCGCTTGTACTTCATGCGATGCGGGGTGTCGTTGCCGACACGCTTCTTGTGATCGGCCTCGTACTCGGTGTAGTTGCCTTCGAAGAACACCACCTTGGAATCGCCCTCATAGGCGAGGATGTGGGTGGCGATACGGTCGAGGAACCAGCGATCGTGAGAGATCACCATGGCGCAGCCGGGGAAGGCCAGCAGGGCATCTTCCAGGGCGCGCAGGGTCTCGATGTCCAGGTCGTTGGACGGCTCATCGAGCAGCAGCACGTTGGCACCCTGCTTCAGGGTCTGCGCCAGCTGCAGACGGCCACGTTCACCGCCGGAGAGCTCCGAGAGACGCTTCTGCTGGTCGTTGCCCTTGAAGTTGAAGCGACCCACGTAGGCCCGCGAGGACACCTCGTAGCCGTTGATGTTGAGCATGTCCTGACCGTCGGACACCGCTTCCCACACCGTCTGCTTGTCGTCGAGGGCATCACGCAGCTGTTCCACGTAGGCGACCTCGACGGTATCGCCGAGCAC
The DNA here is from genome assembly GCF_014840935.1 of Halomonas sp. YLGW01. Taxonomy (NCBI): domain Bacteria; kingdom Pseudomonadati; phylum Pseudomonadota; class Gammaproteobacteria; order Oceanospirillales; family Halomonadaceae; genus Halomonas; species Halomonas sp. YLGW01. The sequence goes on along the minus strand of NZ_CP062005.1, from coordinate 2,356,751 downwards.
GACCTCGCCCGCGTCGGCCTGTTCCTTGCCGGTGATCAGCTTGAACAGCGTCGACTTGCCGGCGCCGTTGCCGCCGACGATGCCGACGATCGCGCCCTTGGGCACGCTGAAGGACAGGTCCTCGTAGAGCAGGCGGCCGTCGAAGGCCTTGGCCACGTCATGGAACTCGATGACCTTGTCGCCCAGACGCGGACCGGGCGGAATGTAGATCTCGTTGGTCTCGTTACGCTTCTGGAAGTCGCCGGACTGCATCTCCTCGAAGCGGTTGAGGCGCGCCTTGCTCTTGGCCTGACGGCCCTTGGCATTGCTGCGCACCCACTCGAGTTCCTGCTTGATGGCCTTGTTCTTCGAGGCTTCCTGCTTGGCTTCCCGCTCGAGACGCTGCTCCTTGGCCTCCAGCCAGCCGGAGTAGTTGCCTTCAAAGGGGATACCCTGGCCGCGGTCGAGCTCGAGGATCCAGCCGGCCACGTTATCGAGGAAATAGCGGTCGTGAGTGATCGCCACTACGGTGCCGTTGTAGTCGTGCAGGAAGCGCTCGAGCCAGGCCACGGACTCGGCGTCCAGGTGGTTGGTGGGCTCGTCGAGCAGCAGCATGTCCGGGCTCGACAGCAGCAGGCGGCACAGCGCGACGCGGCGGCGCTCGCCACCGGAGAGGTGACCGACGCGTGCCTCCCAGGCCGGCAGGCGCAGCGCTTCGGCGGCCACTTCCAGCTTGCGCTCGAGGTTGTGGGCGTCGGCGGCCTCGATGATGTTCTCGAGACGGGCCTGCTCGGTTGCCAGGGCGTCGAAGTCGGCGTCGGGCTCGGCGTAGGCGACATAGACGGCCTCGAGCTGCTCCTGCGCGTCCTTGATGCCGGACAGCGCTTCCTCGACGGTTTCACGCACGCTCTTGTCGTCGTCGAGCTCCGGCTCCTGGGGCAGGTAGCCGACGTTGATGCCCGGCATGGGGCGCGCTTCGCCTTCGAACTCGGTATCGACGCCGGCCATGATGCGCAGCAGCGTGGACTTGCCGGCGCCGTTCAGGCCGAGCACGCCGATCTTGGCGCCCGGAAAGAAGGAAAGCGAAATATCCTTGAGGATCTGACGCTTGGGAGGGACGATCTTGCCCACCCGGTTCATGGTGTAGACGTATTGCGCCATGGAAATCCATTGGGTTGAGGGTTTCGGCACGATGATAGTGGCCGCACCCGCGAAAGGCCAGCGCCGGACGGTGATCGTCAAGGCAGCCACGGCAGCCCAGGGAAAGGTCAATGCCGAAGGCAACGCGGGCGGCGAGGCCCGCGTTCCTTATCGGGTCTTACTCTTCCTCTTCCTCCTCGACGTCGAGATGCCAGTCGTCGTCGATGACCTGTCTGAGGCGGCGCTCTTCCAGCCGCTGCTCGAGTCGACGCCGGGCCTGCAGGGTCTCTGCACGAGAAGAGCGGCTAGGGGTGTAGTGACTGTCGTTCACGGCGTCCATGAACGCGTCCACATCCCCATCATACGTCACATCATCGGCGGCATCGTCGGACGTGCCGTGTACTTGGTGTTCTTGGCTCATGCGATGTCCTCCCATGACCCCAATGGCAGATGGCAACGGATGCTCGCCGGGGGCGAGCATCGCATAACGCGGGGGCGTTGCTCGCTATATAACGCCAGTCATGGGGGAGGGCAAGAGGGGAGGAGGGAAAAATGCTCAGCCTTGAGGGGCGGCCTTGATGCGCTCGAGTTCGGCAATCGCCTCGACGCGCTCGGTGACGTCCTTCTGCACGCCGAGGTAGTAGGTAATATCCTCCTGCTCGTCGTACATCGGCGTGATCGACAGCTCGTTAAAGAAGAGGGTGCCGTCCTTCTTGTAGTTGCGCAGGATCTCGCGGCAGGGGCGGCCTTCGAGCAGGGCCTGGCGAATGCGGGCGAGCCCGGGCTGATCGTGATCATCGTTCTGCAGGAAGCGGCAGTCCCGGTAGAGGATCTCGTCGGTGCTGTAGCCGGTCAGCCGTTCGAAGCCCTGGTTGACGTAGATCAGGATGTGCTCGTCGCCCTCACGTTCGGCAACGACGATCCCGTCTTCCGAGGCGTCGATGATGCGTTCCAGAAGCTCGGGGCTGATCATGGGCGGTCTTTTCATGCGAGGCGTTCCTGTCGCGACCCTAGGGGGCGTAGGCAGACATCCTGCCCACCGTGTATATCGCTCTATCATGGCTAGGCGGTCGCCAGATTTCAATGTGTTGCATTCACTCCTCGACCTCGGGCAGCCCCTGGGCAGTGAGCGCGGCGGCCAGCGCGCAGGCCGCGAGCACCCCGAGCAGGATGGCGCTGCCGAACCACTGGGCGAGGGCGCCGACCAGACCGCCGACCAGTAGCATCAGCACGCCGGTCAGCGTATTGGACAGCGCCACATAGAGGGCGCGCCGGTCGCTGCCGGCGAGATCCACCACATAGGTCTTGCGTCCCAGTCGTACGCCCGCATGGGCGATCACCAAGAGCCCGTAGAGCAGCGCATAGGGCCAGGGCGTGGCGGTCCAGGCCGAGGGAAGCCCGCCGGCGAGCGCCGCCAGGGCGCAGCAGGCCGCCGCGGCGAGGCCGGCATCGCGCATCACTCGCCGGCTCGAGGCATCGGCCCGCTTGCCCCACAGGGGGCTTGCCAGCATGCCGGCGAGTCCCGAGACGACGATCAGAAGGCCCAGGTCGCCGAGGGCCGCGTCGCTGCGCTGCTGGGCGAGCAGGGCGATGTAGGGCAGGGCCAGGGCACTGGAGAGCAGCAGGGCACGCGCCAGGTTGAAGCGCAGGAAGGCCGGGTCTTCGCGCAGCAGGTGCAGGCCCTGACGCACGCTGTCCCAGGCATTCTCGCCGCCCTCGACAGCGCCCGGGGTTTCCTGGATGCGGGCCGCACAGAGGGCGTTGAGTCCCCACCCCAGCGCCGCCACGCCCAGTAGCACCGCCAAAGCCAGCTCGCCGGGGCGGTCATCGAAGAGCATCAGCACGGCACCGGCGGCCAGGGTCACACCGCCGGCCACGCTGCCGCTCCAGCCCATCAGGGTGCCGCGGCGCTGCTTGGCGATGGTCTTGCCCAGCACGTCCTTGGTGGCGATCGACGACAGGCCGCGAGCCAGCGACAGCGCGACCAGAACCACCAGCACCAGGCTGCCGCCCATGCCGCCCTCGCCAAGAAGTGCCAGGGCGGCGAGCAGCAGGGCGGCCAGGGCCTGGATCAGGGCGCCGGACACCCAGGTCCACTTGCGCTGCGCCTTCTGGCGGATGAAGCCGGCCACGAAGACCTGGGGCAGCAGGGCGCCGGCCTCGCGAATCGGCACCAGCAGGCCCACCATCCACAGCGGGGCGCCGATCGCCCCCAGCAGCCAGGGCAGTACCAGCCGCGCGCTGGATAGCTCGTCGGCCAGCTTGTTGCCAAGCGCAGCGGCCAGGTGCAGCAAGAAGTTGCGGGGCTGCTCCTGACAGGCATCATCCGAGATGTCCTTGCACATCCGGCTGTCGTCGTCGCCGGTCAGCGCCTCGAAGAGGCGGCGCTGTGAAATGTCGGGGGCTGGCATGACTCGGTTCCTTGTCGCGCATTCCTGTGGCCATCATGCCTCAGTTATGATGCCGGGCAAATGTCCAACCGCGAGAGAGTCTCATGGCAAGCGTGCGAATCCACTTCTGTACTCAGTGCCACTGGTTGCTGCGCGCCGGCTGGTATGCCCAGGAGCTGCTGTCGACCTTCGGCGAGGAGCTTGAGGAGGTGGCACTGATGCCCAGTCATGGCGGGCACTTCGAGATCACCGTCGACGGCGAGTGCCTCTGGGAGCGCAAGCGCGATGGCGGTTTCCCGGACATCAAGCTGCTCAAGCAGCGGGTGCGTGACCGCCTCGATCCCGAGCGAGACCTGGGGCATCTGGATCGCTGAGGCGTTGTCGCTGGCGACTGGCCGAGGAGGCCTGCGGCGCAGCGATCATCTGGAACGTGACGCGGGGGGTGGCCTCTAGAGCGCAGGGCTCACCCCGGGCGTCTTGCCCCGCTCGGGGCATCTCATCATAAAAGGGAGAGAACATGACACGGGAACGTCATGCCATGCTGTGCGGCCTGGGGGCCGTTGGCCTCTGGTCCACGGTGGCCACCGCCTTCAAGGTCGCTCTCGGCGAGATGTCGCCCTTGGAGCTGATATGGATCGCCGCCCTGGTCTCCTGGGCGCTGATGGGCGTGCTGGTGTGGCGCAAGGGCCAGCTGCGCCAGGCGCTGAGCCAGGGCTGGCGCACCGGCCTGTGGGCCGGGCTGATGAACCCGGTGGCCTACTACCTGGTGCTGTTCGCCGCCTACGACCGCCTGCCGGGGCAGGAGGCGATGGCGCTGAATTATACCTGGGCGCTGGCCATGGCCTTCCTCGCCGTGCCGATCCTCGGCCAGCGATTGACCCGCATCGATATCCTGGCCGGCCTGGTCGCCTATGCGGGCGTCTGGACCATCGCTACTCGGGGGGCGGTGCTCGATGTGGCCTTCGCCGATCCCCTGGGGGTGGGGCTGGCACTGGCCTCGACCCTGCTCTGGGCACTCTACTGGCTGCTCAATGCTCGCGACGATCGAGCCCCGCTGATCGCCCAGTGGCAGAACTTTAGCGTGGGCCTGCCGGTGCTCACCGGACTGATCGCCCTCGGGCCGGGGTTCGAGTGGTATGGCTGGAAGGGCGTGAGTGCCGGGGTCTATGTGGGGCTCTTCGAGATGGGCATCGCCTTCGTGCTCTGGCAGCTGGCGGTGCGCGGCATCTCCCGCACGGCCCGAATCGCCAACCTGATCTTCCTGTCGCCGCCGATCTCCCTGCTGCTGCTGCACCTGGTGATCGGCGAGCCGATCCTTGACTCGACCCTGGTCGGCCTGGTGCTGATCCTCGGAGGGCTCGGCCTTCAGCAATGGCAGAAGGCCGCGGTGCCGGCGCCTCAGCCCTGAGCGGAAGTCGAGGGAGCCAGCATGGCGGGGGCAGCCGCCCCGACCCGATCGCCTGGCGTCTGGCCTATGCCATCGGCCGATTCGGCCGTCATGGTCTCGAGCAGCGGCGCCAGGGTCGGCCAGACATTCTCGAGGATCGCGGGCTGCGCCTGGGCGGTGGGATGCAGGCCGTCGTCTTGCATCAGGCCATCTTCCAGGGCGACGCCCTCGAGCAGGAAGGGCACCAGCGGCAGCTCAAAGCGGGCGGCCAGCTCTTCGAAGATGCCGGTGAAGGCGTCCCGATAGGCATCGCCGTAGTTGGGGGGAATGTCGATGCCGAGCAGCACCACCCGGGCGCCGCTAGCCTGGCTTGCCTCGATCATCGCCTCGAGGTTTTTGCGCATCTGACGCGGCGCCAGGCCGCGCAGGCCATCGTTGGCGCCCAGTTCCAATAGCACGATCTCGGGCGCATGCTGTCGTAACAGTTCGGGCAGGCGCGTGGCGCCTCCGGCGGTGGTTTCGCCGCTGATGCTGGCATTGACGACCCGCGCCTCGCCCTCGAGTCGCTCGGCCAACAGGCTGACCCAGCCATCCTCCTGGCGCTCCAGACCATAGGCGGCGCTCAGGCTGTCGCCCATCATCAGCAGGGTGGGGCGGTCGTCACCGGCGGCCAGCACCGATGGCGCCAGGCCGAGCAGGCTCACACTCATCGTCAGGCCGAGCGCCAGGCTCGCCGCTCGATACAGCCATTGCAGCCGCTTCATTGCATTGACCCTCGACACAGTCAGGCCAACAGGGAATCCAGTCACTATGTCCACCACTGCGTCCACCTCCTCGAATCATGATCTTGCGCCCATCCTACAGGCTCGCCGACTCGGCAAGCAGGTCAGGAGTGGCGATCGCTCATTGACCATTCTGAGTGATCTTTCGCTCACGGTGTTCCCCGGAGAGACCTTGGCCATCCTCGGCGAGAGTGGTGCCGGCAAATCCACTCTGCTCGGATTGCTGGCCGGGCTCGATGCGCCGAGCAGCGGAGAGCTCAGCCTGTTCGGCGAGTCCCTCGCGGCGCTTGACGAGGACGGACGCGCCCAGCTGCGGGCCGGCCGGGTGGGATTCGTGTTCCAGAACTTCCAGCTGCTGCCGACCCTCACCGCGCTCGAGAACGTGCTGCTGCCCCTGGAGCTTTCGCCCGCCGCCGATAACGACGCCCGGGCCCGGGACTGGCTGACCCGGGTAGGGCTCGGCGAGCGTCTCGATCACCTGCCCAAGCAGCTCTCCGGTGGCGAGCAGCAGCGGGTGGCCCTGGCTCGCGCCTTCGTCACCGGGGCCGAGCTCGTGTTCGCCGACGAGCCGACCGGCAACCTGGATCCGGCCACCGGGGAGCGCATCATCGAGCGATTGTTCGCCCTCAACCGTGAAGCCGGCACTACCCTGATCCTGGTCACCCACGACCATGCCCTGGCCCGGCGCTGCGACCGCTGCCTGCGACTCTCCGACGGCCAGCTGGTGGACATGACCCGTGAGGAGGTGAGCGCATGATGGCGAGCGGTGACACCCGGCGCGGGCTCCGTCGCGCCTCTCCCAATGGCCTCCACTGGCTGGGTCTCGCGGCCCGTGGCCTCAAGCGTGATCTGCGCGCCGCCGACGTGCGGGCGCTGTTCGTGGCGCTGGCGCTGGCGGTGGCGGCCTCGACCATGATCGGCTTCTTCCTCGATCGTCTCGAACGCGGCCTGACCCGTCAGGCCGGGCAGATGCTCGGTGGAGATCTGGTGCTCGAGCAGGGCGAGCCCTTCTCCAGCGAGCTGAAAAGGACGCTGCGCGAGGCCGGCATGACGCTCTCGGATCAGGTCGATCTGGTGTCGATGATCAGCCGCGGCGAGCGGTTCCAGCCGGCCAGCCTCAAGCTGGTCGATAGCGCCTATCCACTGTATGGCGCCTCCCGGGTCGATGTCGGCAACGGCGTCGAGGCCCTGGCTCGCGGTCCCGCGCCAGGCGAGGCCTGGGTCGACCCGAGGCTCGAGTCGCTGATCGACCTGGAGCTCGGTGACGAGGTGCGGGTGGGGCGCACCACCCTGACCGTGACCGGCATCATCGAGCGCGAGGCCGACCAGTCCGGGGGCTTCTCGAGCTTCAATCCGCGGCTGATGATGCATGTCGATGACCTGGACGCCACCGGCCTGGTGCAGCCGGGCTCGCGGGTCGAGTACGAGATCCTGGCCGCCGGGCCGCCGGAGGCGGTGTCGAGCCTCGATGCCCGCCTCGAAGCACTCAAGCGTGACGGCGTCGAGGTGCGGGATGTGCGGGTCGACCGGCCGGGCCTCGGGCGTGCCCTGGAGCGTGCCGAGAAGTACCTGGCGCTGGCCGGTCTCGCCGCGGTGCTGCTGGCGGGGGTGGCCGTGGCCATGGCCACCCGGCGCTATGTGGATCGCCACCTCGATACCGCCGCGTTGCTGCGCTGCTTCGGCGCCTCCCAGCAACAGCTGACCCGGCTGTTCGCCCTGCAGCTGGGCTGGCTGGCGCTGGCCGCCTCCGCGTGCGGAGCCCTGCTGGGCCTGGCCGGTCAGGCGGGGCTGCTGGCGCTGCTGACCGCCTTTCTGCCACTGGAGCTGCCGCCGCCGGGGCCGCTGCCTCTGGCGCTCGGGGTGCTTACGGCGCTTGCCGTGCTGGTCGGCTTCGCCGGCCCGACGCTCCTGCGCCTCAAACGCGTCAGCGCCCTCAAGGTGCTGCGGCGTGAACTCGACCCGCTGCCGGCCTCGGCCTGGCTGGTGGTGGCCATGGCGAGTCTGGTGTTCGGCGGCCTGATGTGGCTGTACTCCGGCGATCTCTGGCTGTCCGTGGCGCTGCTCGTCGGGGGCCTGATGATGCTGGTGATCCTGGGTGGGGTAGGCGCGTTGCTGCTGAGTGCGGTACTGCGCCTGGCCGCAATGCTGCCCCAGGGCACGCATGCCGCCTCACCGACCCGGGCGCTGCGGCTCGGCGCCCGCCAGCTTGGCCGTCGTCGCCAGGCGAGCCTCGGTCAGCTGCTGGCCTTCGCGGTGACCTTCGCGGCGATGGCGATGATCGCCCTGGTACGCGGCGACCTGCTCACCGCCTGGCAGGATCAGCTGCCCGAGGACACGCCCAACTACTTCGCCATCAATATCCAGCCCCAGGAGCGCGACGACTTCGTCGAGACCCTGGCCGGGAGCGTCGATGAACGCAGCGCGCTCTACCCGATGGTGCGCGGTCGCATCACCGCGCTGAACGGCGAACCACCGATGGACGCGGTGCCCGAGAGCGGCCGGGGCGACAACGCCCTGCGCCGTGAGCTCAACCTGACCTGGCGCGATGCCCTGCCCGAGGGCAACCGCCTGGTGGCGGGGCAGTGGTTCGGGGCGGCGAACCAGGACGCCGATGCGTCCGACGGGACGGTGCCGATCTCCCTGGAAGACGACCTGGCCGGTCGTCTCGGCCTGGCGCTGGGTGACACCATGAGCTTCACCATCGGCGCCGCCACCGTCACCGGCCGCATCACCAGCCTGCGTGATCTCGACTGGGACAGCTTCCGGCCCAACTTCTATGTGATCTTCCCCCCGGGGGTGCTCGAGCGCTTCGGTCACACCTACATCACCGCCTTTCATCTGGACGATGCCGAGAGCCCGCTGCCCGGACGGATCGTCGAGGACTTCCCGGCGGTGTCACTGCTCAACGTCGAGGCCATCCTCGGCCAGGTGCGCGAACTGCTGACTCAGGTCACCCGCTCGGTGGAGCTGGTGCTCGGTTTCGTGCTGCTGGCCGGCATCAGTGTGCTCTATGCGGCGCTGATCGCGAGCCGACCGCTGCGGGCCCACGAGAGCGGTCTGCTGCGGGTGTTCGGTGCCGGCGATCGGTTGATTTCCCGGGTGCAGGGCGCCGAGTTCGCCATCCTGGGCCTGGCGAGCGGCCTGATGGGCGCGTTGCTCGCCGAGCTTGCCGCGGCGGGCATCTACGCCGGCTGGCTGGATCTCGCTCCTCGCCTTCACCTCTGGCTGTGGCTGGGGCTGCCATTGGGAGGCGCCCTGCTGGTGGGGCTGATCGGCCATGGTCTGTCGCGCAGCCTGCGCCGGCAGACGCCGATGGCGAGCCTTGGCCTTCTGGGCGAGACGTGAGAGGCGTGCCCCGACAGGGGATGCCCCGGCAAGGAAAGAAAGGATAAAGGATGAAGACGCCACCTTTCAGGGAGCATGGATGAAGAAAGACACCCTGCGCTATCGTCTGCTGGCGGCGCAACTCGAGATGGCCAGGCGGGAGGATCGCGCCCTGGTGCTACTGCTGGGTGGTCAGACGGCGAGTTACATGCAGCCCCTGTTGAACCTGCTCAATCAGTGGCTCGAGAACCGTCGTACCGAGGTGCATGCCCTGGAGCACAGCAGCGAGGAGGCCAGGCGGCCGGCGCTGTGGCGCTACTGGCGTCGTATTCCGGCCCGCGGTACCACCGGCATCTTCGTCCACGGCTGGTATGGCGATGCGCTCTTCGCCCGGGCCGAGCGGCGCATCGGCGCGGGTGCCTTCGAGGATCACCTCGAACGAATCCGCGACTTCGAGGCCGAGCTCGCCGCCGAGAACGTGGTACTGGTCAAGATCTGGCTGGACATCGATCGCGAGGCTCAAGGTGAGCGTCTGGCGGCCATGCTCGAGGACCCGGCCCGCGCCTGGCAGCTCGATCCCAGCGACTGGCAGCGTCACCTCCAGCATCCGCTGATCGAGAGCCTCGGCGCCTCGCTTCGCGAGACCACCCAGGCCGATTGGGCGCCCTGGTTCTGTCTCACGGGAAAGGAGCCGGATGAGCTGATGCATCAGGTAGCCGAGCGACTGCTCGAGGCCATGTCCCGGCCATCGGTGGACCCCGAGGCGCCCTGGGCGAGCAGTCAGCCGCTGCCGGCGGTCGGGGAGGCGCCTTCGGTACGCGCGCCTGGCCCCGAGCAGGCCCCAACCGCGTCCCCGGACAAGGCGGACTATCATCGGCGGCTGGTCGAGCAGCAGGCGCGGCTGTCGCGCAACAGCCGCGAGGCGGCAAGGCGCGGTATACCGGTGGTGCTGGTCTTCGAGGGTCATGATGCCGCCGGTAAGGGCGGCAGCATTCACCGGGTCACCTCGGCGCTGGAGGCGCGCCGCTATCGGGTACACAGCATCGCCGCCCCCAGCGACGAGGAGCGTGCTCACCCGTGGGCGTGGCGTTTCTGGCGGCGGCTGCCGGCGGATGGGCGCTTCGCGCTCTTCGACCGTTCCTGGTACGGGCGGGTGCTGGTCGAGCGGGTCGAAGGCTTCGCCACTCCGGCTCAATGGCGGCGCGCCTATGGCGAGATTCGCCACTTCGAACAGCGCCTGCTCGAGCACGGCACCGTGCTCGGCAAGTTCTTCCTGTCGATCAGCAAGGACGAGCAGCTCAGGCGCTTCGAGGCCCGAGCCAGGACGCCGCACAAGCAGCACAAGCTGACCGAGGAGGACTGGCGCAACCGCGCCCGCTGGGAGGACTATCAGGGGGCGATCGATGACATGTTCACCCAGACCCATCGGCCCCACGCGCCCTGGTCGCTGATCGCCTGCGACGACAAGCGCCAGGCGCGCCTCGAGGTGATCGAGCAGATCAATGCGCTGCTGGAACGACGCCTCGACGGCGAACTGTGATCGTCGCCAGGTCAGCGCCGGTCGGGGTGCAGGTCAGAGTCATCGCGAAAACAGGCGTCTGGTTTTAGCGTGACTAAAGCCAAGGTGAGAAATTATCGAGCCCGTGATGATCGGCTTTCATGTGAAAGGCGCCCGTGGCTGCGGTATTATGGCGCCATTGTTTTCCCCCCTAGCTCGAGGACCACCGACGATGTTCAGCCGTGACATGCAGATTGCCGGATTCGATGATGCCCTGCTCGAGGCGATGCAGAAGGAGACTGCTCGCCAGGAAGCGCATATCGAACTGATCGCCTCCGAGAACTACGCCAGCCCGCGGGTGATGGAAGCCCAGGGCTCGCAGCTGACCAACAAGTACGCGGAAGGCTACCCCGGCAAGCGCTACTACGGTGGCTGCGAGTATGTCGATATCGTCGAGCAGCTGGCCATCGACTATGCCAAGGAGCTGTTCGGCGCGAGCTATGCCAATGTGCAGCCGCACTCCGGTTCCCAGGCCAATGGTGCGGTCTTCCAGGCGCTGGTCAAGCCGGGCGATACCATTCTCGGCATGAGCCTCGACGCCGGCGGTCACCTGACCCACGGCGCCAAGCCGAACTTCTCCGGCAAGCACTACGACGCCATCCAGTACGGCCTCGACGACAAAGGCCTGATCGATTACGAGGAGGTCGCGCGCCTGGCTCGCGAGCATATGCCGAAGATGATCATCGCCGGCTTCTCCGCCTACTCCCAGATCATCGACTGGGCCAAGTTCCGCGAGATCGCCGACGAAGTGGGTGCCTACCTGCTGGTCGACATGGCTCACGTGGCCGGCCTGGTCGCCGCGGGTGTCTACCCGACGCCGCTGCCCCACGCCCATGTGGTCACCACCACCACTCACAAGACCCTGCGCGGTCCGCGCGGCGGCCTGATCCTGTCTGCCGAAGGCAACGCCGACATCGAGAAGAAGCTGCAGTCCGCGGTCTTCCCGGGTGGCCAGGGCGGCCCGCTGGAGCATGTCATCGCCGCCAAGGCGATCTGCTTCAAGGAGGCCATGGAGCCGGGCTTCAAGGCCTACCAGCAGCAGGTGGTCAAGAACGCCCAGGTCATGGCGAAGGTCTTCATCGAGCGCGGTTTCGACATCGTCTCCGGCGGCACCGAGGATCACCTCTTCCTGCTGTCGCTGATCAAGCAGGGCCTGACCGGCAAGGACGCGGACGCGGCCCTGGGCCGCGCCCACATCACCGTCAACAAGAACGCCGTGCCGGGTGACCCGCAGAGCCCGTTCGTCACCTCCGGCCTGCGCATCGGCACCCCGGCGGTGACCACCCGCGGCTTCGGCGAGACCGAGTGCCACGATCTGGCCACCTGGATCTGCGACATCCTCGAGGCCATGGCCAACGGCGATTCCAGCGCCGTCGAGGCCGAGGTCCAGGCCAAGGTCGAGGCGGTCTGCGCCCGCTTCCCGGTCTACCGCGACTGAGCCTTTGCTCGACAGCCTAACCTACAGGCGGTACATGAAGCGCCCCGGCCACTGGCCGGGGCGTTTTTTTGTGCCTGCGCCCTGGTCGGGAGCTCTGGTCGGGAGCTCTGGTCGGGAGCTCTGGGCGCGCGTGCGGTCGGCGTGTGCGGGCGTGAAAAGCGGCCGATGCCGAGTCGCGACCATGGTCTAAAGGCGTTATGTCCGTTTTTGATCGATCCTATGTCGGACATAGTGATTCGACAAACATACATGCGGGCAGGTTCCCATGGGCCAAGCACCTTCCACCTCAAGCGGGCGCGCCTCACGTCCGGACATCGCCGAACAGCTGGCCGAGGCCATCTTCGCGGGCGTCTATGCGCCGGGTGACTTCGTTCCCAAGGAGCTCGATCTCTGCGCGACCTTCGGCGTGAGTCGCAGCACCGTGCGCAGCGCTCTTCAGTCGCTGGTGGCCGCGGGGATGATCAAGCGCATCTCAGGACAGGGTAGCCGCGTTCAGGAATTGGCGCAGTGGCACCTGCTCGACCCTCGGGTCAGCGACTGGATGGCCCGGTTCGCCCAGCCGAACCCGCGTATCCGCCGGGAAATCTTCGCCTTCCGGGTGGCGGTGGAGCCTTTCGTGGCCCGTCTGGCGGCCGAGCATGCCACTGCCGCCGACCTTCATGAGATCGAGACTGCGTATCTGGGCATGATCCGGGCACTCGAGTCGCCCGATCATTGCTATCAGGGCATCTGTCATGACGATCACGATGTGGCCTTCCACGAGGCCATCTTCTCGGCCACCCACAACCTGCTGTGGTCGCAGATCAGCCATGTGCTCAAGCCGGCGATCGCGTTGTTGGTCGAAACCTCGAATCACAGCGCCGACGAGCTCGAGGACAGCATGGAGCGCCATCGCCTGCTGATGGAGGCCATTCGCCTGCGTCGTCCGGACGAGGCCGAGCAGGCCGCGCTACGCGTGCTCGAGCGCACCGGACTGGATCTGGGCATCGAGAGCATCTTCACCACGCCGCTTTCTCACTTGCGCCTGCCGGGTGCATTGCCGCCCGCGTCATGACGACGCGCGCGGCCGACCGCGGTGCCTTCGTGTACCGATAACAACAACCTCACTCTCAACCGATGACGAGGAATCGCACCATGAAAAATGTCACGCCTCTCAAGTCCGTCGCCCTCAAGCCGTTCGCGCTCAAGGCCCTGACGGTGGCCGTGCTCGGTTCGCTGGCCTTCGGCGCCCAGGCGGCGGAGTACGAATGGACCTTCCAGACCTCGGAGACCTCCGGGGAGCCCCAGTTCGAGCTCAAGAAGGCCTGGGCCGAGAACGTCAATGTCATGTCCGGCGGTCGCATCGAGATCGAGATCCTGCCGGTCAACGCGGTGGTCGGGGCGACCGAGACCCTGCAGGCGGTGAGCGCCAACATCCTGCAGGGGCATCTGACCGATCCGAGCTACTTTTCCGGTCAGGATCCGGCCTTCGGCATGATGGGCAATCTGGTCGGTGCCTGGGGGGACCCGGTGGAGTTCCTGGACTACATGAACTACGCCGGCGGTGAAGAAATCTACAACGAGCTGGCCGAGCCCTATGGCGTGCACCTGATCGGCGCGGCCGCCACCGGTCTCGAGGCGTTGCCCTCCACGCGCCCGATCCGCACCGTCGAGGACCTCAAGGGCCTCAAGCTGCGTGCTCCCCAGGGGATGGTCTACAACATCTTCGAGAAGGCCGGTGCCACTCCGGTCAACCTGCCGGGCTCCGAGGTCTACACCGCCCTCGAGAAGGGCGTGATCGACGCCGCCGACTACACGGTCTTTGCCACCAACTACGACCAGGGGCTCTACGAGTTCGCGCCCTATCCGAACTACCCGGGCTTCCACTCGCTGCCGATGGTTGCGGTCTCGCTCAACAAGGGCATCTGGGATGGCCTGCCGGCCGACCTGAAGGCCATCCTAGAGACGTCTGTCGACAGCATGTCCTACGAGATGGTGTCCATGCTCAAGACGCGGGACCTCGAAGCGGTGAAGCAGGTCAACCAGAATCCGGATATCGAGATCATCGATATGTCCGCCGAGGAGCGCGCCAAGTTCCGCAATATCGCCAAGGAAGAGTGGGCGGTCTGGGCCGAGAAGAACGCCATCACCCAGAAGTTCTACGACTCCGTGGTCACCTACCTGCAGGATCACAACCTGATGTGATTCGCCCCGGCCGGGGCCCCTACCCCGGCCTCGCCTCGACCTGCCGTCACCGTGTGCCCGGTGGCGGCTGTCGCCCCTTTTTCATGTGAGAGGAACCATCATGTCTCGACCAACCCGTCGCCATGAGGCGCCCGACGACGCGCTCGTCGCCGCTACCGCGGGGGAGCCCGAGCCGAGTGATCCGGCGCGTAGCCTCTTCGACCGGAGCGTGGCCTGGGTGTCCCGGGGTGCGGCCTGGCTGGTGTTCATCGCCATGGGCATCAGTGTCTTCGAGGTCATCATGCGCTATGGCTTCGACTCGCCGACCTCCTGGGTGCACGAGACCGTGGTCATGCTGGTGGCCGTGAGCTTTGCCCTCGGCGGTCCTGCGGCGCTGGCCGGCAATCAGCACATCCGCGTGCGGGTGCTCTACGACAGCGCCGGGCCGCGCCTCAGGCTGTGGCTGGACCGTTTCAATGACCTGGTGACCCTGGGCTTCTGCCTGGCGATGAGCTATGCCGCCTTCGTGATGTTCTGGGATGCCTCTCATAATCCACTCGGCGACTGGTCACTGGAGCGCTCGGGTACGTCCTGGAATCCGCCGTTTCCGGCCCTGGTCAAGGGCATCATCATGGCCTCGCTGATGGTGATGAGCGTCCAGGCGCTGATTCATAGCGTCCAGTCGCTGCGCGCCAAGCCGACCACACACACCGAGGGGAGCCGGTAATGGATATCGCCGACGGAACACTCTTGCTGGTCGGAGCCATCTTCGCGCTGCTGGTGACCGGCCTGCCGCTGGCCTTCATCACCGGCCTGGTGGCGTTGGTCTTCACCTTCGGCTGGTTCGGGGGCAATGCCTTGCCGCTGGTCACCAGTCGGGTATTTGGCTTCGTCACCGAATATTCGCTGGTGGCGGTGCCGATGTTCGTGCTGATGGCCTCGTTGCTGGATCGATCCGGCATTGCCAAGGATCTGTTCAACGCCATGCGGGTCTTCGCCGGCCGGCTGCCCGGCGGGGTCGCCGTGCAGACCATCGTGGTGGCCTTCTTCCTGGCCGCGCTGTCCGGCATCATCGGCGGCGAGATCGTGCTGCTGGGCATCCTGGCCTTGCCGCAGATGCTGCGTCTGGGCTATGACAAGCATCTGTCGATCGGTGTGGTCTGCGCCGGCGGGGCGCTGGGCACCATGATGCCGCCTTCGATCGTGCTGATCATCTATGGCCTGATCGCCAGCGTGTCGATCGCCGACCTGTTCACCGCGGCCATCACGCCGGCGGTGATCCTGATGGGCTCCTATATCGCCTATGTGCTGGTGCGCTGCCTGCGCAATCCGAGTATGGGCCCACCGATGACCGATGCCGATCGTGAAGACGGCTTTTCCTCCCGCTGGCAGGCGCTCAGGGCCATCATGGTGCCGGGGCTGATCGCCTTCATGGTGCTGGGCACCATCTACGGCGGCGTGGCCTCGGTGACCGAAGCCGCGGCGATGGGGGTGTTCGGGGTGCTGCTGGCGATCGTGCTGCGCGGCGAGTTCTCCTTCAAGACGCTGCACGCAAGCCTCGGTCAGACCATGACCACCTGCGGCATGATCATCTGGATCGGGATCGGCGCCGCGGCACTGGTCGGGGTCTACAACCTGATGGGCGGCAACCGCTTCATCTCGCAGATGATCCTCGGCATGGAGGTGGAGCCGATCGTGATTCTGCTGGTGATGATGGCGATCCTGCTGGTACTGGGCATGTTCCTCGACTGGATCGGGGTCGCGATGCTGGCCCTGCCGATCTTCGTGCCGATCGTCGTGCAACTGGGCTACAGCCCGATCTGGTTCGGTATCCTGTTCGCGGTCAACATGCAGGTCTCCTTCCTGTCACCGCCGTTCGGGCCGGCCGCCTTCTACCTGAAGGGGGTGGCGCCGGCCGGTATCAGCCTCAAGGACATCTTCGTGTCGCTGCTGCCGTTCATTGCCATTCAGCTCTGCGTGCTGTTCGCCTTGCTGTTCTTCCCCGACCTGGCCATGTGGCTGGTCTGATGCATGACAGGATGGGCTCTGCCTGAGCGGATGCCCCGGCCACCTGGTGGTCGGGGCGTTTGTCGTTCAGGCGCACCGAGTCGAGGCGGGTCTCGTATGTAATGGAAGGAATGGCACACCCCTTGAGGGAGCCAGGTAGGGTAACGAAGTGCTCAGTAGCTCTCTGGGAATTATTCGACTCATTGACGGCATATGAGGCGGCCATGGCGCTGAGATGGAAAGGAAACTGAAAGGCGTGATGATAAGTGATAAGGGGTTGTGGGGGAGGGAGGGTATGCGCCATATGTTGGCGCATTCTCAGGAATTCCCTACTGATGTTTGTCGGCTTTAATGCCGATTTTCTTCAGGAATTTATCCACGATGATATCGGGTGACTGACGAATATTCAGTCGGATGGCTTCCGTATCTTCCGGTACTTCAAGATCAGCCAACTGGCTGTCCAGCATGTGCTCGCCGGCGAAGAAGTGGCCAGTGCGTCCGCCCAGACGCTCAAGCAAGACCTCTCGGGAACCGTCGAGATAGAGGATCTTCAGTTCGGGCGCACCCTGTCGCAGGACATCGCGATAGCGGTGCTTGAGCGCCGAGCAGCCGATCACCACATCCTTGCCTTGTTGCTGGTAGTCGCGGTACAGGTCGGCAAGCGTCAGCAGCCAGTCCTGCCGGTCGCTGTCGGTCAGCGGCTCGCCCTTGGCCATCTTGGCGATGCTGGCCTCACTGTGATGATCATCCGCATCGATGAATTCGGCATGTATTGCCTCGGCAAGACGGCAGCCGATATGAGATTTTCCCGACCCGGAGACGCCCATGACAAGCAGAGTAAGTGACGAGTTTTTCATTCGCTATTTCTCGACAGTGAAGGCGGTTGACGATACCGAATGATAGCGAAAATAAGCGGGCAGTGGCCAGCGGTAATATGGCGCATCCCTGCTCTTTGTGATGGGCTTATTGACGGTCTTGTTGATGCCGTGATGATCGGATTTTTATCATCGCAGACGCCTTCCTTTTCTGGTACTTGGCGACGCATCGGTGGGCGATGAAACATGATGGTGCAAGGCGTCGTCACGCCCTGGCATGAGTGCCTCATCTTGGTGCCTGAAGCGGGCGCCTGTATCGCCGTCGCCCGCTGCGCGACCAGAGACCATGCCGGATGCGGTCGTCTGGCACGCCGCGTGCTAGGGTCTTGTATATCGGCAAGATCATGCCCTTCAGCAGGTATCGTCCATGTCCTCCGTCCCGTCCTCACCGCCCCGCCTGGTCTTTACCGATCTCGATGGCACCCTGCTCGATCATGACAGCTACGAGTGGCAGCCGGCCGCGCCCTGGCTCGAGCGTCTGCGCCATGTCGGCGTGACGGTGATCCCGGTCACCAGCAAGACCCGCGCCGAGCTGATGCCGCTGCGTCAGGAACTGGGGCTTCGAGATACCCCCTTCATAGCCGAGAATGGTGCGGTCATTGGTCTGCCACAGGCCTGGCAGCATGCGCGTCTGGATCGCGATCCGACCCATGTCGATGGCCTGGCGATCAAGACGCCAGGCATCGATATCGGCTTCCTGCGCACGCGCCTGGGGGTGCTGCGTGATCGGCTGGGCGTGCGGTTTCGTGGCATGGGTGAGATGCCCATCGATGACATCATTGCCCTGACCGGCCTTTCGGAGCATCGGGCGCGGCTGGCGCGGGTGCGGGAGGGCTGCGAACCCCTGATCTGGGACGACAGCGAGGCGGCGCTGGCGGATTTTCGTCAGGCCCTGGAGGCGGACGGCCTGTGCCTGATGAGGGGCGGTCGCTTCTGGCATGCCATGGGGCGGCTCGACAAGGGGGACGGGGTGCGCTGGCTAGTGGAGCGCTATCGGGCACTGCGCGGCCGTCTGCCCGAGACGCTGGGGCTTGGCGATGGCCCCAATGATGTGCCGCTGCTCGAGGCCGTGGATCGCGCCGTGCTGATCCCGGGCCATCATGGCCACACCATCAGCCTGACCAACCCTCATCAATACCTGGCGCTTCGAGCCGGTCCCTCGGGCTGGGCGGAGGGGATCGACCATTGGTGGGGAGACGAGCTCCCCACCCTGAGCAACGATGAGGAGAGCCGCGGATGAGCGACTTCTACCAGAACGGCATCATCACCAACTTCCATAACCTGATGCGGCGCCCGGTGGAGGCCCTGGAGGCCGACCTGGTGCGTTTCTCCCGGCGTCGCCCGATGGGGCTGATCCTGCCTTCGCTCTATTCCGAGCTCGAAGGCCCGGCGCTCTCCCATATCGTCGATGAACTGGCCAAGGTGCCCTATCTTTCCGAGATCGTGATCGGGCTGGACCGGGCCGACCGGGAGCAGTTCCTGCATGCTCGAGAGTTCTTCGCCAAGCTGCCCCAGCACCATCGTATCCTGTGGAACGATGGCCCCAGGCTCAAGGCACTGGATGCGGAGCTGGCCGAGGAGGGCATCTCGCCCCAGGAGCTCGGCAAGGGGCGCAACGTCTGGTTCTGCGGCGGCTATGTCCAGGCCTCGCGCCGCACCGAGGCGATCGCCCTGCACGACTGTGACATCGTCACCTATGATCGCGGCCTCCTGGCGCGCTTGATCTATCCGGTGGCGCACCCGCAGTTCAACTACGAGTTCTGCAAGGGCTACTACTCCCGCATCGCCGAGGGCAAGCTCAATGGCCGGGTCTCGCGGCTGATGGTCACACCCTTGATCCGGGCGCTCAAGAAGATCTATGGCCCCTTGCCCTATCTCGACTACCTCGACAGCTACCGCTATCCGCTGTCCGGGGAGTTCTCGATGCGCACCGACGTGCTCGACGGCATCCGCATCCCCAGCGACTGGGGGCTGGAGATCGGCGTGCTCTCCGAGGTACATCGCAACTACTCCACCAAGCAGCTCTGCCAGGTGGACATCGCCGATGTCTACGACCATAAGCATCAGACGGTCTCTGCCGAGGATGCCTCGACAGGGCTCAACCGCATGAGCCTGGATATCGCCAAGGCGCTGTATCGCAAGCTGGCGACCCTGGGTATCGAGATCCACGCCGAGACCTTCCGTACCATCAAGGCGACCTACTACCGCATCGCACTGGACCTGATCGAGGCCTACGACAACGATGCCACCATGAATGGCCTGAAGCTCGACCGGCACAGCGAGGAGCAGGCGGTGGAACTGTTCGCCGCCAACATCATGGAGGCCGGCGCGGCCTTCCTCGACAACCCCCGTGACAAGCCCTTCATCCCCAGCTGGAACCGGGTACAGGCGGCGATTCCCGACCTGCTCGAGCGCATGCACGCGGCGGTGGAGCTCGACAATCAGGGCAAGGTTTAGCGGCAACCTCCGACTATGCTGAAGGCATGATCCCAGCAGTCGGAGGCAGGCCTGATGTCGACACTGACGTTTCTGGGTGCGGTCGGTGAGGTGACCGGCTCGCGCTATCTGATCGAAGTAGATGGACATGAGGAAGGCAGTGGCGACGGGCCAGGCGAGGGCTCGGCTGCCTGTCGTCTGCTGCTCGAGTGCGGCATACATCAGGGAGGTGAGGATGCTGAACGCGTCAATGCCGAGCCCTTCGGCCACCTGGCCGAGACCCTCGATGAAGTCGTGATCTCACACGGCCACCTGGATCACTGCGGGCTCCTGCCCAAGCTGGTGCGCGAGGGCTACCGGGGCCCCATTCACTGTACACCGGGCACCAAGGCGCTGCTCGAGATCACCCTGGCCGACTCCGCCTTCATCATGGCCAAGGATGTCGAGTGGGAGAACCGCTGGCGGCATCGGGCCGGCAAGCCGCTCCTCGAGCCGCTCTATGACATCGACGACGTCGAGCGCACCCTCAAGCTGTGCCAGACCCATCACTTCGGCCAGCCGGCAACGCTCGCCGGCGGCGTCGAGCTGGTCTATCACGATGCCGGCCATATCCTCGGTTCGGCCATCGTCGAGCTGGCGATTCCCTCGGGAGGACGCACCCGGCGCCTGGTGTTTTCCGGGGATCTCGGCAATCCCGACTCGGCGCTGATGAAGGATCCGGAGACCCAGCGTGATGCC
Source organism: Halomonas sp. YLGW01 (assembly GCF_014840935.1). Lineage (NCBI taxonomy): Bacteria > Pseudomonadati > Pseudomonadota > Gammaproteobacteria > Oceanospirillales > Halomonadaceae > Halomonas > Halomonas sp. YLGW01. Next base: position 2,336,534 of record NZ_CP062005.1, on the reverse strand, counting down.
GACCTGGTGTTGATGGAAAGCACCTATGGCGACCGCGATCACCGGCCGCTCAAGGAGACCATCGAGGAGTTTGCCCAGGTCCTCGAGGCGGCCTTCGAGGATGGCGGCAACGTGCTGATTCCCGCCTTCGCCATCGGCCGAACCCAGGAGATTCTCTATCACCTGAGCATGCTCTATCACCAGGGCCGGCTACGCCAGCAGCGCATCTTCCTCGATAGCCCGATGGCGATCCGAGTCACCGAACTCTACGAACGCCGTCGTTCGACTCTCGATCCCGAGGACCTGCACGCGCTCAACGTGGCGGCGCACGGCGATCCCGAGCAGTATCTGCCCGGGCTGCGTCTGACCCGCAACGTCGAGGAATCCATGGCCATCAACCGCATCCGGGGCGGGGCGATCATCATCGCCGGTGCCGGGATGTGCAACGGCGGCCGCATCCTTCATCACTTTCGCTACAACATCGAGCATGCCAGTACGCGGGTCGTCATCGTCGGCTTCCAGGCCGCGGGCACCAATGGCAGGCGGTTGGTCGATGGCGCCGACCACCTCAGGGTGCTGGGCAAGGACCTGAAGGTGAGGGCGCACATCCATACCATCGGTGGCTTCTCGGCGCATGCCGGGCAGACTCAGCTGATCGCCTGGGCCGGCGCCTTTCGCGATCACCCGCGGTTCTACCTGGTACACGGCGAGCCCACGGCCCAGAAGGCCTTGCAGCAGGCCCTGGCCACCACCGGCATCGATGCCGAGATTCCCGTCTACCAGCAGTGCATCGAACTCTAGCGTGCCGGTTCCGCCGTGTTCCGATGCTCGGCAGCCTAGGCCAGAGTCGACTCGCGGCCTGTTTTTCTATAGATAATAATCATCTAACTTTAGAATGTTTTTTCGTTATGCTGGTGCAGGCCATGCATGCCAGCCATCTCCGGTGTTGGAGGTCTTTGCCATGACAGACCCGATCGTCACCGCCTTCTTTGACGAGCCCACCCACACCTTCAGCTACGTGGTCCAGGACCCGGCCAGCCGCGCCTGCGCGATTCTCGATTCGGTGCTGGATTTCGATTACGCCGCCGGGCGCACCGACGTGAAGAGCGCCGACGCCATCGTCGCCTTCATTCGCGAGCGCGACCTGGAGGTGGCGTGGATCCTCGAGACCCATGTCCACGCCGACCATCTCTCGGCCGCCCCCTATCTGCAGGAGGTCCTGGGCGGGAAGACCGGCATCGGCGCCCGGATCACCGAGGTGCAGGAGGTCTTCGGCAAGGCCTTCAATGCCGGCAGTGACTTCGCAAGGGACGGCAGCCAGTTCGACCGCCTCTTCGAGGAAGGCGATACCTTCGCCATCGGTGAGCTTGAGGGGCGTGTGCTGCATACCCCGGGACACACGCCGGCCTGCCTGACCTATGTGATCGGGGATGCCGCCTTCGTCGGCGACACCCTCTTCATGCCCGATTACGGTTCTGCCCGCTGCGATTTCCCCGGCGGCAACGCCCGCACGCTCTATCGCTCGATTCAGAAGGTGCTGGCCTTGCCCGGGGAGACGCGGTTATTCCTGTGTCACGATTATCCGGGCCCCGACCGCGATACCCGTCAGCACCAGATCTCGGTGACCGAGCAGCGCCTGCACAATATTCACGCCCACGAGGGCGTGAGCGAGGAGGACTTCGTCAAGCTGCGTACCGAGCGTGATGCGACCCTTGGCATGCCGCGACTGATCCTGCCCTCGGTGCAGGTCAATATGCGCGCCGGCGCGATGCCGGCGGCCGAGGCCAACGGCCAGGTCTATCTCAAGGTGCCGATCGACCTGTTCTGACTCACGAGGGCAGTAACCGCCCTCCCACCACCTGAATCACGAAGGAGACAACCTTGGATTGGAGTTCGAGCCTCTATGGCCTGGCCGGCGGCGTATTGATCGGCCTGTCGGCGGTGTGGCTGATGGCGACGCTCGGTCGCATCGCCGGCATCAGCGGGATCCTCTCGGCGCTGGTGCTGGAGCGACCCAAGGGCGACACCGCTTGGCGCCTGACCTTCCTGCTGGGGTTGATCAGCGGGCCGATGCTCTTGATGGCGCTCGGCGGGCTGGGCAACGTCGCCGGGGAGCCGGGAGTGGTGATCGGCGCCCCCGCCGGCGGCGTGGGGCTGATGCTGATTGCCGGCTTGCTGGTGGGGGTCGGTACCGGCATCGGCAGCGGCTGCACCAGCGGTCATGGCGTCTGCGGCCTGTCGCGGCTCTCGCCGCGCTCGATGGCGGCGACCCTGACCTTTCTGGTCACCGGCATCGTGACCGTCTATGTGGTGCGGCATCTGCTGGGAGGTGGGGCATGAAGACAGCGATGTTGAAACCCGTCGCGGGTTATCTCGCCGGCCTGCTGTTTGGCCTGGGGTTGGCGCTGGGCGGCATGACCGACCCGGGTCGCGTGATCGGGTTCCTCGATCTGGCCGGCGCCTGGGACCCGACACTGATGTTCGTGCTCGGCGGCGCCGTGGTCACCACCTTTATCGGTTACCGGTGGGTGCTGCGCCGCACCGCGCCGCTGTTTGCCGGCGCCTTCCAGCTGCCGACCCGCCGCGACCTGGACGCGAAGCTGCTCGGCGGCGCGGCCCTGTTCGGCATCGGCTGGGGGCTGTCCGGCTACTGTCCGGGCCCGGCGGTCGCCTCGCTCTCGGGCGTGAGCCTGCCGCTCGTGGCGATGCTCGCCGCGATGGTGGCGGGTTGGTGGCTGGCCCGGCGCCTGGGGTGATGAGCGCCAGGCTGGCTCGCTTCGGTCCGGCTCAGTTTGGTCTTGGTACGTTCCGTCCGTTCTGGATCATGCCGGCTCCGCCTGGTCGAGGCCCGGCTGCACCAGCCATAGGCTGCGGTAGGGCCGCAGCACATCGCGCTCTTGCGGCGACCAGGGGGCATAGTCGGCGAGCACGTCGAGCCAGGGGTCCTGGGCGAGCTCCGCCAGGTCGAGGGGCTGGCGCTGGTCGCTGATGTTGTAGATCGCCAGCAGCCGGCGGCCATCCGGCAGGGGGCCCCGCTCGATGGCGAACAGGCCCGGCGCGGTGTCGAGCACCCGTTGGGGTGCCTCGGGATGAAAGCAAGGCTCGGCGGCGCGAAGCCTGAGGCGCTGCTTGAGCGAGCCGAAGGCCTCGCGGGTCGGAGTGCTGCGGCTGTCGATCAGCTCATTGAGTTCGGAAAGCTGCCAGCGGCGGCGGTTGATGGCACGCAACTGCCCCCGGCGTTCGACCCCCTCATGGTCGTTGAGGGTCGCGGTCAGGGAATGCAGGTAGATACCGGGAATGCCCTGCAGGGCCAGCAGCAGGTTCTGGCTCAGCAGGAAGCGCTCGACCTGCCAGGCATCGGCGCCGCGCCGGGTGCCCTTCATGGCGTCGAAGTAGGCGATGTTGATCTCGTAGGGAGTATCCTTGCCGTCCGGGTCGGTCTTCATGCTGACGAAGCCCCCGAAGCGGTGCATGAGATCCAGCAGGGTCTCGACCTCATGCGGCGGCAGCAGTCCTTCCAGGGCACGCACGCCGATGCCGTCGTGACTGGCCGTGAAGTTGAAATAGCTGCAGCCCGACGGCAGGGCCGGCAGGCTGTTCGCCCATTGCGCCAGCGCCGAGGCATCGCCACTGGTCAGGGTGTGAACCAATAGCGGGGGCAGGGTGAACTGATAGATCAGGTGCGCCTCGTCTGGTGGCGTGCCTTCCCTGGTGGCGCGCTCGAGTCCCAGGTAGCTCAGGTTCTCGCGATGCGGCACGTTGGTCTCGGTGATCAGCCGGGTGCCCGGTGCCACGTAATCGACCACTGCACGCAGCAGGCGCACGATGGCATGCGTCTGGGGCAGATGGATGCAGGAGGTGCCGACCTCCTTCCACAGGTAGGCGATGGCATCCAGGCGAATGGTGCGGGCGCCCTGCTGGAGGTAGAAGAGCAGGATGCCGACGAACTCGATCAGTACGTCCGGGTTGTCGAAGTTGAGATCGATCTGGTCGTCGGAGAAGGTCGCCCACAGGTGGCGCGTCCCGCGGCGGGTGCTGACCGGCACCAGCAGCGGCGAGTTGCGCGGCCGCGTGACCTGGGACAGGTCGGTGGCCGGGTCCATCTCGATGAAGTAGTCGCGCCCGGGCTGGCTGTCGGCCAGGTAATCGACGAACCACAGCGAGTCTCGCGACACATGGTTGATCACCAGGTCGACCATCAGGTCCCGGTTCTCGGCCAGTGCACGAACCTGTGGCCAGTCACCGAGCTCCGGGTTGACCTCCTTGTAGTGCACCACCGAGAAGCCGTCATCGCTGCTCCACGGAAAGAAGGGCAGCACATGCACGCCGCTGAAGGTGTCCTCCAGGCGTTCATCGAGGAAGCGCTTGAGCACGTCGAGGGGTGCCCGATCGCCGTCGAGCAGGCTGTCGCCATAGCTGATCAGCCATTGATCCCGCTCGCTCCACAATGGACGGGGGCTAGCGTCGATGGCACCACGCTGGTGCGAGATCAGCGTGACCAGGCGGCGCAGGATCGCATCGCTACGCGGGCCATAGACCTCCTCCAGCCGCGCGCGGGCGGCCTCGACGAACCCGGTTTCGTCCAGCTGACGGGGGGGCGTAGGGGGCAGGGATGAGCTCATGGACGACTCCTTGAAGGCCGGAACACGCGCCTGGCGGGCAATAGGGGAATCCTTGGCCTCATGCAGGGGACGTGCCAAAGGTGACGGCTGACTGGGCGCCATGCGGCCAAATCGTTACAATAGTTCAAGAGTTGTTGTGTCGAACAGGCCGGAATCCAGCCGATGCATTGTCCTTTCTGCGGTACCCATGACACCAAGGTCACCGACTCGCGCCTGGTCGTCGAGGGCGATCAGGTGCGTCGCCGTCGTCAGTGTGCCGCCTGCGGTGAACGCTTCACGACCTACGAGACCGCCGAGCTTGTGATGCCGCGAGTCGTCAAGGCGGACGGATCGCGGGAGACGTTCGACGAGGCCAAGCTACGCGCCGGCATGCTCCGGGCGCTGGAGAAACGTCCGGTGAGCGCCGAGTCGATCGAGGCCGCCGTCGAGCGCATCCGCCAGCGCCTGCGCGCGCGGGGCGAGCGGGAGGTCAAGGCCATCGAGGTCGGTCAGGAGGTGATGGATGCCCTGAAGCGTCTCGATCAGGTCGCCTATATCCGCTTCGCCTCGGTCTATCGGCGCTTCCAGGACATCGACGAGTTCCGGGCCGAGATCGACCGCCTGGCCCAGGAGCCGAGCTTCTCTCCCCAGGACGATCACTGAGTCTGTCCTTCCACCTGCATAGGATGCCCATGGCCACTGCGACTCCGGAAGCCTTCATGGCCCGTGCCCTGACCCTGGCCCGCCGCGGCCTCTATACCACCGACCCCAACCCCCGGGTCGGCTGCGTGCTGGTCAAGCGCCGCCAGATCGTCGGCGAGGGCTATCACGAGCGTGCCGGCGAGCCCCATGCCGAGATCCATGCCCTGCGGGATGCCGGCGACGAGGCCCGCGGTGCCACCGCCTATGTGACCCTGGAACCCTGTGCGCATCACGGCCGCACCGGCCCCTGCGCCCAGGCGCTGATCGAGGCCGGCGTAAAGAAGGTGGTGGCCGCGATGCAGGACCCCCACGCGGCGGTGGCGGGGCAGGGCTTCGCCATGCTGCGCGAGGCCGGCATCGAGGTGGAATGCGGGCTGCTCGAGGAAGAGGCCCGGGCGCTGAACCCGGGGTTTATCTCCCGCATGACCCGGGGTCGCCCCTTCGTGCGCATGAAGATGGCGATGAGCCTCGACGGGCGCACGGCGATGCGCTCCGGGGAGTCTCAATGGATCACCGGCCCCCGGGCGCGCACCGAGGTGCAGCGCCTGCGTGCCCGCTCCAGTGCGGTGATCAGCGGCGTGGATTCGATCATCTTCGACAACTCGCGGCTCACCGTGCGGGCCTCCCAGCTCGACCTCGAGGACGGTGAGGCGATCGCCCGCCGCCAGCCGCTGAGGGTGATCGTCGACTCCCGGCTGCGCCTGCCGCTGGCCGCGGCCTGCCTGAGCGAGCCCGGCCGCACCCTGGTCGCGACCTGCACTCGGGATGCCGAGCGTCAGGCACGGCTCGAGGCCGCCGGGGCCGAGGTGCTACAGCTGCCGTCGGGGACCGATGGCCGGGTCGATCTGGCCGCGCTGCTCGAGCACCTGGCCCGGGAAGAGCAGGCCAACGAGGTGCTGCTGGAGACCGGGGCGACGCTCGCCGGCGGCATGCTCGATGCCCAGCTGGTCGACGAGATGCAGCTTTACGTGGCACCGACCCTGCTCGGCGGCGAGGCTCGCCCCCTGGTGGCCCTGCCCGGGCTCGAGCGCATGGCGCAGCAGCGGCCGCTGGATGTTCTCGATATCCGCGCCGTGGGCCGCGACTGGCGGATCATTGCGCGCCCCCAGCGCCAGTCGCCCTGAGCGTGAGCATGAGACCGTGACGGTGAGGGCGATTCGGCGGCGGTCGAATGCTGGCGCCGCGCGGCTTGCCAAGGTACCCTGAGCGCCGATTTCGCTGTCGGCGGCATTCCGCCGGCAGCCCGTCGGCGCCAGCTGCATCCGCTGTTTCCAGCGGCGCCCCGGTTTGCGGCGCCTTCCGTTGACGCCAGCACGCACAGTAATTCGGAGACCTCATGGCGCTTTCCAAGGACCTGTCTCAGGACCCTTCTTCCCAGGCCGGAGCTTCCCAGGCCGCCAGCGACGCAAGTGCACCGGCCCCTGGCGCCGGCGACCTGGCGCGTATCGAGGACCTGGTCGAGGACATCCGACAGGGCAAGATGGTCATCCTCATGGACGATGAGGATCGCGAGAACGAAGGCGATATCATCATGGCCGCCGAGAAGGTCGAGGCCGAGCATATCAACTTCATGGCTCGCCATGCCCGCGGCCTGATCTGCCTGCCGATGACCCGCGAGCGCTGCGAGCGACTCAAGTTGCCGCTGATGGTGCACGACAACGGCTCCGGCTTCGGCACCAAGTTCACCCTGTCCATCGAGGCCGCCGAAGGCGTCTCCACCGGCATCTCCGCCGCCGATCGCGCCCGCACCGTGCGTGCCGCCTCGGCTCGCGATGCCAAGGCGAGCGATATCGTCCAGCCGGGCCATATCTTCCCGCTGATGGCCGAACCGGGCGGCGTGTTGCGTCGCGCCGGTCACACCGAGGCGGCCTGCGATCTCGCGGCGATGGCCGGGTTCGATCCCAGTGGCGTGATCTGCGAGGTAATGAACGACGACGGCAGCATGGCGCGTCGCCCGGAGCTCGAGCGCTTCGCCGCCGAGCATGGCCTGAAGATGGGCACCATCGCCGATCTGATCCACTACCGCATTCATACCGAGCAGACCGTGGATCATCTCGAGGCCTCGCCGGTGGAGACCGCATACGGCGAGCTGACCCTGCATGTCTTCCGCGACAGCATCCAGGGCGCCCACCACCTGGCACTGGTCAAGGGCACGCCCCGCGCCGAGGAGCCGACCACGGTGCGTGTGCACCTGGCCGATACCCTGCGCGACATCCTGACCCTGACCCGCCCGGGCAGCCAGAGCTGGACCGCCCAGAAGGCGTTGGCCGAGATCGCCGACGCCGATAGCGGCGTCTTCGTCCTGCTCGACGATGCGCGCCAGGACACCGACCTCAAGGATCAGCTCGATGTGCTGCTCGAACGCAAGCGCGCACCGCGCTCCAGCGATTCCGATGGCGCCGGGAATTACCTGACCATCGGCACCGGCTCGCAGATCCTGCGCCACCTGGGCGTGGGTAAGATGCGGCTGCTGAGCTCGCCCTGGAAGTTCTCGGCCCTCTCCGGCTTCGATCTGGAAGTGGTCGAGCGCTTGAGCCCCTGATCCCCGATTTCGTACCGCCCGGGCCAGTGCTCATCACGAGCGCCCGGGCGTTGATCGCAACACCCAGACGCCCCGCGGGGCGCCGTGAAGATTCAAGCAGGATGACAAGCATGCAACCGATCTCCCAAGTCGAAGGTAGCTTCACCGACGTCGATGGCCGCTACGTGATCGTGGTGGGCCGCTTCAACCACCATGTGGTCGACAGTCTGGTCGAAGGTGCCGTGGACAGCCTGGTGCGCCATGGCGTGGACGCCGAACATATCGATATCGTCCATGTGCCGGGGGCCTGGGAGCTGCCGCTGGCGGTCAAGCGTGCCCTTCAGGTGGCGAGCCCGGATGCGGTGATCGCCCTCGGTGCGGTGATCCGCGGCGGCACACCGCACTTCGAGCATGTCGCCGGCAGCTGCAACAATGCGCTCGGCACCCTGCAGCTGCAGTTCGATACCCCGATCGCCAACGGCGTGCTGACGGTCAACTCCATCGAGCAGGCCATCGAACGGGCCGGCACCAAGGCCGGCAACAAGGGCGCCGAGGCCGCCATGGCCGCCATGGAGATGGTCTCCCTGCTCAAGCAGTTCGGAGGTGAGGCATGAGCCGTTCCTCGGACAGCGCGCGTCGGGCGCCGTCGAAGAGCCAGCTGGCTCGCCATGCCGCCCGTGAGCTGGCGGTGCAGGCCATCTACACCTGGCAGATGACCGGCAAGCCGGTCAGCACCATCGAGGCCGAGTTCCGCAGCCAGATCGCCGATGACGACCTGGAGGATCACGAGAACTGGCACAAGGTCATGGAGATCGCCGACCTGGCGCTGTTCCATGAGCTGGTGCACAACGTGGTGCGCTTCCAGAGCGACCTGGATGCGTCGCTGGCACCGCTGCTCGATCGCCGTCTCGAGGATCTCGACAGCATCGAGCTGGCCATCCTGCGCCTGGGCACCTATGAGCTGTCTCGCCGCCTCGAGGTCCCGTATCGCGCGGTGATCAACGAGGGCGTGGAGCTCGCCAAGTCCTTCGGCGCCACCGACGGTCACAAGTACATCAACGGCCTGCTGGACAAGCTCGCGGCGCGTCTGCGTTATGCCGAGGTCAGCGCCCGCCGCTGAGATGTCTCTCGCGATGCACAAGCCGACGCCACGCCCGAGCACGGGCGCCTCGCCGAGCGAGTTCGAGATGATCGCCCGCCACTTCACCCGCCCCGCCCGGGGCGCCGGAGTGGCGCTGGGCGTGGGAGACGACTGTACCCTGTTGACCCCCACGCCGGGGCATCAGCTGGCGGTCAGCGTTGATACCTCGGTGGCCGACGTCCACTTCCCCCGCGAGGCGCCCGCCGCGGCCATCGGTCACCGGGCGCTGGCGGTCAGCCTCAGCGACCTGGCGGCGATGGGCGCCACCCCCCGCTGGTGTCTGATGGCCCTGACCCTCGATCAAGCCGACGAGGCCTGGCTTGCGCCCTTCGCAGAGGGCTTTGATACCCTCTGTGCCCGGGCCAGGGTCGACCTGGTGGGCGGCGACGTGACCCGCGGCGGCCTGGCGGTGAGCGTTACCGTGCACGGCGAGGTACCGCCCGGCGAGGCCCTGACCCGCCACGGCGCCCGCGACGGCGACCTGCTGGCCGTCACCGGCAGCCTGGGCGGTGGCGCCGGCGGCCTGGCGGCCTGGCAGGCTGGCGAGCGTTCGCTTGCCGACCCTCTGCTGGCCGCCTACCTCCTACCCGAGCCGCGCCTCTCCGCCGGTCAGGCGCTGCGCGGGCTCGCCAGCGCGGCGATCGATGTCTCCGACGGTCTGCTCGCCGACCTTGGGCATCTGTGTGATGCCTCGGGCCTCGGTGTGGAGCTGGATCTCGCCTCGCTGCCGCTGGCCGAGGGCCTGGTCCCGCGGCTGGGCGAGGAGGGCGCCCGTCAGGCGGCGCTCACCGGGGGCGATGACTACGAACTGCTGGTCGGGCTGCCGGCGGCGGCACTCGACTCGGCCCGCGAGGCGCTGGATGCCCTCGGCCTGCCGCTGACGGTCATCGGGCGCTTCTGTGCCACCCCGGGTATCCGCGGGGCGGAAGCGGCCGGCCCCGGCGGCTGGCAACACTTTTCAGGAGCAACGTCATGAATCGTGCACCGGGCAGCGTCTGGCGACGCCCCAGCCATTTCCTGGCTTTCGGCCTGGGGAGCGGCGTGGTCCCCTTCGCCCCCGGCACCTTCGGGACCCTGGCCGCCATTCCTTTTTATTGGCTGATGACCGATCTGCCGCTGGCTTGGTACCTGGGCGTGGTGGTGGTGGCCTATTTCCTGGGGATCTGGCTGTGTGACCGCACCTCTCGGGACCTCGGGGTCCATGACCACTCGGGCATCGTCTGGGACGAGTTCGTCGGCTACTGGATCACCATGGCGGCGGTGCCATTCTCCTGGGAGGCGGCGCTATGGGGCTTCGCCATTTTCCGCGTCTTCGATATCTACAAGCCCTGGCCGATTCGCTGGGCCGACCGACGGGTGGCCGGCGGCTTCGGCATCATGATCGATGATGTCCTGGCCGGCATCTATGCCTGGAGTACCATCCACCTCTGGCTGTGGTTGCACTAGACTCAGCTCAGCCCGCGTTGACGGTGACCAGGGCGGGTCACCGTTGAGGCCGCCGACATGTCCAACCGTCATCGCCAGGCGATGACGCTGCCTGTGAGGGAGCACGATGCGCAAGGGACTCATGGCCGCCATGGCGGTCGCACTGCTGGGGGGCGGCTATCTCGCCGCCCAGGCCTACTCAAGCGAACGATTCGAGGCCGAGCTGACGGATGGCCTCGAGGCCATCGAGGCCCGCGGCGAGGTCATGGTCGAGCGTCGGACAAGCGAGCGGGGCTGGTTCACCTCCCAGGGCGAGCTCGTCATCAGCCCTCGGCTCGATGACGGCTGGACCCTTCACCTGCCCTATACCGCACGCCACGGCCTCGCCAGCACCCGGCTCTCCGGGGAGCTCGAGCTGCTGCTCGACGAGCAGGGGCAGCGGCTCTTCGCCGAGCGCCTCGAGGCGGCGCCCCCGCGCTGGAGTGCCGAGTTTGAAACCCTGAGCGGGGCGGTCGCCGGCCGGCTCGATCTCGCCGCCTTCGAGGCGGAGCACGCGGGCGCCAGGCTTTCCATGCGAGGCGGTCACCTGACCCTCGACGGCGAGCCCGGGGACCTGCGCCTGGCAGGCGAGCTCGCCCCCTGGGAAGTCCTCCACGGCAAGGAGCGTCTCCGGGTGGGGCGCCTGAGCATCACGGCCCGCTATCGCCAGGACGAGGCGGGTCGGCAGCGTGATCAGCAGGGGCGTCTCGCCCTGGATCGCCTGATGCTGGCGCGCAAGGCCAGCCCCGCCATCGAGCTCGAGGCCTTGAGCTACCAGGGCGATCTGACGCTTGGCGCCGAGGAGCTGCAGCTGGGCGGCACCCTCGCCCTCGGCGAGGCCCGCCTCGGCGGCGAGCCGCTGCTCTCGGGGGAGCTCGACTTCTCCCTGGCCCGCATCGATGCCGAGGCCGTGCGCGCGCTCGAGGCCGCCCTGGATGCCGAGGCGGCGCGCGGCCATTCCGTCGACGCCGCTCTCGACGCCCGCAACGACGCCGAGCTCGCCGCGCTTCTCGAACGCCTCCAGCCCAAGCTACTGGCGCTGCTCGCCGACTCGCCCCGGCTGACGCTTCACCGCCTGGCTCTGACCAGCGAGATGTTCGCCATGGATACCCGCCTCAGCGGCGAGCTGACCTTCGAAGGTGCAGGGGCCGAATCGCTGTCGATTGCCCGTCTCGATCGGCCCAACCAGCAACGGCACTGGCTTAATCGCCTCGATGGTCGCTTCGATTGGCAGGGCGTGCCGCCGCTGGTGCTGATGCAGTTGGGCTTGCCGATGACCACCGAGCGGCTGGCTATCGTCGTCGAAAAGGGCCGACCCAGCATCAACGGTCGGCCGCTGTTGCCGCTGCTCTGATGGGCCCTGGCCTGGCGCGAGGGCTGAGCCACAGGCTGAACTAGGAGTGAGCCAGGGCTGAGCTAAGAGTGAGCCCAGGCCCCTCGCTCCGGACTTCATCCATGGGGCGTGACTTGAAGTTCGCCGCCGCCGCCCGCATTCCAAGGCCTAGGGTCTGAAGACCAACTGGATCACAGGATGGATCATGAGCGAGCGCGACGACGATCTCGAGCAAGTCTTTTACGAACGCGATGACCGCGCCTCCGACGAGGAGGCGCCGGATGAAACTGCGCACATCGAGAGTGGCGCGGTGGTGCCGACGCGGGACTATCTCCCCGAGCGCATCTACCTGCTGCCGATTCATAACCGTCCCTTCTTCCCGGCTCAGGTGCAGCCGCTGGTGATTCACCGCCCGCGCTGGGAAGAGACCATCAAGCGGGTCGGCAACACGCCGCATCACACGGTCGGCCTGGCCTATGTGGGCGATACCGAGATCGATGAGCTGGATTATGGCCACTTCCCGGTCACCGGCACCGCCGTGCGCATGCACAAGGTGCAGGGCGAGGACGATCAGATTCAGTTCATCGCCCAGGGCATGCGGCGCTTTCGCATCCAGCGCTGGCTGTCGAAGACGCCGCCCTACCTGGTCGAGGTCAGCTACCCCAAGGAGCCGGTCGACGCCGACGAGGACGAGACCCGCGCCTACGCCATGGCGATGATCAACGGCATCAAGGAACTGCTGCCGATCAACCCGCTCTACGGCGAGGAGCTCAAGCACTACCTCAACCGCTTCAGTCCCCATGAGCCGGGTCCGCTGACCGACTTCGCCGCCGCCATGACCTCCGCCAAGGGGCCGGAGCTTCAGGCCATTCTCGAGACCTGGCCGGTGATGGAGCGCATGCAGAAGGTGCTGCCGCTCTTGCGCAAGGAGATCGAGGTCGCCCAGCTGCAGAGCGAGATCAGCGATCAGGTCAACGCCCAGATGCAGGATCGCCAGCGGGAGTTCTTCCTGCGCGAGCAGTTGAAGGTCATCCAGCGTGAACTGGGCATCTCCAAGGACGATCGCGAGAATGATGTCGATACCTTCAGGAAACGCCTGACCGAGCTCGAGGTGCCCGAGCGGGTGATGAGCCGTATCGATGACGAGCTCGACAAGCTCTCGGTGCTCGAGACCGGCTCGCCGGAGTACGGGACCACCCGCAACTATCTCGACTGGCTGACCTCGCTGCCCTGGGGTATCACCAGTCAGGATCAGCTCGACCTCAAGCACGCGCGCACCGTGCTGGATCGCGACCACGACGGGCTCGCCGACGTGAAGGAGCGCATCATCGAGTTCCTCGCCGAGGGTACCTTCAAGGGTGACGTGGGCGGCTCGATCCTGTTGCTGGTGGGCCCGCCCGGGGTCGGCAAGACCTCGGTGGGGCGCTCTATCGCCGAGGCCCTGGGGCGCGAGTTCTACCGCTTCTCGGTGGGTGGCATGCGCGATGAGGCCGAGATCAAGGGCCACCGGCGTACCTATGTCGGCGCCATGCCGGGCAAGCTGGTCCAGGCCCTCAAGGAAGTGGAAGTCGAGAACCCGGTGATCATGCTCGACGAGATCGACAAGCTCGGTCAGTCCTTCCAGGGCGACCCGGCCTCGGCGCTGCTCGAGGTACTCGACCCGGAGCAGAACGTCGATTTCCTCGACCACTACCTGGACGTACGGCTGGACCTGTCGAAGGTGCTCTTCGTGTGCACCGCCAACACCCTCGACTCGATTCCCGGGCCGCTGCTCGATCGCATGGAGCAGATTCGCCTGTCCGGCTACATCGCCGAGGAAAAGGTGGTCATCGCCAAGCACCACCTGTGGCCCAAACTTCTGAAGCGCGACAAGATCCCCAAGAAGCGCATCAACCTGACCGATGCGGCGCTGCGCCAGGTGATCGAGGGCTATGCCCGGGAAGCGGGGGTGCGCCAGCTCGAGAAACAGTTGCACCGCATCGTGCGCAAGGCGGCGGTCAAGCTGCTCGAGCACGACCAGCAGACGGTCAAGGTCTCGGTCAACAACCTCGAGGAGTTCCTTGGAGCACCGCCCTTCCGCAAGGAGCAGGTGCTGAGGGGCGAGGGCGTGGTCACCGGGCTCGCCTGGACGTCCATGGGCGGGGCGACCCTGCCGGTGGAGGCCGGCAAGGTGCATGCCCTGGATCGCGGCTTCAAGCTCACCGGCCAGCTCGGCGACGTGATGAAGGAGTCCGCCAACATCGCCTACAGCTATGTGCAGGGCCATCTGGGCGAATTCGGCGCCGATGCCGACTTCTTCAACGACGCCTTCATCCATCTGCACGTGCCGGAGGGCGCGACCCCCAAGGATGGTCCCTCGGCGGGGGTGACCATGACCACGGCGCTGCTCTCGCTGGCCCGTCACCAGGCCATCGATCGCCCGCTGGCCATGACCGGCGAGCTGACCCTGACCGGCCAGGTGTTGCCGGTGGGCGGCATCCGCGAGAAGATCATCGCCGCCCGGCGCAGCGACCTCTTCGAGGTGATCCTGCCCGAGGCCAATCGTCGTGACTACGACGAGCTGCCGGACTACCTGCGCGAGGGCATGACGGTGCACTTCGCCAAGCAGTACAAGGACGTGGCCAAGGTGGTCTTCTAGAGATCGGCTTCCTTGTCGGTGTCTGAGTCAGGCGCCGGTCACGCTTTCAGCACGGCAGGGCCCCGATCTCGGGGCCCTGCGCATGAGGGGACAACACAATCATGAACGCCAAGGCGACACGCGCGGCCCTGGGGGTCACGGCAGGCCTTATGGCAGGGCTGGCCGCTGCCTCCGCAGTGGCCGACGAGCCGCGCACCCTGACGGTCTACACCTACGATTCCTTCGTCGCCGAATGGGGCCCGGGCCCCGGCATCAAGGAAGCCTTCGAGGCGCGCTGCGGCGACTGCCGGCTCGAGTTCGTGGCGCTCTCGGGTGGGGTCGACCTGCTGCAGCGGCTGCGCCTGGAAGGCGAGGGCAGTGCCGCCGATCTGGTGCTCGGCCTCGACATGAACCTGATGGCCGAGGCCCGCGATCTGGATCTGTTGGCGCCGCACCAGGCGGATCTGTCGCGCCTCGAGTTGCCCATCGCCTGGGACGATCCCGTCTTCCTGCCCTATGACTGGGGGCGCTTCGCCTTCGTCTATGACAGCGAGGCCCTGCCCGAACCGCCAAAGAGCTTCGCTGAGCTGCTCGAGGCACCGGAGGATCTCAAGGTGATCATCCAGGATCCGCGCACCAGCGTCACCGGGCTCGGGCTCCTGCTGTGGATGAAGCGGGTCTACGGCGACGAGGCCCCTGCCGCCTGGGAGAAGCTCAACGATCACGTGCTGACC
This sequence comes from Halomonas sp. YLGW01, assembly GCF_014840935.1. NCBI lineage: Bacteria > Pseudomonadati > Pseudomonadota > Gammaproteobacteria > Oceanospirillales > Halomonadaceae > Halomonas > Halomonas sp. YLGW01. Next base: position 2,321,442 of record NZ_CP062005.1, on the reverse strand, counting down.
GTCACCGGCGGCTGGAGCCAGGCCTACTTCTCGCTGTTCATGAACGGCGAGGCGCCGATGGTGCTCTCCTACAGCACCTCACCCGCCTACCACATGGCCGTCGAGGGCACCGACCGCTATCAGGCCGCCGAGTTCGCCGAGGGCCACTACCTGCAGGTGGAGACCGCGGCGATGCTGAAGGGAAGCGAGCACCCTGCGCTCGCGAGGGAGTTTCTCGATTTCGTGCTGACCCCGGATTTCCAGCGCCACATTCCGCTGGGCAACGTCATGTACCCGGCCATCGATCTCGGCGAGGAGCGCCCCGCGGTCTTCGACCGGCTGATCGAGCCGGAGAGCTTCACCTTCACCCCCGACGAGGTGCAGGAGCATCGCCGCGAGTGGATTCGCGAATGGCTCAACGCCAGCACCCGATGATGCGGGTGAAGTCAATGCACCTTCAGGTCTTGGCCCTGCGCCATGGCGTCTGAGGCGGTAACGGCGAGCGAAGCGCCGCCGCGCCGTCGTCGGCTGACCCGCCTGCCGCTGTGGGCGGGGCTCGCGGCCCTGACGGCGCTGGTCGGGCTGGGGCTGGGCAGCCTCGGTGCGCTGCTTCTCCAGGCGCCCGGCATCTCGCCGTCGAGCCTCTGGCAGGAGCCGTATCTGGCCGGCGTGCTGCGCTTCAGCCTCTGGCAGGCGAGTCTCTCTACCCTGGCCTCGCTGGGCCTGGCGATACCGGTCGCCGTGGCCCTGGCCCGGCGGCCACGCTTTGTCGGGCGTCGCCTGCTGCTGCGGGTCATGGAGCTGTCGCTGGTGATTCCCAGCCTGATCGCTCTGTTCGGCCTGGTGGCGGTGCATGGCCGCCAGGGCTGGGCGGCGCCGCTGTGGGAGGCGCTGACCGGGACGCCGGCAGGCTACCTGTACGGGCTTTCCGGTATCGTGCTGGCCCATGTCTTCTACAACCTGCCGCTGGCCGCGCGACTGCTGCTGCAGGAGCTGGAGCGCGCCCCCGCCGCCCACTGGCGGCTGGCGGCCCAGCTCGGCCTCGGGCCCCGAGCCATCTGGCGCACCCTCGAATGGCCGGCCATCCGGCGGCTCTTGCCGCGACTCGCCGCGCTGATCTTCACCCTGTGCTTCACCAGCTTCGCCATCGTCATGACGCTCGGTGGGGGGCCTTCCTCGACGACGCTCGAAGTCGCCCTCTATCAGGCCCTCAAGTTCGACAACGACCTGGCGCTGGCAGCGCTCTTGGCGCTGACCCAGCTGACGATCTGCCTGGGGCTCTGGGCCCTGGCGCTGAGCCAGGGCGGGGCGCCGTCGCTGGTGGCAGGCGACGGTCCGGCGCCGCTTCACGGGCGCTGGCAGCGGCGCGATGCCTTGGGCGCCTCGCGACTCACGGATGGCCTCTGGCTCGTGGCCCTGGCGCTGCTGCTGCTGCCGCCCCTGGCGGCGGTGGTGGTGGCGGGGCTTGGTGGGGTGGCCGATCTCGCCGGCCAGGCGAGCCTGTGGCCGGCGCTCATGCGCAGCCTCGTCATGGCCGCCGGGGCGGGCAGCCTGGCCCTGGCACTGGGGCTTTCGCTACTCGCGGGCCGGGGCTGGTTGGCGGCTCGCGGGCGGCGTCTGGCGGCGGGGCTGATGGAGGGCAGCGGCCAGTTGATTCTGGTGCTGCCGGCGCTGGTACTCGGCACCGGGCTCTTTCTGTTGCTGCGCCCGCGGCTCGGCGGCGGCTGGCAGGGCTATGGCCTGGTGGTGCTGGTCAATGGCTTCATGGCCCTGCCGTTCGTCATGCAGGTACTGCGCGGAGCGCTGCTCGGCCTGCCACTGGCTCAGCGGCGCCTCGCCGACCAGCTCGATATCCAGGGCATGGCGCGCTTTCGCTGGCTGTTGTGGCCGCGTCTTCGGCGCCCGGCGGCATTGGCCCTGGCCTATGCCATGACCCTGTCGCTGGGGGACTTCAGCGTCATCGCCCTGTTCGGCAGCCCGTCGGCCCCGACGCTGCCGATGCTGCTCTACCAGCAGCTCGGCAGCTACCGCTGGCAGACCGCCGCGGCTACCGCCCTGGTGCTGCTGGCCACGGTGGGCGCGCTCTTCATGCTGCTTGGCTGGCTGACGCGGCGCCTGCCGCGCTATCCATTACGCGATCCGCTGCATGATCCGCTGCGCCCTCAGCCCCACGCGACCGACCGCCCGGAGCCCTGATGCTTGTCGCCGACCACCTGAGCTTTCACTACACGCGCTGTGACCCGGGCGAGACCCCGGACTTCGCCTTCACCTTCCGCCTGGCGCCGGGGGAGTGCCTGGCGGTGTCGGGGCCCTCCGGGGCGGGCAAGAGCACCCTGCTGAATCTGCTGGCGGGCTTCCTGACGCCCAGCGACGGCCGGCTCATCTGGCGAGGCGAGGGACTGGATAAGGGGCTGAGTGAAGAGAGGGGCGAGGACCTGGCCGAGCGGCCGCCCTGGGCCCGGGGCATGACCACGGTCTTCCAGGACCACAACCTCTTCGAGCACCTGCCGGTATGGATCAATGTCGGCCTCGGACTGGCACCGGACCTGAGGCTCTCCGGGGCGCAGCGCGCGCAGATTCTCGATGGCCTCGCCGAGGTCGGCCTGGGCGGTCTCCATGACCGGCTGCCCGGCGAGCTGTCAGGCGGCCAGCAGCAGCGGGTGGCGCTGCTGCGCTCGCTCTTGCGCGAGACCCGGGTGCTGTTGCTCGATGAGCCTTTCAGCGGGCTCGACCGCGGTAATCGCGAGGCACTCTGGGCCCTGGTGCGCCGTCAGCAGGCCGCGGGCGTGGCAGTGCTGCTGGTCAGCCACGACCCGGAGGATGTCGAGGCCCTGGCTCAGCGCCGACTGCAGCTATTGGATGGCCGTTTGGTGGCTTTGTAGCGCCCACCTGACGTCTGCCTGGCACCCGCTGATGTGATTCCCTGAGCCTCGGGATCCGCTGCGGATCTAGTCCCGACCCCGTCCGGAAGGGAGAGGCGGGCAGGGCGCTTCCATGGCGGCCGGGTGCATGTAAGAATCGACCGCTGACTGGACACCGAGCGCCCGGCGACGACCGCGGCGCCAAGACGACACCGACGTCTCGAGACACGAGACGCGCAAAGAAGACAGAGGATCGCATGCCCGAATATCGCTCCCGCACCACCACCGCCGGCCGTAACATGGCTGGCGCCCGGGCCCTGTGGCGCGCCACCGGAATGAAGGACGACGACTTCCACAAGCCGATCATCGCCGTCGCCAACTCCTTCACCCAGTTCGTGCCGGGCCATGTGCATCTCAAGGACATGGGGCAGCTGGTAGCTCGCCAGATCGAGAAGGCCGGGGGCGTGGCCAAGGAGTTCAACACCATCGCGGTGGACGACGGCATCGCCATGGGCCATGACGGCATGCTCTATTCGCTGCCGAGCCGCGATATCATCGCCGACAGCGTCGAATACATGGTGAACGCTCACTGTGCCGATGCGCTGGTGTGCATCTCCAACTGCGACAAGATCACCCCGGGAATGCTGATGGCTGCCATGCGCCTCAACGTACCGGTGATCTTCGTCTCCGGCGGGCCCATGGAGGCCGGCAAGACCAAGCTGCTGGATCACGGCCTGGATCTGGTGGATGCCATGGTGATGGCCGCCGACGACAGCGTCGACGATGAGACCCTGAACGAAGTCGAGCGCAGCGCCTGCCCGACCTGCGGTAGCTGCTCGGGCATGTTCACCGCCAACTCGATGAACTGCCTGATGGAGGCCCTGGGCCTGGCGCTGCCCGGCAACGGCACGGCGCTGGCGACCCACGCCGATCGCCGGCGCCTGTTCGAGACCGCCGGGCACCGTATCGTCGAGCTGGCCAAGCGCTACTACGAGGGCGATGAGGCGCACCTGCTGCCCCGTGCCATCGGCTCCAAGGCGGCATTCAAGAACGCCATGACCCTGGATATCGCCATGGGCGGCTCCACCAACACCATCCTGCACCTGCTGGCCGCCGCTCAGGAGGCCGAGATCGACTTCACCATGACCGACATCGACCGGCTGTCCCGGGAAGTGCCGCAGCTGTGCAAGGTCGCCCCCAATACCCAGAAGTACCACATCGAGGACGTGCACCGGGCCGGCGGCATCATGGCGATCCTCGGTGAGCTCGACCGGGCCGGGGTGCTCGATACCCGAGTGCCGACCGTCTACGGCGACAGCCTGGCCGCGGCGCTCGAGGAGTGGGATATCATGCGCTCACCGAGCCCCGAGGTGGTGGAGTTCTTCAAGGCCGGCCCCGGCGGCATCCCCACCCAGACGGCGTTTTCCCAGAGTGCCCGCTGGCCGAGCCTGGATGGCGATCGCGCCACCGGCTGCATTCGCGATCTCGCGCATGCCTTCTCCACCGAGGGCGGACTCGCCGTGCTCAAGGGCAATATCGCCGTCGATGGCTGTGTGGTGAAGACCGCCGGCGTCGATGACTCCATTCTGGTCTTCGAGGGTCGTGCCTACGTGTGCGAATCCCAGGATCAGGCGGTGGAAGACATCCTCGCCGACAAGGTCAGCGAGGGGGACGTGGTCATCATCCGCTACGAGGGGCCCAAGGGCGGGCCGGGCATGCAGGAGATGCTCTATCCGACCAGCTATCTCAAGTCCAAGGGCCTCGGCAAGGCCTGTGCGCTGCTGACCGACGGGCGTTTCTCCGGCGGTACCTCGGGGCTCTCCATCGGTCACGCCTCGCCGGAGGCGGCCGCCGGTGGCGCCATCGGCCTCGTGGAGCAGGGCGATACCATCCTGATCGATATCCCCAATCGCAGCATCAATGTGCAGTTGAGCGATGCCGAGCTACAGGCGCGCCGTGACGCCATGGAGGCGCGGGGCAAGCAGGCCTGGAAGCCCGTCATCGAGCGTACCCGTAAGGTCTCGGCGGCGCTCAAGGCCTATGCGCTGCTGGCCACCTCCGCCGACAAGGGCGCGGTGCGCGATCTCGATAAGCTCGACTGAGACCTGCCGCGGCCAAGCCACCAATGACGAGGCCCGCGTCCCCGATCTTAGCGATCGACGCGGGCCTCGATGAAGATCGACTCATCCGTGTCGTGGCAGCTCCGTCTCCTGCCGGCCAAGCACATCGAGCCTGCCGGCAGGGTCTGCCTAGGCGGCCTGGGGGAAATGCTGGTCTTCGTCCAGCAGGGCCTGCATTTCACACTCCAGTTCAAACCACAGCACCAGTAACTCAAGACTTGCCTCGCTATAACACATCAAACCAACCTCCCTCGATCATGAATGACCACGACGGTGGAAAAGAACAACCACTCTTCAGTATGGTTGATACGACCAAGGTCGATGTGACGTTTTTCTGATCGTTTGTTGATATGCATGGGCGTAGCGGCACTAAGCCGTCGCGGCGTCTCAGGCCCATGATGGCCATTTCTGTTCGACATGCCTCAAGGACCCCCGATGAAGCAGAAGTTTACGGTCGGCGTGGTGGGCTTCGGCTTCGCCAGTCAGACCTTCCACGTGCCGTTGATCCAGGCCACGCCGAACCTCGAGCTGGTGGCGATCTCCTCGAGCGACGCCGACAAGGTGCGCGCGAGCCTGCCCGAGGTGGCGGTGGAGGCCAAGCCCCAGGCGCTGTTTGCGCGCAAGGACATCGACCTGGTGGTGATTCCGACCCCTAACCAGACCCACTTCCCGCTGGCCAAGGCGGCTCTCGCCGCCGGTAAACACGTGGTGGTCGACAAGCCGTTCACCGTGACCCTGTCCGAGGCGAAGGTGCTGCGTGGGCTGGCCGAGGAGGCCGACCGGCTGCTGTCGGTGTTCCACAACCGTCGCTGGGACAGCGATTACCTGACGCTCAAGGCGCTGCTGGCCTCAGGCGAGCTGGGTCGACTGGTATCGCTTGAGTCGCGCTTCGATCGCTTCCGCCCCGAGGTGCGTGATCGCTGGCGCGAAAAGGCCCAGCCCGGCGGGGGCATCTGGTACGACCTGGGGCCGCATCTGATCGACCAGGCGCTGGAGCTGTTTGGCATGCCGCGGAGCATCCTCCTCGACCTGAGGGTCAGCCGTGACGGCGCCACCACGGATGACGACTTCCTGGCCCTGCTCGACTACGGCGAGCGCCGGGTAACGCTCAAGGCCAGTGCTCTGATCGCCGAGCCGACGCCGCGTTTCGCCGCCCACGGGGCGAAGGGCAGCTACGTGAAATATGGCCTCGATCCTCAGGAGGCTCGCCTCAAAGCGGGTGAGACGCCGGGGCCAGAGTGGGGCACCGACACGGACCACGGCACCCTGCGCACCTGGGACGAGGCCGAGGGCGAACTCGTCGCCCGGGAGCATCCGACCCTGCCCGGCGACTACCTGGCCTACTATCAGGGCATTGCCGAAGCCCTGGCGGGGGCGGCACCGAACCCGGTCGATGTCGGCTCGGCGATCAAGGTGATGACGCTTCTGGAGGCCGGCCTCGACAGCCACCGCCAGCAGCGCTGGGTCAAGCTGAGCGAGGGCAAAGGCATGCACCGGCGCTAGGCCGGTAGTCGTGTCCGTGAGCGGCGGGAAAGCTACCAGAACCCTGGCGACATCTCGCTCTCGCGCAGACGATCCCGGGCGATATAGAGCGCGGCGATGGCCCGGGCCTCGTGGAAGTCCTCCCGGGCCAGCAGGCCCGACAGCTCCTCGATGGCGTGGGTCTCGACGATCAGCGGCTCCGGCTCGTCGCCGGGCAGGCGATGGGGATAGAGCTCGCTTGCCAGCATCACCTGCATGCGGTGATGCATGTAGTTGGGGGCCAGCGACAGCTCGACCAGCGGTTCCAGGCGGTGGGCGCCGAAGCCGCATTCTTCCATCAGCTCGCGATTGGCCGCGCCGATGATGTCCTCGCCGGGATCAACCATCCCCTTGGGCAGCGTTAGCACGTAGTCGTCGAAGCCGGCGGCATACTCGCGGATCAGCAGCACATGCTCGGGATCGGGCATGGCCACGATCATGACCGCATCGACTCCGGTGCCCCGGGGCATCAGGCGCTCGAAGGTACGCTCGGCACCGTTGGAAAACTTAAGCTCCATTTCCTCGATGGCGAACAGGCGACTCCTGGCCACCTCGCGGCGAGCCAGGGTGCGGGGCTTGTGCGGCCAATCGGCATGGTGTTGCATGGAGGCTCCGTGGGCAGCGGTGGCATGAAGGGGTACAATAGCACCCTATTCATTGCTCTGGAGCCCTTGGCCGATGATCGACTGGCGCGCCATCGATACCGTGCTGCTGGACATGGACGGTACCCTGCTGGATCTGCATTTCGACAGCCACTTCTGGCTCGAGCACCTGCCGAGGCGCTATGTCGAGCTGCACCGCCTGGATGAGAGCAGCCAGGAGGAGGTTCGCTCGCGGATCATCTCGGAGCAGGGCACCCTCAACTGGTACAGCCTGGCCTACTGGAGCCGCGAGCTGGGGGTGGATATCGTCGCCCTCAAGCGCGAGGTGCAGCACCTGATCGGCCTGCGCAGTGATGCCCTGGACTTTCTCTCCTGGCTCAAGCGGGCCCATCCGCGGGTGGTGCTGGCCACCAATGCCGACCGCGAGAGCCTGGCGCTGAAGCTGCCGCTGACCGGGCTCGAGGACTATCTCGATGCCATCGTCTCGTCGGCGGATGTCGGCGAGCCCAAGGAGGCGCAGGCATTCTGGTTCGCGTTGCAGGAGATCGAGCCCTTCGACCCCGCCCGTACCCTGTTCATCGATGACAACCCCTCGGTACTGGAGAGTGCCCGCGAGTTCGGCATCCGCCATCTGCTGGGCATCAAGCAGCCCGACAGCCGCCGGCCGGAGCGCGACCTCGAGGAGTTCATCGCGCTCGACCGTTTCGCCAGCATCCTGCCCGACGGGCGCCCCGGCGCCGCGCCGCAGGCAGAGGAGCGCTGAGCATGGCCGAGGTGCGACTCGACAAGTGGCTGTGGGCGGCGCGTTTCTTCAAGACCCGTCAGCTCGCCAAGAAGGCGATCGAGGGCGGAAAGGTGCACTACAACGGCGCTCGCGCCAAGACCAGCAAGACCGTGGAGGTGGGCGCCCTGATCCGTGCGCCCCAGGGGTGGGACACCTATGAGGTCGAGGTGCTCGCGCTGTCCGGGCAGCGCCGCGGGGCTCCCGAGGCGCGCACTCTCTACCGCGAGACCGACGACAGCGCCGCGCGCCGTGCCAAGGAAGCCGAGCAGCGCCGGCTGGCCAACCAGGCCATGCAGCATCCCCTCAAGCGGCCCGACCGCCGCGATCGTCGTGAGATCAAGCGCTTCATGCGCGACTCGGGCGACTAGCGATCCGTGTGTTCAGCCGTCGCCTGAGGGCTCAGGCGTTGTCCACGACAGTCAGCTCCGCATTTTCCTGATTCGAAGTTACCGGAACCCTTCACATGACCGACCAGATTCAACGCTTCCTGCTCGACGACACCAACGTGCGCGGCGAGCTGATGACCCTCGATGCCGCCTATGCGGCGGTACTCGATACCCAGACCTATCCCGCGCCGGTCGCCCGCCTGCTGGGCGAGCTGCTCAGCGCCGCGGCACTGCTCACCGAGACCGTCAAGCTCGATGGCACCCTGAGCCTCGAGGTGCGTGGCGACGGGCCCTTGAGCCTGCTGATGGCCGAGTCCAACCCCGGCGGCGAGCTGCGCGGCATCGCTCGCCTGGCCGAGGATCAGTCCCTGCCCGCCGAGGGTGCGGACTTTCGTGACTTGCTCGGCGAGGGGCGCATCGTCATCACCCTCGACCCGAAGGAGGGCAATCGCTACCAGGGCATCGTCGAGCTGACCGAGGACAGCCTGGCGGGCTGTCTGGAGGAGTACTTCGCCCGCTCCGAGCAGCTGCCGACCCGGCTGTGGCTGGCCGCGGATGCCGACCGGCGCCGGGCCGGCGGCCTCCTGCTGCAGCGCCTGCCCGACGAGAGCCAGAATCAGGACCAGGACGCCTGGGACCGTGCCGTGCACCTGGCCAGTACCCTCAAGGACGATGAGCTGCTCGGTCTCGAGCAGCATGAGCTGCTGCATCGGCTCTACCATGAGGAAACCGTGCGGGTCTTCGACCCCAAGCCCCTGCACTTCGCCTGCAGCTGCTCTCGTGAGCGCATTGCCCGTGCCCTGCACAACCTCGGTGAAGCGGAGCTTCGCAGCATCCTCGAGGAGCAGCAGGCCGTCGATACCCAGTGCCACTTCTGTCATACCCGCTACCACTTTGGGGCCGCGGAGATCGAGGCGCTGATCGAGTCACCGGACGCCCCCGCCCCGACCCTGCACTGAACGCCATGTGTCATCGTCGCATAAGTGTCTCTATGTAGTAGAAAAACTACACGAAAGATGGCGAAACGGGGCGTTTTCCCTGGCGCCCCTTTTTGCCATAATGCTCGCCCATGCGAGCCGCCTGGCGCCGTTTTTCTAATAGAACAGGACCACCTGTCACCGGTGCCGGCACGAAAAATATGAAGGCGCGTCAGCGCGCGCCGGCTAACGAGAGAGAAGCGCCTTCGGGCCCAGGACACCGACATGACCATGAACCAAGCCGTCTCCCGCGTAGACGCGACCGAAAGCCAGCAGCAGTTCACCAACCTGAGCAGTGCCGAGCTGATCGAGCATGCGCTGCTGCGGGGGGAAGGGCGACTGGCCGACAACGGCGCCCTCGTCGTGAATACCGGAGCGCGCACCGGACGCTCGCCGGCGGATCGCTTCATCGTCGATGAGCCCTCGACCAGTGCCCAGATCGACTGGGGCAGCGTCAACCGTCCCTTCGAGGCGGCCGCCTTCGAGGCGTTGTGGGAGCGGGTCGAGACCTACCTGGGCGAGCGCGACAGCTTCTTCTCCGAGCTGCACGTGGGGGCCGACCCCCAGTATTACCTGCCGGTGCGCATGACCACCGAGACGGCCTGGCAGAACCTCTTCGGGCGGACCATGTTCGTGCGCCCCGAGGCCTACAACCCGGCCACCAAGGACGAGTGGACCATCCTCAACGCCGCCAACTTCGCCTGTGACCCGGCTCGGGACGGTACTAATTCCGAGGCGGCGGTGATCATCGACTTTGCCGGGCGCCGGGTGCTGATCGCCGGTATGCGCTATGCCGGCGAGATGAAGAAGGCCATGTTCTCGGTGCAGAACTTCCTGCTGCCGGCTCACGACGTGCTGCCGATGCACTGCAGCGCCAACGTCGGCGAGGATGGCGAGACCACGCTGTTCTTCGGCCTGTCCGGCACCGGCAAGACCACCCTCTCCGCCGATCCGGGCCGCTACCTGATCGGTGACGACGAGCACGGCTGGGGCAAGGGCACGGTGTTCAACATCGAGGGCGGCTGTTATGCCAAGTGCATCGATCTCTCCGAGAAGAACGAGCCGGTGATCTGGCAGGCCATCCAGTTCGGCGCGGTGCTCGAGAACGTGGTGCTCGACGACCGCCGCAGCCCGGACTACGCCGATGACAGCCTGACCCAGAACTCCCGCGCCGCCTATCCGCTCGAGCACATCGAGAAGCGGGTGCCGGAGAACCGGGCCGGCGAGCCCAATGCCATCATCTTCCTGACCTGCGACATGTCTGGCGTGCTGCCGCCGGTCTCGGTGCTGTCCAAGGAGGCAGCGGCCTATCACTTCCTGTCCGGTTACACCGCCAAGGTCGGTTCCACCGAGATGGGTTCCTCGGCAGGCCTGGAGGCGACCTTCTCGACCTGTTTCGGTGCGCCCTTCTTCCCGCGCCCGGCTCGCGAATACGCCGATCTGCTGATCAAGCGCGTCGAGGAGAACGACGCCCGCGTCTACCTGGTCAACACCGGCTGGACCGGTGGCGCTTATGGCCAGGGCGGCTCGCGCTTCGCGATTCCCACCACTCGCGGCATCATCAGCGCCATCCAGTCCGGCATGCTGCGCGACGTCGAGACCCGCACCGTCGAGGGCCTGAACCTCGAGGTGCCGCTTTCCGTGCCGGGCGTCGATTCCAGCCTGCTCGATCCGCGCGAGACCTGGGAAGATCGCGCCGCCTACGATCGCCAGATGCAGGACCTGGTGGCCAAGTTCGTCGACAACTTCAAGAAGTTTGCCGGCATCGACGAGGCGATCGTCCAGGCCGGTCCGCGACTGGCATAAGACGCCCATGGCGTCGGGACGAACCCCGGCGCCGATCATGGGTCGAAGAGGGGAAGCCGCGGCTTCCCCTTTTTGTGGGTGTCTTCCCCGGGTCGCATTCAGGCGCCCGGGCGTCGCGCGAGTCGCCGGCTGCTATGGCATCTGGTGTGTGGCGACGAGGTATCCAGAGGTCTCATCTGTGGAGGTGGTTATGCAACGTCGACATGTGCTCGGTCTGCTCGGCGCCGGCGGCCTGGCGGGGCTCTTTCCCGCCCTGGCCAATGCCCGCCCAAAGCTCGCCCTCGAGCGCGCCGCAGGCATCGAGGTGCTTGAGCTCGGTGAGGCGCAATGGCGCGAGCGTCTGAGCGACGCGCAGTTCCATATCCTGCGTGAGGCAGGCACCGAGCCTGCGTACTCGAGCCCGCTGGACAAGGAAACCCGTCAAGGCGAGTTTCGCTGTGCGGGCTGTGACCTGGTGCTGTTCGGGAGCGAGATGAAGTACGACTCCGGCACCGGTTGGCCGAGCTTCTTCACCCATGTGGAGGGCCATCTGCTGACTCAGGTCGACTACAAGGCGATCTGGCCGCGCACCGAGTATCACTGCGCGCGCTGCGGTGGCCACCAGGGCCATGTGTTCGAGGACGGGCCCGAGCCCACCGGCCTTCGCTGGTGCAACAATGGCCTGGCGCTGACCTTCGTGGCGGCCTGAGGCCCGACCCGGCGCGGCCCTGCGCCGGGCAGCGACGCCCCGGCGTTTATGATACCTTGTCGCGATCTTTCGTCGGTCGAACGTCAAGGACTCCATGGACGCACAAGCCAAGATCAATGCTCGCCTCGCCGAAGAACTCGCGGTCCGCCCCCAGCAGGTGGCGGCCACGGTGGAGCTGCTCGACGGCGGGGCCAGCGTGCCCTTCATCTCCCGCTACCGCAAGGAAGTCACCGGCGGCCTGGACGACACCCAGCTGCGTCAACTCGACGAGCGACTGCGCTACTGTCGCGAGCTGGAGGAGCGCCGCGAGGCGGTGCTCGCCGCCATCGACGAGCAGGGCAAGCTCGAGCCCACGCTCGCCGGGCTGATTCGCGACGCCGACACCAAGCAGCGCCTCGAAGATCTCTACCTGCCGTATCGCAAGAAGCGCCGTACCAAGGCACAGATCGCTCGCGAGGCCGGCCTCGAGCCGCTGGCGGATGCGCTGCTCGCCGACCCCTCTCTCGACCCGCAGCAGGAGGCTCAGGGCTACCTGCGTGCCGCCGAGGGCGACACCCCGGCCATCGAGGATGCCAAGGCGGCCCTCGATGGCGCCAAGCAGATTCTCATGGAGCGTTTCGCCGAGGATGCCGAGCTGGTCGGGCGCCTGCGCGAGCGATTCTGGGAAGAGGGGGAGCTCAGCGCCCGCCTGATCGAGGGCAAGGGCGAGGAGGGCGCCAAGTTCTCCGATTACTTCGAGCATGACGAGCGGCTGCTCAGGGCGCCATCGCACCGGGCGCTGGCGATGTTCCGTGGCCGCAACGAGGGGGTGCTGGCGCTCGCCCTCAAGCTGCCCGGCGAGGACGAGGCCCCGGTGCACCCGGCCGAGGTGGCCATCGCCCGCCAGGCCGGTATTCAGGATCACGGCCGCCCGGCCGATCGCTGGCTGCGCGAGGTGGTGCGCTGGACCTGGCGGGTCAAGCTCTACACTCACCTGGAAACCGAGCTGATGGGCCGGCTTCGCGAGCGTGCCGAGCTGGAGGCCATCAACGTCTTCGCCGCCAACCTGAAGGATCTGTTGCTGGCGGCCCCGGCGGGCCCCAAGGCCACCCTGGCCCTCGACCCGGGGCTTCGCACCGGCTGCAAGGTGGCGGTGGTCGACGCCACCGGCCAGTTCCTCGAACACGCCACCATCTATCCCCATGCGCCCCAGAACCGCTGGGACGAGTCGCTTGCCGTGCTCGGCAAGCTGGTCGAGAAGCATGGTGTGGCGCTGATCGCGGTGGGCAACGGCACGGCGAGTCGCGAGACCGACAAGCTGGCCGGCGAGCTGATCGGCCGTCTGGGCGGGGGCAAGCTCAGCAAGGTGATGGTCAGCGAGGCGGGAGCCTCGGTGTACTCGGCCTCCGAGTATGCGGCCCGGGAGTTCCCGGATCTCGACGTCACCATCCGCGGCGCCGTCTCGATCGCCCGACGCCTGCAGGATCCGCTGGCCGAGCTCGTGAAGATCGAGCCCAAGTCGATCGGCGTCGGCCAGTACCAGCACGACGTCTCTCAGGTGCAGCTGTCCAGAAGCCTCGAGGCGGTGATCGAGGACTGCGTCAACGCCGTGGGGGTGGATCTCAACATGGCCTCTAGCGCGCTGCTCTCTCGGGTCTCGGGCCTCAACCCGGGGCTCGCCGAGAACATCGTCGCTCGTCGTAACGCCGAAGGCGCCTTCACCAGCCGCCAGGCGCTGCTCGAGGTCAGCCGCCTGGGTCCCAAGACCTTCGAGCAGTGCGCCGGCTTTTTGCGCATCATGAACGGCGACAATCCGCTGGATTCAAGTGCCGTGCACCCGGAGGCCTACCCGCTGGTCGAGCGTATCGCCAAGGCCGGCCGCCGCGAGGTGGCGAGCCTGATCGGCGACAGCGCCACCCTCAAGGCAATCAAGCCCGCCGAGCATGCCGATGAGCGTTTCGGCGTGCCGACCATCACCGACATCCTCAAGGAACTCGACAAGCCGGGCCGTGACCCGCGGCCGGAGTTCAAGGCCGCCGAGTTCCGGGAGGGTGTCGAGACCCTCAAGGATCTCGAACCCGGCATGGTGCTCGAGGGCAGCGTCACCAACGTCACCCACTTCGGGGCCTTCGTCGATATCGGCGTCCATCAGGACGGCCTGGTGCACATCTCGGCGCTGTCGCACAGCTTCGTCGAGGACCCGCGCAGCGTGGTCAAGGCCGGCGACATCGTTAGGGTCAAGGTGATGGCGGTGGATATCCCGCGCAAGCGCATCGGCCTCTCGATGCGCCTGGACGACGAGCCCGAGGCCGAGGGCGCCGAGCGCGGGGGCGCCGGCACGTCCCGTCGCCGCGGGGAGCGCAAGCCCAGCCGCCAGCCCGAGGCCCAGGCCAAGACCAAGGGTGATGCGTCCGTGGGGGCGCTCGGCGCCGCCCTCTTGCAGGCCAAGCGCAAGGGCAAGTGAGCCCCGGCGGCGGCTTGAAAGCCGTCGCCGAGGCCGCATAATCAGTCGATCAAGTTTCAGGTTTCGTGCGAGCGTCAGGCCTATGGCGCTCGCCCTTGTTTTCAAGCACGAAGAGAGGGGCAGCGGCCCCGCCCTTCCATCACATGGGGTGTTCACCTTGTCCGAGCAACTCGCCACCGTCCTCTCGCGCCTCAAGGGGCCGGCCCGCCAAGGCGTGATCGGCCGACTGCGGCGCGGTATCGAGAAGGAGGGCCTGCGCGCCGATGCCCACGGCATGATCGCGGCGACCTCGCATCCCCGCTGCCTGGGGTCGAAGCTGACCCATCCGTACATCACCACCGATTACTCCGAGGCGCTGCTCGAATACATCACGCCGGTCTACTGCCGACCCGCGGATGCGTTGGCCTTCCTCGGCGACCTGCACCGCTACAGCTATCGCTACCTGGGCGATGAGCTGATCTGGCCGGCCAGCATGCCGTCAAGGCTCGCAGGCAACGACAGCGTGCCGATCGCCGATTATGGCGACTCCAATGTCGGCACCATGAAGCATGTCTATCGCAAGGGGCTGGACGTGCGTTACGGGCGCATCATGCAGGCCATCGCCGGGCTGCATTACAACGTCTCGCTGCCGGACAATCTCTGGCCGCTGCTCAAGGAGCTGGATCGCCAGGCAGGGCGCGACACCGAGGGCGACTATCGCTCACAGCGCTATTTCGGGCTGATCCGGCATTTCCGGCGCAACAGCTGGCTGCTGATGTACCTGTTCGGCGCCTCACCGGCCATCGACGAGAGCTTCCTGGATGGCAAGCCACCCGCCGACAAGCTGCGCCGCCATGGCCGCCATACCCTGCTGTCGGACTACGCCACCACGCTGCGCATGTCGGATCTGGGCTACCAGAACAAGGTGCAGGAGCAGCTCAAGATCTGCTTCAACTCCCTGTCGAACTATGTCGGTACCCTGCGCCACGCCATTTCGACTCCCTGGCCCGCCTACGAGGAACGAGGCGTGAAGGTGGACGGCGAATGGCGCCAGCTCAATGCCAATATCCTGCAGATCGAGAACGAGTATTACAGCGACATTCGTCCCAAGCGCGTGGCGCGCCATGACGAGACGCCCACCCAGGCGCTCGAGGCCCGGGGTGTCGAGTATATCGAGGTGCGCTGTCTCGATCTCAATCCCTTCCTGGCGCTGGGCGTCGACGAGACGCAGATGCGCTTCCTGGACACCTTCCTCTTGTGGTGTCTGCTGTCCGACAGTCCCTGGATCTCCGACGAGGAATGCGACCGGCTGGATGACAATCGCCGGCTCGTCGTCGAGCGCGGTCGGGATCCGGCCCTCGAGCTGATCGTCGATGGTCGGCCGCAGCGTCTGGCCGAGCGGGGGCGCGCGATATTCTCGGAGCTTGCGGGGGTGGCCGAGCTGCTCGATATCATCGAGGGCGGCGAGGGGCATGCACAAGCGCTGAGCGCCCTGGCGCCGCGCCTCGAGGATCCCCGCCTGACGCCTTCCGGTCAGCTGGCGGCGCGCCTTCAGGAACACGACGAGGACTTCGTCGAAGCGACCCTGTCATTGGCTCGGGAGCAGGCCGAGGCCTGGCGCGCCAAGCCCATGGATCGTGCCCGCGAGGCCCTGTTGGAAGAGCTTCGCGAGACGTCCCTGCAGCAGCAGGGCGATATCGAGGCCGCCGAGCCGGAAGGCTTCGACGACTTCCTGGCGCACTATTTTGCCCGGGCCCTGGAACCTCGCACCGTCGGCGAGGCCTGATCCCTCGATGGGCCTCGCCGGACGGGGCGGGGCCCCTGGTCTCCAGTTCTCTTCAAGGATGTTCTTCGCATGATTCGATTTCTCGAGGCGTGGACCCCGCGCCGCTGGGCCCTGGCGGGGCTCGGTTTCTGTGTGCTGATGATGGGCGTGGCCCTGTTCCTGGAGCATGTCATGGGCCTCGAGCCCTGTCCGCTCTGTATCTTCCAGCGGGTGGCGGTACTGGCCACCGCCCTGGTGCTGGGCCTGGCCGCGCTGCACGGACCCCGGGGGCGTGGCGGGGCCGTCTATGGCCTCTTGGGGCTCGTCACGGTGGCCGCCGGCATCGGGCTGGCCTGGCGGCACCTGTGGCTGCAGTCGCTGCCGCCCAGTGAGGTGCCAAGCTGTGGTCCCGGGCTCGATTACATGCTGGAGATCCTGCCGCTCGCGGACGTGCTGAACATGGTGCTGGTGGGCTCCGGGGAATGCGCCGAGGTCGGTGCGCGGTTGCTCGGTCTGTCGCTGCCGGGCTGGACCCTGATCGGCTTTCTACTGCTGGCGCTGGCGCCACTTGGTCTGCTGCATGCCTCCCTGAAGGCGCGCTCGCGTCAAGCAGTTGCTTGAAACGCGCGTGCGTTGATAAAGGGTTGCGCTGGATCAAGGGCAGCACGATCTTGGCATTGACAGGGCCTCGCGGGAGGTGGAGTCTGACCCTCAACGGAAACCCGTTCGGGGGTATAGAGCCCAGGCTTGGGAGGCCATCATGCTGGAAGACTGCAAGACCGCACTGGAGCGATGGGGCGGCGTGCATCGCCTGATCGATCGCTGGCTCGAGGAGCGCCGGGTGATGCTCGACCGCTTCGTGACGCTGCGCAAGGATTGTAACGATGCGCTCGAGGCGGTGGAGAAATCCCAGATCGATGGCTTCAGCGAGCTGTTGATGGACTACATCAGTGCCGGTCATTTCGAGATCTATCCCCAGCTGCGCGAGGAAGCCAAGGCCTTCGGCGACGACGAGGCGCTGACCATTGCCGATCAGCTGCTAGAGCGGCTGGAGATGTCCACGGAGCTGGTGTTGTCCTTCGACAACGACTATGCGAGCCCCAGTCGTTGCGAGTTCTATCTGAACCGCTTGCCTGCCTGGCTGGATCGCCTGGCTCGGGGGCTGGAGGCGCGCTTCGAGCTCGAGGATCAGCTAATCGGCCGTCTGCATGCCGCGCATTCTCCGCCTCCAGAGGCGCCGAAGGTCGGCCTGACCAGCTCTTGATCAGCGCTTGAGCAGCACCTGAGAGGTCAAGGCGGCCTCCGGCGCAGTCCCTCTCGCCACCAGGCGCCGCACTCGATACAGGCGGCACCAACGAAAATGCCCCGGCATGGCCGGGGCATTTTGCGTTCTGGAGGACGAGATCACATCAGCGATGAGGCCTCGGGCCGCTCCAGGTCAGTCAGCGGTACTTCACCGGTCAGCAGGTCACGCTCGAAGGCCTCGGTGTCGATGTTGAAGCCGAGGAACTGCTGCGCCAGGTACATGTCCTTCTCGGCGTTGCCCAGGCAGCTGGTGCCGCCGGGGGAGGGCGTCATGTTGAAGACGATGCCGGTGCCGGGGTTGATCTTGGCCTCGCCCATGACCAGCTTCTGCTTGTCCTTGTCGATCAACTGCGGACGCACGCCACCGAAGCCCTTGGCAAAGCTGACATCCTTGACGGTCAGGCTGGGCACGATCTTCTGCACGTCCTTGAGGAACAGGCGCTCGCGCAGCCAGGGCACCTCGAACATGAAGTTCTTGAAGATGTAGTTGCGGATATCGCGCACCTTGAGCAGGTCCCACAGGGCCTTGACCACGTTCTTGTCCAGGCGCAGCACCTTCAGGAATTCCGTGAAGGTCTTGCCGTTGTAGCGCTCCAGCAGGGGCAGCATCAGGGCGGTGGGGCCGAAGCGGGTCTTGCCATCGACCAGTACGTCCGGATCACCGTGGACGGCGGCGAACGGCAGGTTCTCGTTCTGGACGGTGTAGACCTTGCCGTTGAGCACCTTGGGCGTGAAGTAGAAAGAGCCGGCCATCGGCAGGCAGGACTTGTCGAGGCCATAGCCCATCTGGTGGGCGAACAGCAGCGAGTGGCCGCCCGCACTGACCACCACGTAACGCGCAGTCAGGGTGCCCTTGTTGGGCGTCTCGACCTTGAACAGGTCGCCTTCCTGGTGAATCTTCTGGACGGCAGTGGAGAGGTGCACATCGAAGTCCATGCCCTTCTCGTCGGCGGCCTTCTTGCCTTCCTCGACGAAGGACTCGGAGAGGGTGGTGTAGTTGACCGCGGTGTATTCGTCGGTGGAGCCCATGGCCACGATAGGCTCTTCCGGGCGGCGGCCTTCCACCAGCTTGGGCTCGAGCTCGGCGATGTCGTCCCGCTCGAGCAGCTTCATGTGGGGGAACAGGGCGGAGAACTTGGTGAAGCGGTTACGCAGGAAGTCGACTTCGTCGTCGCCCACGCCGAGCACCATCTTCGGGTACTTGTAGACGACCTTGTCGCGCTGGACGGGGGTCAGCTTGGTGGCAAAGTTGATCACCATGCCGGCGGTGCGCTTGGTCGTCTTGGCCTTCTCGAGGGTGTAGTTGGTCTCGATATCGCCGCAGTGAATGGTCTGGCTGTTGTTGCGGCCATGGGAGTTGACGATCGCCACATGATCGTACTTCTCGACCAGACCGACGGCCTTGAGGTCGGTATAGCGGGCCAGTTCATAGAGCAGGGCGGTGCCGGAAACGCCGCCACCGACAATCAGCACATCGTAGGTCGGGGTAGTCATGGGGTCTCTCGCTTGTCTTGGTGCGGGACGAACCCTCCGAGACGGTCTCGGAGGCCCTGTGCCTGCGGGCGAGGCGCGTTCGCCAACAGGGTCGACATGAAGCAACTGGGGGGCATTATAGCGACTTCGCCGACAATTAAAATCCATCCCAAAGCTCGACTTTATGCTGAAGAAGAACCTCATAAGGAATACCTTGGGTTGGTGGGTTATGTTTTTGTCTTTAAAAATCAGCATGTTGCATTGGTTCCGCGAGAGTCGATCCTTGGTGCAATGCAGCAATGGATAAAGTCCATCATAGCCATGAATTGCCGTGACACCATGCGGATCCATGACATCGAGGAGGGGAGGCGGCGCGGAAGATAGCGTGAGTGGCGGCGAAGAGAGAGCTGTAGAGGGGGCCGTAGAGAGTTCCGTAGAGAGTTCCGTAGAGAGACGCGAAGCCTGGCCACGAGGCCGTTGGCTGACCCTCCTCGCCCGTCTAGAGGCGTGGTCGAGGAGGGTGGCCAGGGCGCGGGGCGATCAGCGCAGGCTGATGAGTCGCCAGCCCCTGTCCAGGGCATGCTGGCGCAGGGTGGGGTCCGGGTCGACGGCCACCGGGTGGTCGACCTGCTCCAGCAGCGGTAGGTCGTTATGGGAGTCGCTGTAGAACCAGGCGCCGTCCAGCGTCACATCGCGGCCCTCGAGCCACTGCTCCAGGCGCGTGACCTTGCCCTCGCGGTAGCTCGGGGTGCCGGTCACCCGGCCGGTGTAGCGCCCCTCATGAATCTCCGGCTCCACGGCGATCAGGTGGTCGATGCCCAGCCGTTCGGCGATGGGGGCGGTGATGAAGCGGTTGGTGGCGGTGATGATCAGCAGGGTGTCGCCCCGCGCGCGGTGGCGCGCCACCAGCTCCTCGCCGCGACTCAGAATGGCCGGCTCGATCTTTGAGGCCATGAACTGCTGGTGCCAGGCCGCCAATTGCTCGGGGGTGTTGTCGGCCAGGGGCTTGAGGGCGACCTCGAGAAAGGCATGCATGTCGAGGGTGCCGTTCTCATAATCGCGCATGAAGCGCTCGTTCGCCTCCCGGTAGGCGATCGGATCGACCGCGCCCTGCTCAAGCAGGAACTCTCCCCAGGCATGATCGCTGTCGATGCCGATCAGGGTATTGTCGAGATCGAAGATGGCCAGGCTCAAGGCACACTCCTTGTGATGTTCGCGATGGACGATGGGCCTTGCGACCGGGGCAGATAACGGTCGTCGGGAGGCAGGTAAATAAGGCGTGAATTATTGCAGAGTGCTCCGATGTTGAACACCGCCCGGAACAGGCGCCCTGAAGTGTATTGATGCCCTTTCCAGCTTTGTGGAAGAATGGCTTCAATATTGGATTCATAAGGTGATGTCCGTGATCGACGCTGACGGCTTTCGCCCCAATGTTGGCATCATCATTGCCAACCACGAGGGCCAGCTGCTTTGGGCGCGTCGGGTAGGACAGAATGCGTGGCAGTTTCCCCAGGGAGGCATCCAGGCCAACGAGACACCGCAACAGGCCCTGTACCGGGAGCTGGAAGAAGAGATCGGCCTGACCGAGGCCGATGTCGAACTGCTCGCCTGTACCCGAGGGTGGCTGCGCTACCGTCTGCCACGACGCATGATACGAACCCATTCACGGCCGGTATGCATCGGCCAGAAGCAGAAGTGGTTTCTGCTGAGGATCCGCTGCACCGACAGCCGGGTCTGCATGGATACCACCCCCAAGCCGGAGTTCGATGGCTGGCGATGGGTGAGTTACTGGTATCCGTTGGGGCAGGTTGTGCCCTTCAAGCGGGAGGTCTATCGCCGCGCGCTGCGTGAGCTCGCCCCCCGTGCGCAGCGACTGGCCCTGGGGGAGGACTGACCCTCGGCCGGCGCCGTCATTCAAGCCGCCAACGACAAGAAGAACGCTCATGCTCGACGTGTTACGTCGTATCGTCCAGGAGGTCAACGAGGCGCGGAGCCTGGATGCCGCGCTCTCGACCATGGTCCGCCGCATCCGCAAGGCGATGCGCACCGACGTCTGTTCCTTCTATCTGTACGACGTCGAGCAGGAGCGTCTGGTGCTGATGGAGACCATCGGCCTGCACTCTCGCGCCGTGAAGCAGGTCAGCATGTCACTGGGCGAAGGCCTGGTGGGGCTGGTCGGCCAGCGGGAAGAGCCGCTCAATCTGGAAGATGCGCCGGCGCACCCGCATTTTCGCTATTTCGAGGAGACCGGCGAGGAGCGGTTTTCGAGCTTCCTCGGCGTACCGATCATTCACCAGCGTCGCATGCTCGGCGTGCTGGTGGTGCAACAGCAGGACAAGCGGCGCTACGACGAGGGCGATGAGGCCTTCCTGGTGACCATGGCCGCCCAGCTGGGAGGCGTCCTGGCCCATGCGCTGGCCACCGGTGTCCTGAGTCGCCCGGTGAGCAATGACGGCCAGGCCACCTTCACCGGCGTTGCCGCCTCGCCGGGCATGGCGATCGGCGACGCCGTGGTGATCGCCCCGCCCGCCGACCTGGACAGCGTCCCCGATCTGATCCCCACCGATATCGATTTCGAGATCGCCAGGCTCAAGGAGGCGATCCTCAAGGTTCGTGATGAGCTGCGCGCCACCGGTGAGCGCCTGGCCAGTCGCATCAGTGCCCAGGAACTGGCGCTGTTCGAGGTCTACCAGCAGATGCTCAGCGAGGCCGCCCTGGGTCAGGAGGTCGAGAAGCGGATCCGCGAAGGGCAGTGGGCGCCCGGTGCCCTGGCCGACGTGGTGCGCCGCCACGTCCAGTACCTGGAGCGCGTCGACGACAACTACCTGCGCGAGCGGGCCGCCGACGTGAGGGACCTGGGGCGGCGGGTGCTCGCGCATCTACAGGAAGAAAGCGCCGAGACGCCTGCCACCTATCCCGACAGTACCATTCTGGTGGGCGACGAGCTCAGCGTGGCCACCCTCGGCGAGGTGCCTCGCGGTAAGCTTGCCGGCCTGGTGTCGATTCGCGGCTCCAGCACCTCCCATGTGGCGATCCTCGCCCGCGCCATGGGCGTGCCGACGGTGCTCGGCATGGTCGACCTGCCGCTGACGCGCCTCACCGGCGCGCGGGTGATCCTCGATGGGCATCGCGGACGGCTGTTCGTGCGCCCGAGTGAGGAGCTCGGGCGGCATTATCAGAGCCTGATCGCCGAGGAAGAGGCGCTGGCCGAGGTGCTCGAGCACGAGCAGGACCTGCCCAGCGAGACCTCCGACGGTCATGCCATGGCGCTGATGGTCAATACCGGTCTGGCCGTGGATGCGGTGGCCTCGCTCAAGACCCGGGTCAGCGGGGTGGGGCTCTATCGCACCGAAGTGCCCTTCATGATCACCGAGCGCTTCCCCGGTGAGCAGGAACAGACCCGGCTCTACCGCGACCAGCTCGAGAGCTTTTCGCCGTTGCCGGTGGTGATGCGCACCCTCGATATCGGCGGCGACAAGGATCTGCCCTATTTTCCCATCGAGGAGGCCAACCCCTTCCTCGGCTGGCGGGGCATCCGGGTGACCCTGGATCATCCCGAGGTGTTGATGGTGCAGCTGCGCGCCATGCTGCGGGCCTCTCATGGCCTGGACAACCTGCAGATCCTGCTGCCGATGATCACCAACGTCGAGGAGGTCGATGCCGCCCAGCGCCTGATCGGTCGAGCGCTGGCCGAACTCGAAGAAGAGGGGGTGACGGTGGAGCGACCGTGTGTCGGCGTGATGATCGAGGTGCCGGCGACGCTCTATCAGCTTGAGGCACTGGCCGATCGGGTCGACTTCTTCTCGGTGGGCAGTAACGACCTGACGCAATACCTGTTGGCGGTGGATCGCAACAACCCGCGAGTCGCTGACCTCTACGACCCCTGTCACCCGGGGGTGCTGTCGGCGCTGGCCCGTCTCGCCGACGAGGCGTCGGCGCTGTCCATGCCGACCTCGGTGTGTGGGGAACTGGCCGGCGACCCGGCCGGGGCCCTGCTGTTGATGGGCATGGGCTTCGATGTGCTGTCGATGAACGCCCCCAGTCTGCCGAGGGTGCGCGCCGCGATCCGGCGTGTGTCCCTGCCGGCGGCTCAGGGTCTGGTCGCCGAGACGCTGTCGCTGACGACGCCCTCGGCGGTGCGTGCCCACCTCGATGCGCGCCTGACAGAATGGCAGCTGGCGCACCTGTTGCCGCCCAGGGACTGAGTCCATGTGTGGCAGTGGGCGGTGCCGGCAGCGCTCGTCCCCTCCCTTGCCCCAGCGCCTCTAGCCCCAGCGCCTCAGCCGCAACGCCTCCAGCCGCAACGATTAGACACGCGGCCTGGCATCCCAGTCCGTCGGGGAGAGCGCCAGGCGCGATTCCCCCTGGCAACGCGCGTTCGGCCCGAAGCGGCGCTCGCCAAGGGTGAGCCGGCCGTTGCGCTGCCATTCCAGCCAGGTGGTGGCGCGGGTGCCATAGGTGTCGCCCCGGATGAAGGGAGGCGCGAGCCGGCGCTCCAGCTCGAGACCGACCCCGGTATCGGGAAGCTCGTCGGGGGCGGGGGAGAAGTCGGGATCATGCATCACCGACAGGGACGCCTGCGGCCAATCGTCGGCGACGAGGCTCTCGGCCAGACCCTGGCGTGCCAGGGCGACCTTGGGCCAGGGCGTGTTGAGACTCGCGTTGGAGAGCCCGTGCAGGCCGGCGGGCAGGCGCTGCAGCCGCAAGTCCGCACGGCCGCGATGCAGATGCCATAACCCCGTGTGGTCGCCGACCAGCAGGTTGAACCCCGCATACCGCCAGGCGTCTCCCTCTGCCAGGGAGTCAAGCCAGCCCGCCAGATCATCGACCCGGAGCGCCTCGGGGACCAGCTGGCCGCGGCTGGGGGCGTCGGGCGGCGTCACCAGACCTGCGTCGCGCACGTTGGTCACCGCGGCCACCCGGCCCCTGCGGTGTACCGCCAGCCAGCTGCCGCCGGCCACCAGGTCGCGGCCGCCGACGATCTCCGGAGCCTCGGGCCAGGCGTCCAGGGGCGCCGTGGCCCGTGAAAAGAATTCATCCCGGTTCGCTATCAGGCGCAACCAGGCGGGGGCGTCGGGGCGGTAGTCGAAAGCGATCAGGCACATGCCGCTACCTTATCCCGCCCTGATGTGGCTGCAAAGCGCGAGATCGTCTCGGCGGCACGGCCCGTTGGTGGTAGGGCGCCGCTAGCGTGTAAGGCTGTCATGACAGGGCTCCCGCGGGCACGTACACTCTCTTCATCTTCCATCGACGAACCCGAAGGCAGTCAATGCGAGTGGAAACGCGTCCGGATAGCCTGTGGCAGCGACTGATCTGGCCGGTGCTCTGGCCCTTGCTGCTGGCCGAGGTGGGCCTGGTCCTGCTGTGTGGCATCGCCTGGGGCATGATCTGGCGAGCGACACTCCCGGCGCAGAGCCTGTCACTCGTTCAGGCACTGCTCATGCTGGTGCTATTGGTCGGCACCGGCCTGATCGTCAGCATCTTCCTGGTCATGGTGCGCCACCGACTGCAGCGCTGGGAAACGCATCTGGGGGTGCCCTATGAGCGTCTCGAGCGACTGCTGCGCGAAGTGCACAAGGAGATGCCCAGCTGGCTCAAGCCCAAACGGGCCCATCTGAACGGCGGACCGGCGTGCGGCCCGGTGACGCGTCTCGAGACCCTGCTCGACAGCCTCGATAACCTCCTGAGTCGGCTCGCCGAGCGTCCCCATCTCGACCAGATGCTCACCGGCCTTTCGGCACCGGCCTTCATCATGCGTAATGACGTGCTGGTGGATGCCAACACCGCCTTCGAGCAGCTGATGGGGTGCCCGAAGGCCGACCTCAAGGGGTTGGGCACCCAGTGTCTGCTGCGCTGCGAAGACCCCGAGGCCGAATGGACCCGGGTGCGACTGCACGACAGCCACGGCGGCTGGCATGGGCTGCGGATGCTATCGCTGCGGGATCGCCACGATCATGAGCTGGGTATCCTCGAGCCGCTGGATGACGCGCCCGGCTATGTCGACCAGCTGACCCAGGCCCGCGACCGGGCGCGGGAAGACTCGCGTCTCAAGTCGACCTACATGAGCCTGTTGCAGCGCGAGCTGGAACCGGTGATTCAGGAACTCAACGCCTTTATCTCCGAGCATGCCAGCGCCCCCGGCGAGGCACGACTGCGCGAGCGACTGGCCGATGTCGGCGTGCTGGTGGCCAGCCTCTCAGAACCGGTGCCCGAACTGATGGGGCAGTCGACCGAGTCCCGTGCCGAGGAGGCGCCTTGCTCCTGGCCGAAGGTGTTGATCGTCGATGACGGCCCGGTCAACAGCATGCTGGCGCGCAATGTGCTTGAGGCCGAGGGCTTCGATGTGGATGTGGCCGACAGCGGCGATCGGGCACTGGCGCTTGCCGCCGAACGTTTCTATGACCTGGTGTTCATGGATATCTACATGCCCTCGATGGATGGCCTGGAGACCAGTCGCCGCTGGCGCGAGCGAGAGGCGCAAGCCGATGGCCGCGGGCGCAGCGTGCTGATCGCCCTGACCGCCAATGCCAGCCAGGCCGACCGGGAGCACTTCGCGGCCGCCGGCATGGATGATTATCTGGCCAAGCCCTACCGGCCCCAGGCCCTGGTCAAGATGGTCAGGCGCTGGCTGCCGGGGCGAGAGCGAGTCTCTGGCTGAGGCTCGGACCACTCTCCCGAGTCTTGGGCACTTCATGGCTCGATGCCTGTCTTACCAACCCCCTTTTACCCTTCGACCTGGATGCAAGATGCTGACTTATCCCGCGATCGATCCGGTGGCCATCGCCCTCGGCCCCTTCAAGATTCACTGGTACGGCCTGATGTACGTGATCGGCTTCGTCGCCGCCTGGTGGCTGGGCCGCCGTCGCGCCAGCCGCGTGGGGCTCTCGGGCGATGATGTGGGCGATCTGATCTTCTATGCCGCCATCGGCGTGGTCGCCGGCGGGCGGCTGGGCTACGCCTTCTTCTACGGGCTCGACCGGCTGCTGGCCGACCCGCTCTGGCTGTTCCAGGTCTGGGATGGCGGCATGAGCTTCCACGGCGGGCTGATCGGCGTGCTGGTGGCGA
Source organism: Halomonas sp. YLGW01 (assembly GCF_014840935.1). Taxonomy (NCBI): domain Bacteria; kingdom Pseudomonadati; phylum Pseudomonadota; class Gammaproteobacteria; order Oceanospirillales; family Halomonadaceae; genus Halomonas; species Halomonas sp. YLGW01. The sequence continues at coordinate 2,295,688 of NZ_CP062005.1, read as the reverse complement.
TGCTGCTCTTCGCCCGCAAGCATCGCCTGGCCTTCTTCCAGCTGACCGATTTCGTGGCGCCGCTGGTGCCTATCGGCCTGGGAGCCGGACGTATCGGCAACTTCATCAATACCGAGCTGCCCGGCCGTGTCACGTCGCTTCCCTGGGGCATGCCGTTTCCCGGCATGGGGCCGGCCCCCCGGCATCCCTCGTCGCTGTACGAGGCGATCCTCGAGGGCGCGGTTCTGTTCGCGATCCTGTGGTGGGTGTCGGCGACCCCGCGGCGTCGCGGCCTGGTCTCCGGGCTCTTCCTCGCCTGCTACGGCGGCTTCCGCTTCCTGATCGAATTCGTGCGCCTGCCGGATCCCCAGCTCGGTTTCATCGCCTGGAACTGGCTGACCATGGGCATGCTGCTGTCCTTGCCCATGATCCTCGCCGGCGTGCTGCTGATCCTGTGGTCGCGTCGCTGCCCGGTGGATGACGCTCGGCCGGTCGACCCGGCGAGTGCCTGAGCGTCGAGCCCCATCGGTGGCTCGGGCAGGGCGGTGGCCGGCGATTCGCCGACTCAGTACACTAGGCGCTTTGTCACAACCTTCGGCGATGCCCTGATGCCAGACCTGATGCCAGACGACACCCACGACACCGCCACCGGCGCCGCCCCGGCGCTCGAGCAGCCCTATCTGGACCTGATGCGCCATGTGCTCGAACATGGCGTCACCAAGCACGATCGCACCGGCGTCGGCACCAGGAGCGTGTTCGGCCACCAGATGCGCTTCGACCTGGCGCGGGGATTCCCGCTGCTCACCACCAAGAAGCTGCACCTGCGCTCCATCATCCATGAACTGCTGTGGTTCCTCTCCGGCGACACCAATATCGCCTACCTCAAGGAGAACGGCGTTCGGATCTGGGACGAGTGGGCGGACGAGAACGGCGACCTGGGCCCGGTCTATGGCTATCAGTGGCGCAGCTGGCCGCATCCCGAGGGCGGGCATGTCGACCAGATCGCCAAACTGATCGAACAGATCAAGCACAACCCGGATTCGCGTCGGCTGATCGTCTCCGCCTGGAACCCGGCGCTGGTCGACGAGATGGCCCTGCCGCCTTGCCACGCGCTCTTTCAGTTCTACGTCAGCGACGGCCGCCTGTCCTGCCAGCTCTACCAGCGCAGTGCCGATATCTTCCTCGGCGTGCCCTTCAATATCGCCAGCTACGCGCTGCTGACCCAGATGATCGCCCAGGTCTGCGGCCTGGCACCGGGGGAGTTCATTCACACCCTGGGCGATGCGCACCTCTACTCGAACCACCTGGAACAGGCCGAGCTGCAGCTCTCCCGCGCGCCGCTGGCCGCGCCCAGCCTGTGGCTGAACCCCGAGATCGATGATCTCTTTGCCTTCCGCTTCGAGGACATCCGCATCGACGGCTACGAGGCGCATCCCCATATCAAGGCCAAGGTGGCGGTATGAGCGAGCAAAACGAAGCCCACGGCGTCATCGACACCCTGGTGCCGGTAGCGATGATCGCCGCCATGTCCCGTAACCGGGTGATCGGGGTCGACAATCAGCTGCCCTGGTACCTGCCCGAGGATCTCAAGTTCTTCAAGGCCATGACCCAGGGCAAGCCGCTGGTCATGGGTCGCAAGACCTTCGAGTCGATCGGCCGGCCGCTGCCGGGGCGGCGCAATATCGTCATCACCCGCGATGTGAGCTTCGCGCATCCCGGGGTGAGCGTCTGCCACGACCTGGCCAGCGCCCTGGACCTCGCCGATCAGCAGGCGATCATCGATGGGGTCGAGGAGATCATGGTGATGGGCGGCGCCCAGATCTACGCTCAGGCCATGGCGCATGCCAGCCGGCTCTACCTGACCGAGGTCGATATTACCCTCGAGGGTGATGCCTTCTTCCCCGAGTTCGAGGAAGCCGAGTGGCACCGCGAGCAGGTCGTGGACGGCTCGCCGGCCGAGGGGCAGCCGGCCTACGCTTTCTGCGAGTATCGGCGTCGCTGAAAGCAGGCCGTGTCGCAGGCCAGGGCCGCACCGTTTGTCAGGAAGCCGTGGCTGACACACACTTGGCAGAATGGCGGCCGCGACGGAGGGTGAGGTGCCGTCGGGCCGATTCATCTGGCCGAGTCATCTGGTCGAGTCATCTGGCCGAGACGGTCCGGCCGATTATCGTAAGACGCGCATGGAGGGGCATGCCTTGAACAACGAACGCACCGCGGCCTTGCTGGCGACGCTGGAAGCCTGCGCCGAGGCACGGCTTGAAGAGCTGGCCCAGGCCAGGGCCCGGGTGGCGGCGCTGGTCGAACAGAATCGCCGGCTCGAGGCGCGCAGCCATGAGCTCGAGATAAAGAGCCGTGAGCTGGAAACCAGGAGCCATGAGCTCGAAACACAGCGCCGTCGGCTTGAAAGCAAGAGCCGTGAGCTCGAACAGCAGCACGATGCACTCACCCGCGAGCATCAGGCGCTGGGCGAGACCTGTCGCGAGCTCGAGGAAAAGTTCGCCCGCGCGCCCCATACCGCGGATGGTCATGCCCATCCCCGCAGTCAGGGGCTCGCCGCGCTGCTCTCTCACCGGGCCCGGCCGGAGTCGGCCGCCGCGCAGGCGACACCGCATCCGCCCAGCACGTCTCGCGCTGCGCCCTCGCGTTCAGAGGCGTGTCCAGAAGCACAAGAGGCATCCGGGGCGGTGCCTCTGGCGGCGGCCTCGCCCGAGGCCGATTCCTCCCACACAGACCGGGCGCCGTCGGCGTCAGCCGAGTCTCAGGCTCGCGCTCGGCAAGCTCAAGCCAACGCTCAAGTCCAAAACCAGTCTCGGGCACCCTCGACCGATTCCTCGGCCGAGCCCGCGCCGGACGCCTCAGGGGCGCTGGCGAGCGAGCAGGGTAGCCCGTCGACCGGCGAGGTGCCATCGCCCCAGGCGCTGCTGAACCAGTGGTATCGCCGCTACCCGGATGCCTTCTTCAAGGGCCATGTGCGGCCGCTGCGGGTGGGCATCCACGAGGACCTGCTGGCTCGCGAACCCTGGCCCGAGAAGCTGGTGCGCCGGGCGCTGGCCTGCTACGTGCATCTGCCGCGCTATTTGAAGGCGGTGCGTCAGGGAGCCGAGCGGGTCGGGCTCGACGGCGAGGCGGCCGGTCCGGTCAGCGAAGGCGAGGCCCGCTATGCCCGCAAGAAACTCGATGAGTTGCGTGCCCAGCAGCAGGCCGAGCGTCGCAAGGCGGGGCGTGCCGGGAAGAAGCGCGAGGGCGGCAAGGTGAGTGCGGCGGGCAAGACTGCGGCAGCGAAGTCTTCTGCGCCTGACGCTTCTTCCCAGAAGTCTCCGAGGCCCGGAACCTCCTCCCCCGAGGCCCCTGCGTCGGATGCTTCCTCGAAAGTCCCCTCAGAACCCTCCTCCCAGGAAGCCCCCGGCGAGCGCATGGAGCGCAAGCTCGGGGCGCTGCTCGCCAAGCACGGTTCACGCTGAGCCTCCCTAGAGCGTTGATACAGTAGGCTTTGTATCGACGCTCCGCCCCATGGATGATGGTGACCGCCGCCTGTCGTGTGTCGGTCATATGGCCATGGCACTCTCGGCCGGGCGAATGCCCCGCGGCATGACAGCGGCAGCGGGACAGGGTTCCATCAATCTAGTGAATCGAGATTGAAAACAGTGTTTTTTCTTGTTGCACTCCGGAAAAACCCGGTATATGGTTTCCCTGCGAGCATTGGATTATAACAAGGCCAACATCGGATCGACGTTTCGGGTATAAGCGGTACACCCGGGCGAAATAAAACCGAAAGGCCGGCTGCATCAAGCAGCACTACGATCGAAACCTGAAGCTAGTCACATTAAAGGACTTATCGCGATGAAAAAGACACTCTTAGCGACTGCTATCGCCGGCGCCATGGTGGTTTCCGCCTCCGCTTCCGCTGCTACCGTCTACAACCAGGACGGCACCAAGCTGGACATCTACGGCAACATCCAGATGGCGTATAACAGCGTCAAGGATGACAACGGCGATTCCCAGGACAGCGTTGACGACAACGGCACCACTTTCGGCTTCGCCGCAGAGCATGTCATCACCAGCGACGTGACCGGCTACCTGAAGCTGGAACTCGATGATTTCGCCGCTGACGAAATGGCGACCTACGATGACACCGGCGATTCCGGTGACACCGCCTATGTCGGTGCCCGGGGTTCCTTTGGTGACGTTCGCTTTGGTTCCTACGACCAGCTGATCGATGATTGGATCCAGGATCCGGTTACCAGCAACGAATATTTTGACCTGTCCGACTCCACCTCTGCTCATGGTGCGGGCGGCGCTCAGCAAACCGACAAGCTGACCTACACCTCGCCGTCTTTTAACGGCCTGCAGTTCGCCGTGGGTACCCAATATAAGGGCTCCGACGAAGGCGAGAACGTGACCGATTCCGGTGAGGCCTCCTTCTTCGGTGGTGCCAAGTACACTCTGGGCGCTTTCTCCATCGCCGCTGTCTACGACAACCTCGATTCCCTCGATGTCGCCAATGCTGGTGGTACAGGCCAGTACGTCATCGACAACGATCCGGATAGCAGCACCTATGGTGACGTCGTTCTTGATGATGCTGCGGCAGCTGAAGGTGATTTCGGTGACCAGTATGGTGTGACCGCTCAGTACACCATCGGTGCCCTGCGCCTGGCCGCCAAGTACGAGGTCTTCGAAGACGGCAGCACCGACAACGATACCGAATTCGTCGCTCTGGGTGCCCGCTCCGGCTACGGCATGGGCGATGTCTACGGCGCCGTTCAGGAAGTCAGCTACGATGACGCTCGTGATGACCGCACCGAAGTGATCGTCGGCGGCACCTACAACATCTCCGATGCCATGTACACCTACCTCGAAGTCGCTACCCGTGATGCTGAGAATGACGAAGGCGACGGCTTCGCCACTGGTATCACCTACGTCTTCTAAGCTTGCCTGCAGGGTTTGACCCTGTAGCCTCAGGCTTATATAACGAAAGCCGGCCCTTGGGCCGGCTTTTTTCGTCTTGATGCGAGGTTTCATGAAACAGCCCATTGTCACCGGCCTGGTCGCCCTCGGCCTGTCGCTTGTCAGCGCCACGGCACCTGCCAGCACCATGCAGGAGCGCTTCCGCGAGGAAGGGCGCGGGCTCGATCTGACCGGCTTCTTCCAGCCCCAGAACGATGCCCGTAGCCAGAGTTTTCGCTATGGCGGAACACACGAGCATGCCTTCAGTGTAGAGGAGGCCGGTGGATACCTGTTCGAGAGCCGGGTGCCGGGTGGAGAGTCCGAGGACTACCGGGTCGAGGCGGTGCTGCTGGATGCCGACGGCAACGAGCTCGCCCGTGGCGAGGGGCTAGGTCAGAACGGTGGCCTGGCACTGCGCGAGCCGCTTGAGCCCGGTGACTATGTGCTGCGGGTCCAGGGGCAGAAGTTCGGCACGCGCAGCAAGGGAGGCAACAGCTTCTATATCACGGTGACGGGCCTCGATGCCGAAGGCAATCGCACCGCGGCCGTGGATGATGGCGATGGTCTCTTTGCCCGTAAAGGCGCCGACGGCAAGCGCAGCGCCTTCGTCAGCAGCAAGGACTCGGTCGCTACCCTGACGGCGCCCGCCGCTGCCGCCTCCAGTACGCAGTCGGCTGGCGAGGCAGCAGGAGACGTATCAGGTAAGGAAGAGATGCGGTTGGCCGCGCCCGATGCACCGGAGCCCAATGCGTCTGAGCCCGAGACGCCACAGGCTGCGGATGCCGCCGACGAGTCGACTGCTGCTAAGGCCGAGGCCTTTCAGGAGCTCGTCGCCGATGTCAAGATCCGCGCCCGGGGCGAGGTGCTGTCGTTCCGCATGCAGGAGGCGGGAACGGTGGCGATCACCACCGCGACCTATCCGACCGGCTACGAAGACACCTATCGCATTGTGCTTGAGGTGCGGGACGCCGCCGGCCGAGTGGTCGCCAGTGACGCCGGGGAAGGCTTCGATGGTGATGTAGACCTCGAGGCGCGCCTCGAGCCCGGGCAGTATGACATCTGGGTCAATGGCCAGAAGTTCGGTACGGCGATGAGCGGCGTCAACAACTACGAGCTGCGCGTGCAGCGACTCGACTGAGGCTTCCGATTCGTTTTCCCGTGCGCCTAACTAGAGGAAGACACCGGACGCGGATACGCAAGGCGAAGGGCCTGCCACACGGCAGGCCCTTCGCTTTTTAGGGGATGGGGATCAAGGAGGGAGGCGGGCTTACAGACCTGCCTGTCATCCTATTATCCCGTCATGCCCACCAGCCAGCCCGAATCGATCAGGAACCGGCGTCCTTTTCCTCGATCATCATGCGGATCAGCTCCTCAAGTTCTTGAACGTGTTTTTCGAGGGCCTCGACCCGGGGCTGGTCGGACTTGGCGGTTTCCTCGCTGATCATCGCCATGTGTTTCTCCACGGCTTCAGAGTCCATCGCCAAGGCCGAGCCGGCCATCAGTAGCGATGCCGCGAGCCCCGCGGTCAGGGTCTTCAGGTTGATGACGGTGTTCATGGCTCACCTCACTGTTGCGCTTCCCTGTCGGGTGGCGCGGTTAAGAACCGGGGCCCATCGACAGCCTCTCGATGGCCTTTGCGGCAACATGACCCGATGGCGGGCCGTGAGACTTGGTGCGCGAAGTGCCTCCTGCCTTACACTCACAGCAGGTGTAAATCGGCTCTGCCTGTCCGGTGATCTGGGCGGCGGCAGCGAAGCCGAGTCCTGCGCTCATTCCGGTGCAGGGCAGAGGTAATCGAGAAGGAGGTTCTGGCGAGTTCGGCGGCTAAGTCGTTGCCGGATACGTGCGGTGAAACCGGCGGGGGCGCGAGTAAATCATGAGGCCTTTCATCTTGAAATCGGCGAAAGTCTGAGGCCTCAAGGAGGATAGTCGGCCAAGTGAATCATGATAAGGTGGGGAAAAGTTCGTGAGCTAATGGATGCCAACTGCATGATGCGACTCCTGGGCACGCTGCATTCCCGTCTGATGCTATGGATCGGCATGGGCTGGGTCGTGTTGATCGTGTCGACACTCGCCTTCGCCTACCTGAGCGGTAGCGAGCTGATTCGACAGGCCAACATCAGTCACCTGACCTACGAGGCCAACCTGATTGCCCAGCAGGTCGAGCGCTCCATCGAGCAGCGCGTGATCGCCCTGGAGCGGCTCGCCGACCAGGTGAGCGAGGACCTGCCCACCCAATCGTCCCAGTCGGTGATTCGTCACGAGCCGATGCTGGCCCTGTTCGATCGCCTGGCCCTGGTCTCTGACGAGGGCCGCATCATTGCCAGCTACCCGCGGCTGGAGAGCCTGCACAACCTGGATGTCTCCGATCGTGACTACTACCGGGATGTGCGTGCCCTGGGCGAGCCCTACGTCGGCGAGCCCATCAAGAGTCGTGTCAACGGTCGCCCGCTGGTGGTGGTCAGCGTGCCGATCACCAATGCTGAGGGAGACTACGCCGGTCAGGTGGTCGGCACCGTGAGCGTCGAGTCCAGCAGCTTCTTCGATAGTCTGCGGCGCATTCGCATCGGCGATGACGGCTTCGCTTCCTTGTTCAGTGCCGAAGGCACCGTGCTCTCTCACCCCGATCGGAGTCGGGTGATGACTACCATCGGCACCGGCGTCAACGATGATGCCGTCTCCTTGGCCCTGCTGGGCTGGGAGGGGGCCGACGAGGGCATTATGGCTGGCGGCGAGCCTGCCCTGGAGGCCTTCGTTCAGGTCTGGAATGCCGGCTGGATCGTCAGCGTGACCCTGCCGATGTCTCAGGTGCAGGCCCCGATCGGTCTATTGGTGCGCAAGCTCTGGTGGGTGGGGCTGGTCACCTTCCTGCTGATGCTGCCCTTCCTATGGTGGTTGCTGAGAGTGGTCCTGGGTTCGCTGCATCGCCTGGAGCGCCAGATCGGTCAGGTGGCCGGCGGCCAGCGCACCCGAGTGCAATTGAGCACCCGGATGCGGGAGCTGCGCCAGCTGGGCGCGACCTTCAATCGGCTCGAGCAGCAGCGGGAGGAGGTCACGGCCAGGTTACACAAGCGTCAGGCCTTCCTGGATGCGGTGCTGGCCTCCTCGCCGGTGGGCATGTTCGTGGCCACCCCGGAGGGCGAGATGCAATACGTCAATCCCGCCCTGGTGAAGCTGGTGGGCCACGAGGGCGCCGCCGGCCAGGCCGTTCAATGGGCTGAATACATTCACCCGGAGGATCGGCAAGACTTCCTCGAGCTGTGGCGGGAGGCCATGAAAAGTGGCCGGGCGTTCCTGCGCCAGATCCGTTGCACCCATGCCGATGGCTCACTTTTGTGGCTGGAGGTGCATGCCGGTCAGGTAATTCATCAGCAGGAAGTGCTCGGCCATGTGGGCACGGTCAAGGATATCACCCAGCGCCGCGAGCAGGAGGTCATCCAGCGCTGGGAGGCGGAGCACGACCCCCTGACCAGCCTGCTCAATCGCCGCGGCTTCGAGCGGCGCCTGGAGGAGGCCTTCGCCGAATGGCAGCAGACGCGCCAGCAGTCGGTGCTGATGCTCTTCGACCTGGACCATTTCAAGCCGATCAATGACGAAGGCGGCCATGCCCTGGGTGATGACATGCTGCGGGCCATCGCCGACGCCATTACCCCCTTGGTACGCCGGAACGACTGCGTCGCCCGTCAGGGTGGCGACGAATTCGCGATCCTGATGCCGAGCTGCACTCTGAGTCAGGCCCGCGAGGTGACGCGGCAACTGCTGGAAACGGTTGCGGCGCTGGAGGTCTTCGCCGCGGGCAAGGGCTATCGCGTCACCCTGAGCCTGGGCGCGGCCTGCTTCCTCGAAGCGGATCTCGGCATCGAGGAGGTGATAGCGCGCGCCGATGCGGCGAGCTATCAGGCCAAGCGAGAGGGGCGCAATCGAGCCATTGAGTTTGCCGAACCGGCATGAGCCGCCGTGTAAGCGTCGGCGGAGGCGGGCGTCCACGTGAGCGCCTGCCATACTGTAGCGATGACGGTGTCGGAAAGGAGAGACATGCCATGCCGCACGATGAGTACACCAGCATCGAGCCCCTGCCGGATGGCAGCTACCGGATCACCTGTTGCAACGATCACCACGGTCACCCGGTCGTCGAGCGTGTCCACGACATCGACGGGGGCGAGACGCCGCGCTTCCTGATCAAGGCCGAGAATGGCCAGCTGTGGATCCATTGCCGGCAATGCGAGCGAGGCAACTACTGCGATGTTTAGCCAGCTGCGATATCTAGACCGACCAGGCGTATGGGCGGGAAGTGGTTCGGGAGGCGTGGGGTGGTGTCAGGAAGAGATGGCGCCCCCTGAAGGATTCGAACCTTCGACCTATCCCTTAGGAGGGGATTGCTCTATCCAGCTGAGCTAAGGGGGCGTGGCAGGGCGAGTATTATAAGCTGCTGATGGCACGAGATAAACCCTCGTCGCCGCCTGATGTTCCAGGCGATGACAAGCGGCGCAGCGGGTAGCGGGGCGCGGCCGCATCGCTCAGGTAGTGTTCATGAAGTTGCTCGTAGGACATTGGCCTGCCGATCAGGTAGCCCTGGGCCAGGTCGCATCCCATGTTCCGAATGCTGTCGAGCTGGGTCTCGGTCTCGATGCCTTCGGCTAGCACCTGGCGCTGCATGGCGTGTCCCATGGCGATGATGCCGCTGATGAACTGGTGCTGATCCTCGCGGCTGTCCACATGCATGACCGCACTGCGGTCGACCTTGATCGTGTTGAGCGGCAGCTGGCTTGCATAGGTGATCGAGGAGATGCCGGCGCCGAAGTCATCCAGCGCGACTAGGGCGCCGTGCTGGCGGGCCTCGTTGAGCAGGCTGCAGGCCAGGTCCAGGTCATGGAAGTGCGTGGATTCGAGCACCTCGGCGACCAGGAAGGGGGCGGTGAGGTCATGGCGATGGCGAGTCGCCGACAGTGCCTCGATGAAGGCGCCGGTCTCGATCTGGTCCTGGGCCAGGTTGACGCCGATGAGGGCATGATGGCCATGGCGGCGCAGCAGGCTCACCACCTGGCCCGCCTGATCGATGAGCCAGCGACCGAAGGGCAGGCTCAACGAGGAGTGGGTGATGATGTCGATGAAGTGCTGTGGCCCCAACACGCCTTTTTCGGGATGTCGCCAGCGGGCCAAGGCCTCGAAGCCGATGATCTCGTCGTTGGCCAAATCCAATACCGGCTGGAAATGAAGCTCGATCTCGCCGCCCTCGAAGGCGGCCTTGACTCGGACCAGGGCATCTTCCGTCTGGTGGCAGAGCATCTTCGGATCGGCGAGGGCGATGCGGTTCTTGCCTTGTTGCTTGGCCGCGTACATGGCCGCATCGGCGGCATCCAGCAGGGCGCTACTGGTGGTGTCGTGGGCGGCGGTGAAGGCGATACCCACCGATGCCGAGACCGTGACCCTTTCGCCGTTGTCCAGCGCATAGGGCTGGACAATGTCGTCGAGTACCTTCTGGGCGACCTTGCGGGCCTTCTCGACGGTGCCCAGGCCGTTGAGAGCGATCACGAATTCGTCGCCGCCGAAACGCGCCGTGAGATCGTTGGCCCGCATCAGGCGTTTCAGGCGTCGGCTGATCTCGACCAGCAGGGCATCGCCACTGGCATGGCCGAAGCTGTCGTTGATCGGCTTGAAGTCGTCCAGATCCAGAAACAGCACGGCGAGGCCCGTCTGGGTGAATTCCAGGCTCTCGAGCTGGCGCTCCAGCAGGGTGTTGAAATGACTACGATTGAACAGCCCGGTCAGCGGGTCGTAGCTCGCGATGCGCTCCAGTCGCGCCTGATTCAGGCGGCGCTGGGTGATGTCGCGAAACACCCCGATGTAGTTGACGATTTCTCCGTACTCGTCGCGAATGGCCGAGATGGTGGTGTTCTCGATCAGCTGACTGCCATCCTTGCGGGTGTTCCAGATATCGCCGGTCCAGAAGCCCCGCGCCTCGACCGCGGCGAACATGCTCTGGTAGAAGCCGGAATCATGCTTGCCCGATGACAGCAGGTTAGGACGCTTGCCCAGCACCTCGGCCTGGGGGTAGCCGGTCAGGCGGGTGAACGCGGGGTTGGTGTCGATGATGCGCTTGCTGGCATCGGTGACCAGGATGCCGTCATGGGTGTTGCGGAACACGGCCCGAGTCAGCGCCAGGTGTTGCCAGGCCTGCTCGCGTGCGCTGACATCGCGCTGCAGCCCCACCAGGTAGCGGCGCCCGGCGTCGGTGACGATGGTCGAAAGGCTGAGCTCGTTCCAGAAGAGGGTGCCGTCCTTGCGTCGGTTCTTCATCGTCAGGGTGATCGGCGCGCCTTTCCGGATGGCCTCGCGTAGCCGATCGATGTCCGCGGCATCGGTATCGTCGGCCTGCAGGAAGCGGCAGGAGCGGCCGATCACCTCGTCGCGTCGGTACCCGGTGAGGACTTCGAAGGCCTCGTTGACATATACCAGGGGGGCGTCGTGCGCTTCGCCGTCCGCCACGGAAATCGACAGGCTGGGGATCTCAAGTAGCCGAGTGAGTTGTCGGGGCAGGGGGGCAAGTTGCGTCACTGATGGCATTCCCGGCGAAGAAAGAGAAATAAATGACCACTCTTGGCCCTGAAACCAGAGGTAAGTGGGTATTAATAATTGTTAGCTAATTAAAAAATACTAGATTTTTCATTGTTATTTGTTACGGGCTGGATCATACCGTATTCCTCAAACGCCAGCCATGCATCCCGTTTCGGGCCATGAGTCATGTCAAGTTTCCGGCTAGAATAGGCGCCTGACTTTCTTCTCGTTCGGAGCCCTCGATGGCCGCCATTTCACCGCCCGGCTCGCCGGCCTCTTATCTCTCCGTAAATGGTGATCGCCACTTCGATGGTCTGGCCGACAAGTTCGCCGCGGGGCTCTATGGCAGTGTGCGCGGTGATATTCGCCTCGCGGTGCTCGATCATCTGCTGCCGCGTCAGCTGGCACTGGCCGGCCAGCCGGTGCTGGACGTGGGCGGTGGACTCGGCCAGATGGCGCACTGGTTCGCCGAGCGCGGCCATCCGGTGACCCTGCTCGAGCCCTCCGCCGAGATGCTGGCGCGAGCGGAGGTCGCCTTGGCCGACACCGAGGTGCGCCTGATTCAGGCGCCGCTACAGCAACTCGCCGTGCAGGCGCCTGGACCCTGGCCGCTGATCGTCTGCCATGCGGTGCTCGAGTGGCTGGCCGATCCCCGTGACGCCCTGATGCGGCTGGCCGACCGGCTCGCCCCCGGCGGTCAGCTGTCGCTGATGGTCTTCAATCGCGATGCCTTGCGGCTGTCGAACGTGGCCAAGGGTAACCTCGACAAGGTGCTCGAGGATCGCCTCGCGGGCACCGGCCAGCGCCAGCGCCTGACACCGATCTCGCCGCTGACCCATGGCCAGATCGCGGCCTGGGCCGAGGAGGCGGGGCTCACCATCGAGGCCCGCGCCGGCGTGCGCGTCTTCCACGACTACCTCACGGCCCGCGAGCTCGATGCGGCAGCGATGGACAAGCTGGTCGAACTCGAGCGGCGCTATTGCGACGTCGAGCCCCACTGGCGGCTGGGCCGCTACCTGCTGTACACCCTGAGCCGACCGGCCGAGGCTGCCGGCCGCGTTTCTTCCACCACTCACGCCACCGGAGCCTGATCGATGCCCGCCGAGACCGCCGTTTGCCAGCTGCTGGAACGCCAAGCCATGGACTACCGGGGCTGGCTATGGGTCGCGCCGCCACGGGATGCCTGGCTGGAGGAGGGCGAGGGTCGTTTGCTTTCCGCCGACCACGCCGTGGTGGAGGCCTGGCGCGCACGGGGCAGGCTGGCGTCCTCGGCCCTGGCGGATGATCCTTGCCATGAGCCGGTCCCGCCGCCCGGTGCCGTGCTGTTCTGGCCCAAGAGCCATGCGCTGGGGGAGTGGTGGCTGCTCCGGCTTTGTCAGGCCCTGCCGGCCGGAACGCCCCTGCAGGTGGCGGGAGAAAACAATGGCGGCATCAAGCGCGCCCTCAAGGTGCTCGCGGCCCTGGGGCTCGGCTGTCGCAAGCGCGATAGCGCGCGCCGCTGCACCCTTTACGAGACCCGCCTCGAGCCGGTGAGCCTGAACCCGGATCTGGCCTGGAGCCGGTTCGAGGCCGAGGGGCTGACGCTCGCCAGTCATCCGGGCGTCTTCGGCCATGGCAAGCTCGATGACGGCACCCGGCTGCTGCTCGAGCGCCTGCCGGCGCTGCTGCCCGAGGGCGACGCCGCCATGGGCGAGAGCGAGACGCAACACGCGGTGCTGGATGTGGGCTGCGGTGACGGCATTCTGGCGGCCTGGCTGGCGCGCCGGGGCGCCGCCGTGACGGCGGTAGACGTCAATGCCTTCGCGGTGGAGGCCACCCGTCGCACCCTGGCAGCCAATGCGTTGCCCGGTGAGGCGCTGGCGAGCGATGTCTATTCCCGGCTAGAGGGGCGCCGCTTCGATGCCATCGTCAGCAACCCGCCGTTTCATCAGGAGCGGGCCATCGATTTCGGCCCGGCGGCGCGGCTGATCCGCGAGGCGCCGGCGCATCTGGCCCCCGGCGGCCAGCTGGTGCTGGTGGCCAACGCCTTCCTGCCCTATCCCGACCTGCTCGAGGCCGCCTTCGGTAGCTTCGAGGTTCTCGCTGACGACCGACGCTTCCGGGTCTACCGCGCCGTCAGGCGCTAGGGGATCAGTTCCGCCCGGTATCGGCCGCCTGGGGATCGCGGTACTGGATGTCGGTGATGATATAGGTGGTCTCGCCGGCGGGGGCCGCCACCGTCGCCTCGTCATCCAGCGCCTTGCCGAGCAGCGCCTTGGCCAGCGGCGCGTCGACGCTGATCCAGTGGCGATCGCTGCGGGTCTCGTCGTGGCCGACGATGCGGATCTTGAGCTCCTCGCCGTCCTCGTCCTCCAGGGTCACGAAGGCGCCGAAATAGACCTTGCCAGTATCCGCGGGCAGGCGGTCCACCACCTGAAGTTCGTCCAACCGCTTGGTCAGGTAGCGGATGCGCGCGATGACGCGGTTCAGCTCCTTCTTGTTGTAGGTGTAGTCGGCGTTTTCGCTGCGATCGCCGAGGGCCGCCGCCTCACCGACCTTGGCCGAGAAGGCGGGGCGCTTGACTCGGGACAGGTGATCGAGGATGCCCTTGAGCCGGGCATGGCCCTCGGCGGTGATCAGGTGGCTCTTGGGTTCCTGGCGGGGGTCCTTGGCCGGATCCCGCCAGCGCGTCATGTTGCGCCCCTTCATGCTAAGGCCCTCGTTGCGATGGTTGAGGGCACCTTACGCAAGGCAGGTGACTTCGCCAAGTCTCGCCGTGGGCCTGCCGGTGCTGAGATAACCAGGCCGGTGTCGAGGTCACAGGCCGGCGACGAGGACATCGCGGTGCGTCGCCACACGACGTAGATGTCGACAAAAAAGGTGCACCCGTCCGTTAAGGCAAGACGCCATCCCGGGCGCTGGGGTAGGCTTGGGGCCCATGATGTCGACCGATTCCTCTCCCTTTGCCGAGGCGTGTCCCGATGCGCCTTTACCCGACGTGCTCGCCGGCCCGCTGCTGCGTCGCGTCGCCCCCGAGCGGCTGGTGCTGTGGCTGGTGGGCACCCGCGCGCTGCCTCTCGAGCTTGAGTTGACGCCGGCGGACGGCAGCGAGGCGCGGCGCCTGGTGCTGGACGAGACGCACTGTCGCTGCCTGCCAGTGGGGCGCTACGCGGTGGTGCACCTCATCGATATCCCGCTCGAGACGCCGCTGCCGGAAGACGTGCGCATCGACTACGACCTGGTGATACGCGATGCACCTGCAGGCGCCCGCGGTATCGCCGACTGGGCCTCTCACCTCTGCTATGACGGCGCCGCTCTGCCCGGCTTCGTGATCGCCTCCCGGATCGGTCAACTGCTGCACGGCTCCTGTCGCAAGCCTCATCACCCCGGGGGCGATGGTCTGGTGCGTGCCGATGCCTGGCTCGGCGAGCGCTGGACTGAGACCCATGAGCGGCCGGCCTGGCTGTTGATGACCGGCGACCAGATCTATGCGGACGATGTCGCCGGGCCGATGCTCGCCGCCATTCATGCGCTGATCGGGCGACTCGGGCTCGTCGATGAGACGCTCGAAGGCGCCGAGGTAAAGGACAGTGGCGAGCTTTATGCTTCGCCCAAGGGCTACTATGCCCGTGAGGCGCTGCTGCCCGATGTCTATAACTCCGAGGCGCTGCGCGAGCGCTTCTTCGGCGGGGTGCGCAAGCCGATCTTCACCACCGCGAATGCGCGCAATCATCTGATCACCTTCTCAGAGATGCTGGCCATGTATCTACTGGCCTGGTCGCCGGTGCCCTGGCGGCTGATCGCGCCAGCCGCACCGCCGCTGGATGCCGACTGTCGTGACCAGTACGACCAGGAAGCCACGGTGATCGAGGACTTCGTGACCGGCTTGCCGGCGGCGGCTCGGGTGATGGCCAATGTGCCGACCCTGATGATCTTCGATGATCATGACGTCACCGACGACTGGAACCTCACCGCCGCCTGGGAAGAGACCGCCTACGGACATCCCTTCTCGAGGCGCATCATCGGCAATGCGCTGCTGGCCTATCTGCTCTGCCAGGGCTGGGGCAACGACCCGGACCGGCTCGCGGTCCCCGTCGAGGAGCTGGCCGGCCTGCTCACCGAGACGACTCAGGCGAGCCAAGTGCCGCAGGCGACATCGAGCGCAGGCGGCGGCTGGCTGGAGGCCGAGGCGCAGGATGCGACGATCGCCCGCCTGCTGCGCTTCGAGGGCTGGGAGGTGATCGTGCCCGGCACGCCCAAGCTCATCATGCTCGACACCCGTACCCGGCGCTGGCGCAGCGAGGTGCGACGCCATCGCCCCTCCGGACTGATGGATTGGGAGGCCTTGAGCGAGCTGCAGCAGGAACTGCTCGACGAGGCCTCGGTGCTGATCGTGTCGCCGGCGCCGATGTTCGGCGTCAAGCTGATCGAAGCCGTGCAGAAGCTCTTCGCCCTGGCCGGCAAGCCGCTGCTGGTCGATGCCGAGAACTGGATGGCCCATCGGGGGGCCGCCAGCGTGATGCTCAACATCTTTCGTCATTCGCGCACTCCTGGGAATTACGTGATCCTTTCCGGCGACGTGCACTATTCCTTCGCCTACGACATCGAGGTGCGCCACCGTCGCCAGGGCCCGCGGCTCTGGCAGATCACCTCGAGCGGGCTGAAAAACACCTTCCCCGATACCCTGCTCGACTGGTTCGATCGCCTGAACCGCTGGCTCTATGCGCCGCGCTCGCCGCTCAACCGTCTTACCCAGCGTCGCGCCCTGCGCATCCGCCCCCGTGACCCGGATCGGGCCCGCGCCGGCGAACGGCTATGGAACGGTGCCGGCATCGGCCTGGTGTGCCTGGATGATCGGGGGCGTCCCCGTGAGGTGCGCCAGCTCGATGCGCGTGGCTTCGACGTGCGCTTTCCACCGCGTGACGATCCACCGCGTGACGAGCGCTGAGTTGCGGCGGGGCAGAGTGGCCCGAGGTTGGCAGCGGGCGGTCGGGTCGGGATAATGGCCTCTTTGATTCTGACCCGGAGGCCCGATGGGCGAGCACCACGACCCGACCCCCGAGCTTGCTGCGCCGCGCTTCGGCCAGGCCGATGTCGAGCGCCTGGACGACGAATGCCTGCATCAGGGCTTCTTCCGCCTGGAGCGCCGGCGCCTGCGTCATCGGCGCTTCGAGGGAGGATGGAGCGAGGAGGTGGTTCGCGAGGTGCACGTGCGCTTCGATGCCGTGGGGGTCTTGCTCTATGACGTCGAGCGCGATGCCGTGGTGCTGGTCGAGCAGATCCGCGCCGGCGCCCTGGATGATGCCGTCAGCCCCTGGAAGCTCGAGCCGGTGGCGGGGCTGGTCAAGCCCGGCGAGACCCCGGCCGAGGTGGCAAGGCGCGAGGCCATCGAAGAGGCCAACTGCCCGATCGGTGAACTGATCGAGCTTCACAGCTACTACCCGAGTCCCGGCGCCTGCAGCGAGCGAGTCACCCTGTTCTGTGGCCTGGTCGACAGCGCCGGGCTCGGCGGTGTGCACGGGCTCGACGAGGAACACGAGGACATTCAGGTGCATGTGCTACCGTATCTGAAGGCCTGGGAACTCCTCGATGCCGGGCGACTCGACAATGCCATGTGCCTGATCGCCTTCCATTGGTTGGCGCGCGAGCGGGCCTCACTGCGCGCACGGAGGTAATCCTGTGGCCAGAACCGCCTACGTCACCGACCTGAAGACCCTGCAGGGCGAATGCAGCGCCAACTACCTGCGGCTCACTCGCCTCTTGGGCGAGCTCGACGCCGGGGAGCGCCGTGAGGTTGCCCTGTCCGGCCGCGAGCAGCGCTTCGGCACCCTGCACCTCGACGTGCTCGAGTGTGCTCCCTATACCACCATCGTGCGGGTCACCCAGTCCGGGGTGCTCGATGCGGTCATCGATCCGCCCTGCATGCGTGTGCACCTCTATCACGACGTGCGCATGGCCGAGGTCACCGACTTCCAGCGTCAGCGCCACTTCCACGGCCGCTATCGCTACCCCAACGCTCGGATGCACCAGCCTGACGAAAAGCTCCAGCTCAATCGCTTCCTCGGCGAATGGCTCGAGCATGGCATGGCCCATGGCCACTCCCTCGACGCCCCGGTGCTGCGCTGATGCGTGTGGTTCAAGTCACCGATACGCATCTGCATGCCGACCCCGAGGCGCGTTCGCGCACCGGCTTCCCGCTGCGCCAGCTCCACGCCGTGCTGGAGCATGCGAAAGACCAGCGCCCGGATGTGCTGCTGGTCACCGGTGATGTCAGCCAGGATGAGTCCCAGGCCTCCTACGCCCATGCGCAGGAGGCCTTCGCTTCCCTGGGCTGCCCCTGGTTCTGGCTGCCTGGCAATCATGACCAGCCGGACCTGATGGTCGAGCATCGTGAACTCAACGGCGAAGTCGATCTGGGCCATTGGCGGCTCTTGCTGCTCGATACCCGGGTCAACGGTCAGCCCCATGGCGAGCTTGGCCAGGCCAGGCTGCAGGCGCTGGCCGAGCAGCTCGAGGGCGACGATCGTCCGACCATGCTGGTGATGCACCATCCGCCGGTGGCCATCGGCTCTGCGTGGATGGACGCCATCGGCCTTCATGATCGCGAGGCGCTGTGGCAGACCCTCGCCGCCTATGCCCAGGTAAGGGCCATTCTCTGTGGCCATATTCATCAGGCCTTCGCCAGCCGTGAGTCGCTGGCCGAGGGCGAGGTGGCGGTGTTCGGCTGCCCGGCCACCACCGATCAATTCCTCGGTGGTTCGCCCCACTTCGCCGTCGATGAGGCCTCGCGCCCCGGCTATCGGGTGGTCGATTTCCACGGTGAGACGTTGACCACCTGGGTCGAGCGGGTCGACCTGTGACCGCCAGTCGATCAGCCGCGGCCGGATCGCCCGATCCGGCCTCTTTATATCCTTTGAAGCTAAAAAGATAGTTCTTCATTCTTTGACGTTATCAGCGTCGCCTCGTTACCCTAGCCCCATCACGCTGCCGCGAGTCCGCCAGAAGCGGGGCCTTCCGGCCGTTCGCCTCCCATCAATAGAGCCCGAAACGCCGATGACCGAGTTAACCCCCGAACGCCTGACCCATCTGAAGCAGCTCGAAGCCGAGTCGATCCACATCATCCGCGAGGTAGCCGCCGAGTTCGCCAATCCGGTGATGCTCTACTCGATCGGCAAGGACTCCTCGGTGATGCTGCATCTGGCGCGCAAGGCCTTCTATCCGGGCACGCCGCCGTTTCCGCTGATGCACGTCAATACCACCTGGAAGTTCCGCGAGATGATCGAGTTCCGCGACCGCATGGCCGCCGAGGCCGGCATGGAACTGATCGAGCACATCAACCAGGAAGGCGTCGAGGCGAACATCAATCCGTTCGATCACGGCAGCTCCAAGTACACCGACATCATGAAGACCGCCTCGCTCAAGCAGGCGCTCGACAAGCATGGCTTCGATGCCGCCTTCGGCGGCGCGCGCCGCGACGAGGAAGCCAGCCGCGCCAAGGAGCGCGTCTACTCCTTCCGCGACAAGTACCACCGCTGGGACCCCAAGCAGCAGCGTCCGGAGCTGTGGAATATCTACAACGCCAAGGTCAACAAGGGCGAGTCGATCCGCGTCTTCCCGCTCTCCAACTGGACCGAGCTCGACATCTGGCAGTACATCTACCTGGAGTCGATCTCCATCGTGCCGCTGTACTTCTCTGCGCCGCGTCCGGTGGTGCATCGCGATGGCATGGACATCATGGTCGACGATGACCGCCTGCCGCTTGCCGAAGGAGAGGTGCCCGAGGAGAAGTGGGTCCGCTTCCGTACCCTGGGCTGCTACCCGCTGACCGGCGCCGTGGAATCGAAGGCCACCACCCTGCCCGAGATCATCCAGGAGATGCTCTTGACCCGCACCTCCGAGCGCTCGGGTCGCGCCATCGACCACGACCAGGCCGGCTCGATGGAGAAGAAGAAGCGCGAAGGTTACTTCTAGGCCCGCGCCTCCTCACGGCTTCTTTCGCCCTTTTCCGTCGGTTGGCCCGTCGTGTTTCAGCACGGCGCCTCACGCCAACCGGCCAGACTTTTCCGGGATACGTCATGGCTCATCAATCAACCCTGATCGCCGACAACATCGAGCAGTACCTGCACGAGCACGAGAACAAGGACCTGCTGCGCTTCATCACCTGCGGCAGCGTCGATGATGGCAAGTCGACCCTGATCGGGCGGCTGCTGCACGACTCCAAGATGATCTACGAGGATCAGCTCGCGGCCATCACCCAGGCCTCCAAGACCAGCGGCACCACCGGTGACCAGGTCGACCTGGCTCTGCTGGTCGACGGCCTGCAGTCCGAGCGGGAGCAGGGCATCACCATCGATGTCGCCTATCGCTTCTTCTCCACCGACCGGCGCAAGTTCATCATCGCCGACACCCCGGGTCACGAGCAGTACACCCGCAACATGGCCACCGGCGCCTCCACCGCGAGCCTCGCGGTGATCCTGATCGATGCTCGCCACGGCGTGCAGACCCAGACCCGCCGCCACAGCTACATCGCCGACCTGCTGGGCATCCAGCACCTGGTGATCGCGGTCAACAAGATGGACCTGGTCGACTACTCCGAGGCGCGCTTCAACGAGATCGTCGCCGAGTACCAGGCCTTCGCCGAGAACCTCGACGCCCCGGACATCCGCTTCGTGCCGCTGTCCGCGCTGACCGGCGACAACGTGGTCAACGGCAGTGACCACATGGCCTGGTTCGATGGCGAGCCGCTGCTCTCGCTGCTGGAGACCGTCGAGGTCGCCCACGACTCGAACCTTTCCGACCTGCGCCTGCCGGTGCAGTACGTCAACCGCCCGAACCTCGACTTCCGCGGCTACTGCGGCACCCTGGCCGCCGGCATCCTGCGCCCCGGCCAGGCCATCAAGGCGCTGCCGTCGAACAAGACGAGCAAGGTCGATCGCATCGTCACCTTCGACGGGGACCTGGACGCCGCCTACCCGGGCCAGGCGATCACCGTGACGCTAGAAGACGAGATCGACATCTCACGCGGCGACTGGCTCGTCGCCGCGGACGCCGAGGTGCCGATGTCGAACGCCTTCGAGGCCGACATCGTCTGGATGCACGAAACGGCGCTTGAGCCCGGCCGGCCATATGATCTCAAGCTCGCCACCCGCGACCTGACCGGCCAGGTGAGCCACATCGACTACCAGGTCGACGTCAATACCCTCGAGCACAAGGACGCCGAGCGCCTGGAGCTCAACGCCATCGGCCGCTGCCAGGTGGAGCTGACCGCCGAGGTGCCGGTGGACGACTACCGCAAGAGCCCGGGTACCGGCAGCTTCATCGTCGTCGACCGCCTGACCAACGTTACCGTGGGCGCCGGCATGATCCGCGGCGTCGCCAAGGGCAGCGGCCAGGTCGCCGGCGAGGTCGACTGGCAGGCCTTCGAGGTCGAACTCAACGCCCTGGTGCGCAAGCACTTCCCGCACTGGGAAGCCAAGGATGTGAGCGCGCTGCTGGGGCATTGAGACGCCGCCGAGGCCAGCAAGCCGCAGACTGAAAGGCCCCGTCACCCTTAGGTGGCGGGGTTTTTTTGTTCGCCTGTCGCGGCTTTTCTCTGGGGAGTCGACGCCCGGCGGACTAGGCTGCAGGGAAAGATCGTTCGCCGGGGAGGGCGGGACGTCTGCTCGTTTTCTGTTGTGCTAGCCCTTCAGCCCCAGGCGTCGGGCCAGGCGGTGCAGGTTGCCGGGGTCGATGCCCAGTGCTCGGGCGGTGGCTGCCCAGTTGCCGGCGTTCGCCTCGAGGTGGGCCTGGATGTGGCGGCGCTGAAAATCGTCGGTGGCCTCCCGCAGGGGCAAGGCCACAGCGTCGCTGATGGCGACTGCCGTGGGCTTGGCGGATGCCTCGGCTAAGACGGGTGTCGCGCTGGTGGGGGTATCGGGCAGCGCCAGGTGGCGGAGTGACAGGCGCAGGATCGCCTGGTGTCGCGCCTGTGGGCCGACGGGACCCAACTCGCCCAAGGCTCTCAGCGCCGCCCGGGCCAGGGTGTGCTCGAGCTCACGGACGTTGCCCGGCCACTGCCAGGACGTCAGCGCGGCCATGGCCTGCGCGTCGAGGCGCAGATTGGCGACCCCTAACCGTATGCGGTTGTCCTCGAGGAAGTGGCCGGCCAGCAGCAGCATGTCTTCGGGGCGTTCGCGCAGCGGCGGGACGGCCAGGGGGAAGGCGCTCAGGCGGTGATAGAGATCCTCCCGAAAGCGGCCCGCCTCGACCTCGGCGGCCAGGTCGCGATTGGTGACGGCGATGATGCGGACATCGATGCGTTGCGGGCGTTCGCTGCCCAATGGCTGTATCTCGCCTTCCTGCAGCGCCCGCAGCAGCTTGGGCTGCAGGGCCAGGGGTAGCTCGCCGATCTCGTCGAGCATCAGGGTGCCGCCATCGGCCATGGCGAAATGGCCGCGGCGATCGCTCGCGGCCCCCGAGAAGGCGCCGCGCCGATGGCCGAACAATTCGGATTCGATCAGCTGCTCGGGCAGGGCGGCGCAATTGACCTGCACCAGAGGGCCGCGGTGGCGGTGTGACCGGGCATGCAGGGCGCGCGCCACCGCTTCCTTGCCGACCCCGGTCTCGCCATGCAGCAGCACGCTCATGTCGGTGGGGGCCACCAGGGTCAGCGCATTCGTCAGTCGCGCCATGGCGGGGCTGTGCCAGTGTTGCAGGGGGGTGCTGCGCTGCTCGTCCTCCAGCGCTTCGCTGAGTCGAAGGCGAGTGGTGCTGAGCTGCTCGGCCACTCTCAGGCAGGTGCCGAGCAGACGCGCGGCGGCCAGCAGCTCGTCCTCGTCGAGGTCGGCCAGGCCGTTCACGGCCAGGGCGTCGAGGGTCAGCAGGCCGATCAGCCGATCACCGTCCCTGAGGGCGACGCCCAGGCAGTCGTGTACCTGGCTAAGGTCCTCGTCGAGCAGGCCATCGAAGGGATCGGGCAGCTCGCTGTCGGGCGGGAAGCGGCAGACACCTGGGTGTGCAGCGATGGCGGCCAGGCGTGGATGCTCCTCCAGCCGGAAGGGGCGACCGCGCACGTCGTCGGGCAGGCCCAGCACGGCTACCGGGCGCAGCACGCCCTGATCCATCACCATCAGGGTGCTGGCATCGGCTCGGGTGCCACCGATCAGCGTCTTCAGCAGGCGGGTCCAGTCATCGGGGTAGGAGCCTTCGGTATCGGCCTCGGAGAGGCGGGCGAGCAGGTCGCGTAGGGAGGTCAGGAAGGCGGTCATGATAATGTCTTAATTACACTTAATTGTCTTAATGACATCACTTGTCGTGTCATATTGTCAATGCGGGTGTCGTGATGAGCCGGTTTGGGCCACGCCTCTGCAGCCGGGGCGGCGCTGCAGTGACCGGGGCGCCTGGCGCGCTTCGGGGAGGGCATCGAGCCGAGCGGTTCTGGCATGGCAGTTGCAATGACAGTGGAACGGGACGTGATCGCCTATCGGTCCGCCCCTTTATCCGCGTCATGACCAAGAGTGAGTCCCTGCATGCTGACGAACGACCAGGAACGCCTGATCGATGCCACCGCGCCGGTGGTGGCCGAGCACCTCGATACCATCACCTCGCGCTTCTATCCGTTGATGTTTGCCCGTTACCCGGAGGTCGCGGAGCTGTTCAACGCGGCGCACCAGGCCGATGGGGCCCAACCGCGGGCCCTCGCCGGTGCGGTGCTGGCCTATGTGCAGCTGCGACGCGATCCCGCCCGTGCCCGTCAGGTCCTGGCCACGGTGGTCAGCAAGCATGTCTCGCTGGGCATTCGTCCCGACCAGTACCCGATCGTCGGCGAGTGCCTGATGGCGGCCATCGGCGAGGTGCTGGGCGATGCCGTGACTCCCGAGATCGCTGATGCCTGGGGTGGACTCTACGAGGAGCTGGCCGGGCTCCTGATCGAGCTCGAGGACCATCGCTATCACGAATTCGCCGCGCGCCAGGGCGGCTGGCGAGGCACTCGAACCTTCCGGATCGCCGAGACGCGTCAGGAGAGTTCGGTGATCCGCTCCTTCGTGCTGGTGCCCGAGGATGGCGGCGCCGCGGCAGATTTTGCGCCGGGGCAGTACATCGGGGTGCGCTTAACGATCGATGGCGCCGCGGTCCATCGCCACTACAGCCTCTCGGCGTCGCCCAACCAGGAGAGCTATCGCCTGTCGGTCAAGCGCGAGCCCGAGGGATGGGTCAGCCGACATCTGCATGATGTGCTTGGCGTCGGCGACACCCTGGAGCTGCTGCCGCCGGCCGGGGAGCTGACTCTCGTGGAAGGTGGCGCGCCGGTGATGCTGCTCAGTGGAGGCGTCGGTCAGACGCCGATGCTGCCGCTGGCGGCACAGGCGCTGAGTCAGGGACGTGAGGTGGTCTACCTGCATGCCGCCCAGGATCACGCTCAGCATGCCTTCGCCGAGGAACTGGCGGCGCTGAAGGCGGCCTATCCCGAGCGTTTGACCTGCGCCGTCGTCTACGAGCGCGCTGAGGAGGGAGATTCCGAGGCCGATCATGCGGGGCGTCTGGATCGCGAGCTGCTGGCCCGATACCTGCCGGTCGGGGAGCCACATTGCTACTTCGTCGGGCCGCAGGGCTTCATGACGGCGATGGATCAGGCACTGGCGGCGCTTGGGGTCGATGAGGATCATCGCCATTACGAGCACTTCGGACCCTCGCGCCCCCTCGAGGACCGCTAGCGTCATCCTTCGCACAAGGGGTGCGTTGCTGAGTCTCTATCGCGCTCCTGGCGGATCGCCAGTCGTGGCCTGAGCCATTATAGTACGCGCTTCTTGATACGCGTTGGGATGACAAATGACGGAAGAGGTGATGAGAGCCTCGCGCTGGGAGCACTGGCGTGAGCTCAATCGACAGCTGTGGCGCCTGGGGCTGGCCGGTGTGGCAACACTGACAGTGATGCGCGGCCTGCTGTTATGGATGAATGCTCCGACGCCGCTGACGGCTCCGATCTCCGACCTGCTGCAGGCGTTCTGGATCGGCCTGCGCTTCGACGCCAAGATCATGACGGTGTTGTTGGGTCCATGGCTCTTGGTGGCGACGTTGCTGCTGGCGTTGCCTAGGCCGGTCATCGCCGCCTGGCGGCGGCTGTGGCTGCCCTGGGCGCTGATCGGCATGCTGCTGGTCAATCTGCTGGCGCTGACTAATCACTTCTTCTTCAGCTTCTATCAGGGGCCGATCAATTCGTTGATCTTCGGCCTGTTCGAGGACGATACCCAGGCGGTGATCGACACGGTCTGGAGCGATTACCCGTTGCTGGCGCTGCTGGTGGCGCTGGTCGGCATGACCGGCGTTCAGCTGATCTGGATGCGTCGCGGGCAGCGCCATGCGTTGCCTCTGCTGACTTGGCCGCGGTGCACTCTGCTGGTGGTGGTGACGCTTCTCGCCCTGGTCGGCCTGGGGCGCGGCAGCCTGGGCACCTTCCCGCTGCGCGAGATGCACATGTCCGTCTCGGCCAACGCCTTCGTCAATGATCTGGTGCCCAGTGGGCCGCAGGCGCTCTACCTGGCCTGGAAGGAGCGCGAGCTTTCGAACATTGGCGATGACCCGCTGGCGGGGCTTGCGCACTACGGTTTTTCATCGCCGGTGGAGGCGGCCCGGGCGCTGGGGTGGTCGGAGGTCGACGGTGCCGACGAGGTGCTTGAGCGCATGACCCTGACCACGCCTCACCGACCGGCGCTTGAGGAAGCACCACCTCACGTGGTGGTCAGCCTGATGGAGAGCTGGGGGCGCCGTCCGCTGGATTTCGACGATCCCGAGAAGAACGACCTGCTGGGCCGGTTGCGACCCTGGCTCGAGAGCCGGGGAGACTATTTCCCCAATGCCATGTCAGCCGAGAACGGCACACACCCGAGCCTCGAGGGATTGTTGTTCGATACCCCGATCAGCCCGTTGACTCAGAGCCGTTACGGCTATCGCACCTTCTCGACGTCGGCGGCGCTGCCGTACCGGCGCGCCGGCTATCGCACGGTGTTCCTGACCGCGGGCTCGGTACAGTGGCGGGACCTGGACGGTGCGCTCAGGCGTCAGGGCTTCGATCAGGTGCTGGGAGCCAGCGCGATTCGCGAGCGATTCCCGGAGGCCTCCGGCGGAACCTGGGGGCTGGATGACGAATGGATGTTCCGCACCGGTGCCGAGCTGTTGCAAGAGGCAGATGCCCGCGGCGAGAAGGTCATGCTGGTGATGCTCTCGATCTCGAATCATCCCCCTTATCGCATTCCCGATCATTATACGCCGGCACCGCTGGATGCGACGCAATTGGGAGATGCCCTGGCGGTGTCACCGGACTTCGGCACCTCGATTCTAGAGACCTATCAATACGCCAACGATGCCATGGGCGGCTTCCTGAACCGTCTGGAATCGGAAGGGCTCCTCGAGCGTACCCTATTCGCTGCGACCGGCGATCACAATTCGCGCTCGCTCATTCAGTATCCGGGGGCACATGATCTGTTCGACCAGTTCGGGGTGCCGATCCTGATGTGGCTGCCACCGCACTATCGCGGCGAAGCCAAGCCGAAGACGGAACAGTGGACCAGTCATCGAGACATCTTTCCCACCCTGTGGGCGCATTCGCTGTCCCAGGCAGAGGTGCCCTGGGTGGGGCGAGATCTCTACGCTTCGGCCGAGGAGCCGATGGCGCTGACCTTCAATCGCCAGGACGGGGGCGCTGGCCTGCTGGTGAGCGCGGAGGGGGCGGCCACGAACCTGGCACGACCGACCTTCTATGACTGGCAGTCCGGTCGAGAGCTTGGCGCCACCGAGACGCCGTCGGCGGCATTGCGTGAGCAGGCGCTCAGGGCGCGGGCGCGCTTGGCACTGGAAGACTGGCGCATTCGCCGTCAGGCGCTGGGGGTAGAGAGCGACGAAGTCGGCGGCTGAGGCGGCACAAAGCCGCGCTTCTGCGCCGGCGGCTTCCTTCTGCGGAGCCGCCGGGGCAGGTCGATGAGCCCGGTCGACGGTCAGGCCGGCTTGGTGGCGATCAGCACGGCACGCCGCGGCGCCGGGTGACCCTCGATCGTGCGGCGACGATCCTCGGGGTCGAGAAAGTCAGCAAGGGACTGGAAGCTCATCCATTCGGTCGAGCGTTGCTCTTCAAGGCTGGTCTCGGCCTCGTCGACCACCCGCACGTCACGAAAGCCGCAGCGCTCGAGCCAGTGGGCGAGGGCGGCGGAGGAGGGCAGGAAGTAGACATTGGGCATCGCCGCATAGCGCTCGCCGGGCATGAACACCGTGGTGGCGTCGCCTTCCACCACCAGGGTCTCTAGCACCAGCTCGCCGCCGGGGCGCAGGGCGTCCTTGAGCTGGTTCAGGTGCTCCAGGGGCGAGGGGCGATGGTAGAGCACGCCCATCGAGAAGACGGTGTCGAAGGCCTCGAGCTTTTCGGGCACGTCCTCGATGCCCACCGGCAGGAAGTGGGTGCGCCCGTGATCGGCGTCGCCGACGAAGTGACGCACCGCCTGGAACTGGTAGAAGAAGCGAGGCGAGGGGTCGATCACCAGCACGAAGGCCGCCCCGGCACCGGCCATGCGCCAGGCGTGATAGCCGCTGCCGCCGCCCACGTCGAGAACCCGACGACCGGCCAGCGGCGAGAGGTGCGGGGCGACTCTTTGCCATTTCCAGTCCGAGCGCCATTCGGTGTCGATCTGGATGCCCCCGAGTGCATAGGGGCCCTTGCGCCAGGGGGCGAGCTTCTTCAAGAGGTTATGGCACTGGCGCGTCTGGGGCTCAGACAGCGCCACCTCGACCGTCACGGTGTCGCGATCGAGGCGCACCTGGCGCGGCTCGGGCAGCGCGGGCAGCTTGGCCACCGCCTTCTCCCAGGCGGGCAGGTCGCCGTGGCGCTTGCGGTCGAGGCCGCGAGCCAGCTGCTCAGGAAGGCGGGCTAGCCAGGTCTCGAGGCCCTGGTCGACGAAGGCGTGGTAGAGGTGGCGATGGGAATCCGGTGACAACACTCAGGCGTCCTTGAAGGCGATGATCGAGGCGAAGTTCAGGTACTGGAACCAGGTCTGGCTGCGCGGGAAGCCGGCCCGGGCCAGGCGCGCGTGGTGGGCGGCCAGGGTGTCCGGCACCAGCACATTCTCGAGCGCGGTGCGTTTCTGGCTGATTTCCATGTCGCTGTAGCCGTTGGCGCGCTTGAAGTCGTGGTAGCGCTCGACCAGCCAGGCGTTCTCCTGTTCGTCCTCGGCGACGACCTTCTCGGAGAGCACCAGCACGCCACCGGGTTCCAGGGCGTCATACAGGGCCTTGATCACCGCCTCGCGATCCGCGGGGGGCAGGAACTGCAGGGTGAAGTTGAGCACGATCATGCCCGAGGGGCGGTAGTCCAGCGAGCGGATGTCGCCCTCGACGACCTTGATGGCATGCTCGGGGCACTCGGTGGCGAAGGTCTCGCCGGCGCGGCTGACCATCGCCGGCGAGAGGTCGACGCCGGTCAGGCGGAAGGCGTCTGCCGGCAGGCGTCCGGCCAGTGCCAGGCCCACCGCGCCCAGCGAGCAGCCGAGGTCATAGACGTGGGCGCCATGGCGCAGGTGGCGCTCGGCGATCACCCCGAGCATGCCCAGTATCTGGCCGTAGCCCGGCACCGAGCGACGGATCATGTCGGGGAAGCAGGCCACCACCTGTTCGTCGAAGGAAAAGCGCGCCACCCGGTCCAGGGGTGTCGAAAAGATCGCGTCACGGTAAGATGCGTCACTCATGGCGTCATGTCAGGGTCACAGCGGAATTTCCGGCATTCTACGCCCCGCGCCGCCCGGCTGCACCAGTTGCCCCGGGGCGGCCACTGCGCTCGTCAAGGAGAGAGAGTTCATGAGTCACCCGTCCCCCATCGACCAGCGGCCCGCCTGGCAGGCATTGGAGGCCCACGCCCGGGAGATGCGCGAGGTCCATCTGAAGACGCTGTTTCGGGAGGCCGCGACGGCGGGCGAGCCCCGTCATTCGCGCTTCTGCCGCCGGGCGGCGGGCCTGACGCTGGATCTCTCCAAGCAGCGCTTCAGCGAGGAGACCTTCGAGGGGCTGCTGGCACTGGCTCGGGAAGCTGAGGTGCCGGAGGCCATTTCGCGGCTGCTGGCCGGCGAGCGAGTCAATCGCTCGGAGGATCGCCCGGCGCTGCACACCGCCCTGCGCCTGCCACCGGATGCCCATCTCGAGGTCGAGGGCCAGGACCTGGTGCCTGCGGTGCACGAAACGCTCGCCCGCATGGAGGCGATGGTCGACAAGTTCCATGCCGGCCAGTGGCGGGGCGCCACCGGCAAGGCGATCAGCGACGTGGTCAACCTGGGTGTGGGCGGCTCGGATCTTGGCCCGCTGATGGTCACTCATGCGCTCGCCGACTATCGGCCCGACGGCGTGCACGAGATCAACGTGCACTTCGCCTCGACCATGGATGGCTCCCAGCTCGCCGATTACCTGGGCAGGCTCAACCCCGAGACCACCCTGTTCGTGCTGTCCTCGAAGTCCTTCACCACCATCGATACCCTGTCGAACGCCCGCACGGCGCGGGACTGGCTGCTGACCCGGCTGGTCCACGATGATCACGAGGAACCCCGTGCCATCGATCGAGCCCTGGTGATGCGCCAGCACTTCATCGGCGTCTCGGCGAGCCTCGAGAAGATGGCCGAGTGGGGCATCGCGCCGGCCAACCAGCTCGAGTTCTGGGAGTGGGTCGGCGGGCGCTACTCGCTGTGGGGCGCCATCGGTCTGCCCATCGCCCTGGTGGTGGGCATGGCCAACTTCCGTGCGCTGCTGGGCGGCGCCTATGCCATGGATCGCCATTTCCAGGAGGCGCCGCTGGAGGACAACCTGCCCGTGCTGCTGGGGCTCGCTGGCATCTGGAACGTCAACTTCCTGGATATCCGCGCCCACTCGATCCTGCCCTACGACGGCCGGCTCGAGTATTTCGCGAGCTATCTCGAGCAGCTCGAGATGGAATCCAATGGCAAGTCGGTGACCAATGCGGGCGAGGTGACCGCTTACTCCACCTGTCCGGTGCTGTGGGGACAGCTCGGGCCCAACGCCCAGCACGCCTTCTATCAGCTGTTGCATCAGGGCACCCAGGCCGTGGAGTGTGATTTCATCGCGCCGCTGCGTCGCTATGATCGCGTCGAGGACGCGGCCACCCGTGCGCATCTCAAGGCCCAGCACCGCCTGACCCTGGCCAACTGCTTCGCCCAGTCGCGCCTGCTGATGCTCGGCGACGACGCCATCGAGGATGACGGCCCACGGCCCAACCACAAGCGCTACCGCGGCAACCAGCCCTCGAGCACCGTGCTGCTCGACCGCCTGACGCCGCACACCCTGGGCGCGCTGATTGCCCTCTACGAACACAAGGTCTTCGTCCAGGCCACGATCTGGGACATCAATCCCTTCGACCAGTGGGGGGTGGAGCTCGGCAAGCAGATCGCCGGCGAGACCGAGCGCATCCTCGGTTCCCGAGAAGGCCTGGAGACCATGGACGATTCCAGCCGTGGCCTGATCGAGGCGCTGTGGGCCGCCGAGGACCAGGCGCGCCGCGAGGCCGACGAGACGCGGGCAGGGGAGTACTGATGCTGGATGCGCATACAGGAAATGCGGTATGCTGAGCCCCGGCATCGATCGTGAGGTGACGCCGGCCAGCGGCGTCCTCTACCTGCACGGCTTCAACAGCGGCGTCAGCTCGCCCAAGTCGCGGCTGATGCGTGCGGCCTGCGACGCCGTGGAGGGTGCGCCTCTACCCTGTGCGGCCCCTCAGCTCTCGCATCGTCCCGACGAGGCCCTGGCCATCGCCGAGGCGGCGCTCGAGACGCTGGGCCAGCGTCCCTTGCTGGCGGGCAGTTCCATGGGCGGTTTTCTGGTCAGTTGCCTCGCCGAGCGGCTGGGGCTGCCGGCGGTGGTCATCAACCCGGCGGTGCGCCCGGCGCGGCTGATGCAGAGCTGGATCGGCGACGCCTTCGTCAACGACGACACCGGCGAGCGCTTCGTCATCGACCACCGTCACCATGAGGCGCTTGAGGCCCTGACGCCGGCCCGGCTGACGGCTGCGCATTATCTCTTGCTGCTGGGCACCGCCGACGAGACCCTGGATTGCCGCGATGCCTTCGCGGCCTATGCGGGATGCCCCACCATCCTGCACCCCGGCGGCGATCACGGCTTCAGCGCCCTGGCCGACTATCTGCCGGCGGTGCTGGCCCATGGCGGACGCCGCCTCGCGCCGGGCCGGGTCGCCACGATCATCCCAGATGCATGACGCGAGGCTTCGTCTGAAAAGTCGGCGAGCGCAGTTCCTTTTCAGACATGGCCTGGCGGCGTGCCGCCCGCTCCGTTCACTGCCACACACCTGGACAACGCATGACGCAATACAGTGCTAGTTCCATCGAGGTCCTCTCCGGACTCGAGCCGGTGCGCAAGCGCCCCGGCATGTACACGGACACCTCGCGACCCAATCACCTGGCTCAGGAGGTCATCGACAACAGCGTCGACGAGGCCCTGGCCGAGCATGCCCGTCATATCCAGCTGCGCCTGCTGCCCGACGGCGGCATCGAGGTCGCCGATGACGGCCGCGGCATGCCCATCGACATCCACCCCGAACACGGCGTCTCGGGGATCGAGCTGATCCTCACCAAGCTGCATGCCGGCGGCAAGTTCTCCCAGTCGAGCTATCGCTTCTCCGGCGGCCTGCACGGGGTCGGCGTGTCGGTGGTCAATGCCCTGTCGCGGCGTCTAGAGGTCGAGGTCTGTCGCGACGGCAGCCGCCACGCCATCGCCTTCGAACACGGCGAGAAGGTCTCGGACCTGGCGGTCATCGGCAGCTGCGCCAAGCGCGCCACCGGCACCCTGGTGCGTTTCTGGCCCGACGAGAGCTATTTCGACAGCCCCAAGCTGGCGCTACCGCGGCTGAAACATCTCTTGCGCGCCAAGGCGGTGCTCTGCCCGGGTCTCAAGGTGACCCTCACCGAGACCGATGGCAGCCAGAGCGAGTGGCAGTACGAGGATGGCCTGCGTGACTACCTGGCTCAGGCCACCGATGGCTTCGAGGTGCTGCCGGCCTCGCCGTTCGTGGGCCACTTCGCCGACGACGAGCAGGGCGTGGACTGGGCAGTGCAGTGGTTGCCGGAGGGTGGCGAGCCGCTGCTGGAATCCTACGTCAACCTGATCCCCACGCCGCTCGGCGGCACCCACGTCAATGGCCTGCGCTCGGGGCTGCTCGAGGCGCTGCGCGAGTTCTGCGAGTACCGAAGCATTCTGCCCCGGGGCGTCAAGCTGACCGCCGACGACCTGTGGGAGCGCGTCTCCTATGTGTTCTCGGTGAAGATGCTCGACCCGCAGTTCGCCGGCCAGACCAAGGAGCGACTGTCTTCGCGCACCGTGGCGGGCTTCGTTTCCGGGGTGGTCAAGGACGCCTTCTCGCTGTGGCTCAATCACCACGTCGATCAGGCCGAGGCGCTGGCCGAGCTGGTGATCAGCGCCGCCCAGCGCCGCCAGAAGAGCGCCAAGAAGGTGGCCCGCAAAAAGGTCACCTCCGGCCCGGCGCTGCCGGGCAAGCTTGCTGACTGCTCGGGCCAGGACCCGGCCTCAAGTGAGCTGTTCCTGGTCGAGGGCGACTCCGCCGGTGGCAGTGCCAAGCAGGCCCGGGACCGGGAGAGCCAGGCGATCCTGCCGCTGCGCGGCAAGATCCTCAACACCTGGGAGGTGGAGTCGCATGACATCTACGGCTCCCAGGAGGTCCACGACATCGCCGTGGCCATCGGCATCGACCCGGTCAGCGATGACCTGTCGAAGCTGCGCTACCACAAGATCTGTATCCTCGCCGATGCCGACTCCGACGGCCTGCACATCGCCACCCTGCTGTGCGCGCTCTTCGTGCGCCACTTCCCGGCGCTGGTGGAGGCCGGCCACGTCTTCGTCGCCATGCCGCCGCTGTATCGCATCGACCTGGGCAAGGAGGTCCATTATGCCCTCGACGAAAGCGAGAAGGCGGCGATCCTCAAGCGCCTGGAAGGCAAGCGCGGCACCGTCAACGTGCAGCGCTTCAAGGGCCTGGGTGAGATGAGCCCGCTGCAGCTGCGCGAGACCACCATGGCGGCCGACACCCGGCGCCTGGTGCAGCTGACCCGCGAGGAGGGTGACGGCACTCTCGAGATGATGGACATGCTGCTCGCCCGCAAGCGCGCCTCCGATCGCAAGAGCTGGCTCGAGGACTACGGCAATCTGGCAGACATAGAGGTGTGATTCCCCGATGACCATGGATATCCAGGTGGCGGAGGGGGACGTCGAGCGTCTGTCCCTTCGCGAGTACACCGAAAAGGCGTACCTTGACTACTCGATGTACGTGATTCTCGACCGGGCATTGCCGCATATCGGCGACGGCATGAAGCCGGTGCAGCGACGCATCGTCTACGCCATGCGCGAGCTGGCCCTGAACGCCAACGCCAAGTACAAGAAGTCGGCGCGTACCGTCGGCGACGTGCTCGGCAAGTTCCACCCCCACGGTGACAGCGCCTGCTACGAGGCGATGGTGCTGATGGCTCAGCCGTTCAGCTATCGCTACCCGCTGGTGGATGGCCAGGGCAACTGGGGCAGCCCCGACGATCCCAAGTCCTTCGCCGCCATGCGCTACACCGAGGCACGGCTGTCGAAGTTTTCCGAGGTGCTGCTCAGTGAGCTCGGTCAGGGTACCGTCGACTGGACCCCCAATTTCGATGGCACCATGAACGAGCCGGTGGTGCTGCCGGCCAAGCTGCCCCATGTGCTGCTCAACGGCGGCACCGGCATTGCCGTGGGCATGGCCACCGATATCCCGCCGCACAATGTGGGGGAGGTGGTCGAGGCGACCTGCCATCTGCTGCGCCAACCCGAGGCGACGACCGTCGACCTGCTTAAGTACCTGCCGGCGCCGGACTTCCCCTCCGCGGCCGAGATCATCACCCCGCGGTCGGACCTGCGTAAGCTCTACGAGAGTGGCCGGGGCTCGGTCAAGCTGCGGGCCCGCTATACCCTGGAAGAGGGCAAGGTGGTGATCACCGCGCTGCCTTACCAGGTCAGCGGGGCCAAGGTGCTCGAGCAGATCGCCGCCCAGATGCAGGCCAAGAAGCTGCCGATGGTCGCCGATCTGCGCGACGAGTCGACCCACGAGACACCGACCCGGCTGGTCATCGAGCCGCGCTCCAACCGGGTCGATATCGAGGCCCTGATGGCGCACCTGTTCGCCACCAGCGACCTCGAGAAGAACATCCGCGTCAACATGAACGTGATCGGCCTCGACGGTCGGCCGCGAGTCATGCCGCTGCCACAGCTGCTCGGTGAATGGCTCAACTTCCGCCGCGCCACGGTGCGCCGGCGCCTCGAGCATCGCCTGGGCAAGGTCGAGGATCGCCTGCACATCCTCGAGGGCCTGCTGGCCGCCTACCTCAACATCGATGAGGTGATCCGCATCATCCGTGAGGAGGACGAGCCCAAGGCCGCGCTGATCAGCGCCTTCGATCTCTCCGAGCGCCAGGCCGAGGCGATCCTCGAGCTGCGCCTGCGCCACCTGGCCAAGCTCGAAGAGGTCAAGATCCGCGGCGAGCAGGATGCGCTGGCCGCCGAGCGCAAGCGCCTCAAGACGCTGCTGGGAAGCGAAGAAGCGCTCACCGACCTGATCGAGGAGGAGCTTCGCGAGGCCGCCAGCGAGCACGGCGATGCTCGCCGGGCGCCGCTGGTCGAGCGAGGCGAGGCCAAGGCCCTGTCCGAGGTCGAGCTGCTGGGGGCCGATCCGGTCACCGTGGTGCTTTCCGAGAAGGGCTGGATTCGCTCGGCCAAGGGCCACGAGATCGATCCCGCCGGACTCAGCTACAAGTCCGGCGACCGTTTCCATCTGGCGGCCCGGGGCAAGACCAATCAGCCGCTGGTGTTGCTCGACGACACCGGGCGGGCCTACACCCTGGCCGCCCACAACCTGCCCAGCGCCAGAAGCCAGGGCGAGCCGATCACCGGGCGAGTCAATACCGCGGCCGGGGCCCACATGGCCGGGCTGATGCTGGCGCCCCCCGACACCCGCTACCTGCTGGCGTCCGACGGTGGTTATGGCTTCCTTGCCCGCCTCGAGGACCTGACCGGCAAGAACAAGGCCGGCAAGGCGATCCTCTCGGTACCCAAGGGCTGCGCGGTGATTCCGCCCCAGCCGGTGCCGAGCGGTGAGGGCGTGCGGGTCGCCGCCGTCTCCAACGAGGGGCGCCTGTTGGTGTTCGCCCTCGAGCAGCTTCCGGAGATGACCAAGGGCAAGGGCAACAAGATGCTCGACATCCCCGGTGCCCGGGCCGCCCGGCGCGAGGAGTTCCTGCGCGACCTGGTGCTGCTGCCCCAGGACGCCGCACTGGTGGTGCATGCCGGCAAGCGTAAGCTGACGCTCAAGCCGAGCGATCTCGATTACTATACCGGCGAGCGCGGTCGCCGCGGCAGCAAGCTGCCACGCGGCTTCCAGAAGGTCGACCGCCTCGCCATCGATGACTGAGGGAAGGCTCCCATGACACGACGACTCTTGATTCGCGCCACGGGCCAGGCCCATCCCGGCCAGCTCTCGGGCCTCGGCCGCGCGCTGGCCCGGGCCGGGGCGCGCCTTCTGGACATCAACCAGAGCGTGACCTTCGACATCCTCTCGCTGGAGGCGCTGGTCGGGCTCGATCATGACAGCGACCTGGAGGCGATCCTCGGTGAGGCGGGCGATGCCCTGGGGCTCGATGTTCAGGCGGTGCAGGTCGGCGCCGAGGACTATCAGCGCTGGAGCACTCAGGAGAGTCAGCCGCGGCTGATCCTGACCCTGCTGGCGCCACATCTGCCGGCGGGCATTCTCGCCGAGGTCGGCGCGCTGACCGCCGAGCATGGCCTGACCGTCGAGCTGATCCATCGGCTCTCCGGCCGCGAGCCGCTGGATGGTGGCGTGGCCGGGGAAGGCGATGATCGCCATCCCATGGGGGCCTGCGTCGAGTGCTGGCTGCGCGGCGAGGAGGTCGACCTGCCGGCCTTGCGCGAGAAGGCCCTGGCACTGGGCGCCATGCACGGCGTCGACATCGCCATCCAGGAGGACTCGATATGGCGGCGCCATCGCCGCCTGGTGTGCTTCGATATGGACTCGACGCTGATCCAGACTGAGGTGATCGACGAGCTGGCGCGCCGCCACGGCGTAGGCGATGAGGTCGCCGCGGTCACCGAGCGGGCGATGCGTGGGGAGCTGGACTTCCAGCAGAGCTTTCGTGAGCGCATGAGCAAGCTCAAGGGCCTCGACGAGTCGGTGCTCGCCGACATCGCCGAGAATCTTCCGTTGATGGATGGCGTCGAGCGGCTGATGCATCACCTCAAGCGCCTCGGCTATCGCACCGCCATCCTCTCCGGCGGCTTCACCTACTTCGCGCACTACCTGCAGCAGAAGCTCGGCTTCGACGAGGTGCATGCCAACGAGCTCCTGATCGAGGACGGCAAGGTCACCGGCGAGGTGCGTGAGCCGATCCTCGATGCCGAACGCAAGGCGTATCTGCTGCGCGAGATCGCCAGCCGCGAGGGGCTTTCGCTGGAGCAGACCATCGCGGTGGGCGACGGTGCCAATGATCTGAAGATGCTGGCCACCGCGGGACTCGGCATCGCCTTCCGGGCCAAGCCGCTGGTGCGTGAGCAGGCCAATCACTCGATCTCGACCCTGGGGCTCGATGCGGTGCTCTATCTGATCGGCTATCGCCAGAGCGACCTGGAGGACGCCCCCG
Organism: Halomonas sp. YLGW01; assembly: GCF_014840935.1. Classification (NCBI taxonomy): domain Bacteria; kingdom Pseudomonadati; phylum Pseudomonadota; class Gammaproteobacteria; order Oceanospirillales; family Halomonadaceae; genus Halomonas; species Halomonas sp. YLGW01. The sequence goes on along the minus strand of NZ_CP062005.1, from coordinate 2,259,515 downwards.
TTGACGCGACCGCTGGTGAATGACGGCCAGGCGGGCTAGGGTCAGGAGGCCTGCCCGCCTGAGGCGCGCTTTGCCCACATAACGAGAATCGCGAGGACGCCATGCCGACATCTCATTTTTCGCCGGAGCTGTTCGAGGAAGTGAAGATCCTTGGTCTGTTCAACCTGTCCACGACCCAGGAAGGCATCAAGGTGCATTCGAACGCCGCGCCCGAGGCCATCGCCGCGACCCGTCGGCTTCACGACAAGGGGCTGATCACCCAGGACGATGGGGGCTATCTGACGAGCCTCGGTCACGATGCTGCTCAGCATGCCCAGGACCTGCTGACCATTCTCACCACGGAGACGCTCGCCAGCTGACGCGACCTTCTCGTGCTGACCAACTAGTTAGTTGCACTGGCACTCGGACTGGTCAACTTGGCCCTCGCTCTAATCGAGCGGGGGCCTTGTCGTTGAGGGGATGATTATCGGACCTCGACCCGGTTGCGTCCTTGATGCTTGGCGGCATAGAGGGCGCGGTCGGCGCGCCGGTAAATCTGCTCCGGGGTGTCATCGGGGCGGGTAACGGTGACGCCCAGGCTGATCGTGATGGCGAGCGGCGCCTGATCGCCCATGGGCACGCGCATGGTCTGGATAGCCTGCCTCAGGCGTTCGGCAATGTCCGTGGCGGCCTCGAGAGAGGTGTCGCTCATGATGACCATGAACTCCTCGCCGCCGAGTCGCCCGATGACATCGCCGTCGCGTACCGTCTGCGCCAGCCGGCCGGCCAGGGCTCGCAGGACCCGGTCGCCGATGTCGTGACCGTGGTTGTCATTGACCCGTTTGAAGTGGTCGATGTCGATGATGGCGACGCTTGACTGGTGGTCGTGCATGGTGCCCTGAGCCGCCACTGTGTCGAGCTGCTCATCGAGCGCCGCCCGGTTGGGCAGGCCCGTCAGGGCATCGGTGAAGGCCAGGCTGGTGATGTGTTCCCGCTCGTGCGCCCAGCGGCTGGCCTGCAGCTGGGCGGCAATCAGGTGTTCGGCGGCGCTGGCGACCAGCCTCACCAGCTCGTTCTCCAGCTCGTTGAAGGGAGCCCGGCGCGGTTCGGTGCTCGAGAAGTTGAGGGTGCCCCAGACACCGCCATCGATGATCAGGGGCACGCCGATGTAGCTTTCCAGCGGAAAGTGGCGATAGCAGGGATGGCCCCGGAACAGCGGGTGCTCGCCGGCCCGAACGGTGCCCAGCACGCCATCGGCCTGGAGCGTCAGGCAGCAGAAGGTGTCTCCCAGAGGAAGCTGGGTCCCGGCCTTGAGATCGGGGTGCTGGCTGACGACATGGCGCACCGTGTAGGTGTCACCACTGACCTGGCTGATGATGCCGATCTCGAGGCCCAGGTAGTCCAGCGCCAGGGTCAGGAGTTCATCGACGGTGCCTTCATGCTCGATGGGGGTGTCGTGAACGATGTGGTGCACCTGCTTAAGCAGCCGGATGGTCGCTCCATACTCGCTGACGTCCTCGATGGCCGCGAAGAAGCCCGTCACGCGGCCGTCCGGCGCCCTGTCCGGCACGTACTGGATTCGGCATTCCATGGTGCTGCCGTCTCTCAGGGGCAGGGCCTCCTCGAATTGCATTTGCTCGCCGGCCAGGACCCGCTCGTAGATCGGTATCAGCCGGTTCAGGGCGGCCTCGCCGAGGATCGTCTCGATATGCCGGCCCCGAAGGGCGTCCCGGGAGTGGCCGAAGAAGTTCTCGTAGCTGGCATTGACGAAACGGTAGCGCAGCTCGGCATCGACGCTCGCCACCATCATCGGCAGCGCATCGACCATCGACATCAGGGCACCACCCTCCGACGGTGCCCGCTGGCTTCGTACCCGACTCAACACCACCCCCGCGGTGGCGGCAGGGGCGGCGCGCCAGAGGGTCTGGCTGCCATCAGGCCATCGGGTCGTGATCTCTCCGGACTGGCGCTCGGCCAGTAGGCTCGACAGGGTGGTCTCCAGGGCCTCTGCGCTCTCGGGGGCGACACAGGCGCTGAGTGCCGTCTCGGGCAACGGCTCGGCGGGGCCCTCGGGCAGGTGGCCCAGCTGGCGGGTGACCTGCAGCCGTTCGTCGAGCAGCAGGTAGACATCGTCGTGGAGGGCGGCGGCGTGAACGAGCCAGGCATCGGGCGTCATGGGCGAACTCGCGGAGTCGTGATGTTCGGTCGTCGTCGGTGCCCGCTCATGAGGGAAGGCAACAGACAGACGCGCTATCTTCATACTGCCGTATGATATGGCTCGACGATAGCAGATGCCTGGTCGCCGTCGTTAGTGAGCGGCCATGTCGTGCTATCCTCTCGGGCGCTTGCCGCTCGGGTCCGACCGGGCGGCCTCCCGTGAGACCTGAGCTGGAATCCCCCGATGAGTGAGCCCTTCAACACCTGGCAGGCCCGCTTCGAGCGCCTGCGCGCCAACAAGCTGTTCGAGACCTGCGTGATCGCCATCATCATCGTCTCGGCCCTGCTGATCGGCGCCAAGACCTATGAGGAACAGACCAGTCGTTTCGAGCAGGCGCTCTACTACTTCGACTGGGCAGTGACGCTCTTCTTCCTCGCCGAGATCCTGATCCGCCTGGCCGCCGAGCGCTCGGTGAGAGACTTCTTCCGCAGCGGCTGGAACATCTTCGATACCCTGATCGTCGCGGCGAGTCTGATCCCGCTGGACGACTCGGAAATGGTGTTGCTGGCGCGCCTGCTGCGGGTCTTCCGGGTGCTGCGCCTGGTGTCGCTGATTCCCGAACTGCGCATTCTGCTGGCAGCGCTGATCAAGTCGATCCCTCGCATGGGCTACGTGGCCCTGCTGATGTTCATCATCTTCTACATCTATGCGGCCCTCGGTAGCTTCCTCTTTCACGAGGTCGACCCCTTCCTGTGGGACAACATCTCCGTCGCCATGCTGACGCTGTTTCGCATCGCCACCTTCGAGGACTGGACCGATGTCATGTACGCCACCCAGGAGTTGCACGCCTGGAGCTGGCTGTACTACCTGACCTTCATCTTCCTGACCGCCTTTATCTTCCTCAACATGATGATCGGCATCGTGCTGGACGTGATGCAAAAAGAAAGTGTTCAGATGGAGATCGAGACGGGGACCGGCGAAGCGGGCGAGCTGCATGCCCTGCGCCACGATGTCAGGGCCCTGAGCGAGCAGATCGCCCGCCTCGAGGAGGGGCTGTCCCGAGAGCGCTAGTTGACAAGGGCGCCCCGGGCTGATTTGCTATGCCTATGAACACGACTTCTTCTGCACTCCGCCTAGATCTACGACTACTACTAGCCGGCCTTTGAGCCCGCCGGGCGACGCCGTGCGTCGCATTCTCGAGTCGAGATCGTTCAGGTTGTTGAGGTAGCAAGATGTCCACCAGTCACATGTCGTCAAGCGTATGCGTCACCGCGGTGTCCCGGGTCTGCGACCCTCGAGGCTATCGCCGCGTATCCGCCATTTGCCGATTTTCCCCGACCGACGCCCCGGCCTGCTCTTCGCAGCCGGGGCGTCGTCGTATGTACACGCCATCACTCGCCCCGCGCCAGGAGTTCACGCCATGATGCTCGCCGACCCGTCCACCAAGTACCGTCCCTTCGTCGCCGTCGACCTGCCCGATCGCCAGTGGCCCAGCCGGCGTATCGAGACGCCGCCGCTGTGGTGCAGCGTGGACCTGCGCGACGGCAATCAGGCGCTGATCGATCCGATGGATCTCGAGCGCAAGAAGCGTTTCTTCGATCTGCTGGTCAAGGTCGGTTTCAAGCAGATCGAGATCGGCTTCCCGTCTGCCTCCCAGATCGACTTCGATTTTGCCCGCGAGCTGATCGAGGATGATCTGGTGCCGGACGATGTGACCATCCAGGTGCTGACTCAGGCGCGTCCGCATCTGATCGACCGTACCTTCGAGGCCCTCAAGGGTGCGAAGAAGGCCATCGTGCACGTCTACAATGCCACCGATCCGGTGTTCCGCCGCGTGGTGTTCAATGTCGACAAGAGCGACTGCATCAAGATCGCCTGTGATGCCACCGCCCTGATCCGCCAGCGCATGGAGGAGGCGCCGGAAACCGACTGGACCTTCCAGTACTCGCCGGAGCTGTTTACCACCACCGAGATGGATTTCGCCGTCGAGATCGTCGACGCGGTCATGGCCACCTACGGCGCCACCGCCGAGAAGCCGATGATCGTCAACCTGCCGGCGACCGTGGAATGCGCCACCCCGAACAACTATGCCGATCAGGTGGAGTGGTTCTGCCGTCACATCAGCCATCGTGATCACCTGATCGTCAGCGTGCACCCGCATAATGACCGCGGCACCGGCGTGGCCGCCGCCGAGCTGACCGTGATGGCGGGCGCCGATCGTGTCGAGGGCACCCTGTTCGGCAACGGCGAGCGCACCGGCAACGTCGACATCGTCACCCTGGCCATGAACCTCTATACCCAGGGCGTGCACCCGGCGCTCGACTTCTCCAACATCACCCCGATCATGCGTGAGGTCGAGCACTGCAACCAGCTGCCGGTTCACCCGCGCCATCCCTACGTTGGTGACCTGGTGTTCACGGCCTTCTCCGGTTCCCACCAGGATGCCATCAAGAAGGGCATGGCCCTGCGCCGTGACAATCCGGACGCGGTGTGGGAGGTGCCCTACCTGCCCATCGATCCGATGGACGTCGGCCGCAGCTACGAGGCGGTGATTCGCGTCAACAGCCAGTCCGGCAAGGGCGGCATCTCCTACCTGCTCGAGCAGGAGCACGGCATCGAGCTGCCGCGCCGCCTGTCCATCGAGTTCAGTCAGGTGGTCCAGGAGGTCGCCGATCGCACCGGTCGCGAGATCACCTCACAGATGATCTATCAGGCCTTCCGCGACGAATACCTGGAAAAGGACGCGCCCTATGGCCTGATCAACCATCGCCTGTCCTCGGAGCCGGACAGCCCGCGGGTGCATCTCGAGGCGCTGATCGAGCAGCAGGGTGAGCGTCAGACCATCCGTGGCGAGGGCAATGGACCGTTGGCCGCCTTCATCAAGGCGCTGGTGGCGCACGGCGTGGATGCCGAGATCATCGACTACCACGAGCACTCCCGCGGGCAGGGTGCCGACGCCGAGGCCATCGCCTACGTCGAGGTGCGTGTCGGCGAGGAGGCGATCTTCGGCGTAGGCATCGACGAGAGCATCACCGCCGCCTCCATGAAAGGCGTGATGGGCGCGCTCAACCGCCACCTGGCCGACGAGCCGGCGGCCGCCAACGTCACCGCCGAGAGCCTGGCCGGCGTGAAGTGAGTGTCGTGAAGTGAGTGTCGTGAAGTGAGTACTGAGAGGTGATCACTGAAGCCTCGGCGTGGCACTGGCGCCGAGGCCGCTGGCTTGCATGACAAGCCGTGTGAAAACATCGCCCCCGCGACCGACAGGTCGCGGGGGCGTTTCTTTGTGGTGGTGCAAGATCGATCAGAGGTCCCGGGTACGGTGAGGCTCTGTCGCAGGCCAAGGCCTGCTGTCGAGGCCTACAGCGGGGTCTTGCTGGCCTCGCCGGGCACCTCGCGGACCAGTCGCGGCATCAGGAAGCCCGGCAGGTGGTCTCGCAGTGCGGTAACCAGGGCGCGCGCCTCCTCGTCGGGCACGTCGAAGTGGGCGGCTCCGCTTACCGGGTCGAGCACATGGAGGTAGTAGGGCAGCACCTCGGCCTCGAAGAGACGCTCCGACAGCGCGGCCAAGGCCTCCACGCTGTCGTTGACGCCGCGCAGCAGCACGCTCTGATTCAGCAGGGTAACGCCGGCGGCCTTCAGTCGCGCACAGGCTGCCACCACGGCGTCATCGATCTCCTGGGCGTGGTTGGCGTGCAGCACCACCACCTTCTGCAGCCGGGTGCCGCCCAGCCAGCCGAGCAGCGCCTCGTCGATGCGGGCCGGAATCACCACTGGCAGGCGCGTATGAATGCGTAACCGCTTGAGGTGGGGGATCTCCTCGAGGCGTGCGACCAGCCAGGCGAGCTGGCGATCGCTCGCCGCCAGCGGGTCGCCGCCGGAGAGGATCACCTCATGGATCGACGGGTCCCCGTGAAGGTAGTCGAGGGTCTCCTGCCACTGCGCCCTGGAGGGCGAGTTCTCCTGATAGGGGAAGTGCCGGCGGAAACAGTAGCGGCAGTTGATGGCACAGGCGGGGCTCGCGATCAGCAGCACGCGGCCGGCGTACTTGTGGATCAGCCCACGGCGCGGGGTGTGGTCGGCCTCCTCGAGGGGATCGGCGACGAAGCCGTTCACCGTATCGGCCTCGGCGCCCAGCGGCAGGACCTGACGCAGCAGAGGGTCGCCTGGGTCGCCCGGCCGGATGCGGGAGAGGTAGGCCTCGGGAACGCGCACCTCGAACAGCGCATGGCCGTCTCGAGCACCGGGCAGGGCATCGTCGTCAAGCCCCAGGCGGCGGCACAGTTCGGCGGGGTCGCGTATCACCTCGGCCAGCTGGCGCTGCCAGGCCGGCGAGGCGGGCTGAGAGGCGGGCGAGGAGGCGAGATCGGTTGCAATCTGCACATTGGCAGGGCTTCGGGTTATCATGCGCACACACTATCAGAGGGCGAGGGCCTGAGCCCGCGTCACATTTTCGATTCACGTCCGGCAACTGGCCGGCGTGACCAACTATCGGTGAGGAATCATGGCGAGCTATTCTACCAACGAATTCAAGGGCGGTCTGAAGGTGATGCTCGATGGCGACCCCTGCGCGATCGTGGAGAACGACTTCGTCAAGCCGGGCAAGGGGCAGGCCTTCAACCGCGTCAAGCTGCGCAACCTGATGACCGGCCGTGTCTGGGAGCGCACCTTCAAGTCTGGCGATTCCCTCGAGGCCGCCGATGTCCTCGAACTGGAGATGGAGTATCTCTACAACGACGGCGACATGTGGTACTTCATGAAGACCGACGGCTCCTTCGAGCAGTACGCGGTCGAGAAGCGCGCCCTGGCTGACACCGAGAAGTGGCTCAAGGAGCAGGTGCCCTACACCGTGACGCTGTGGAACGACAATGCCATCACCGTTACGGCGCCGAACTTCATCGAGCTTGAAGTCACCGAGACCGACCCCGGCCTCAAGGGCGACACCGCCCAGGGCGGTTCCAAGCCGGCGACCCTGTCCTCCGGTGCCGTGGTCCGCGTGCCGCTGTTCATCAATGAAGGCGAGGTGCTCAAGATCGATACCCGTTCCGGCGATTACGTCTCTCGCGCCTGACGAGGGGCCCTGTCTGCGCTTACTCATGCGGCGTTGAATCCTGGCTCGGCGTGCTCGATTAGCGTTGCTAAACGCCGCCGCCTCACCAGGCTTCGCCTTGCCTGAGCATCGCTCGAAGAGGGCGCCAGCTCAGAGTCTGTTCGACGCGACCACATCGCCGATGTGGTCGCGTCGTCGTTTCGGGATTCGCAACATCGATAAAGGAGACCGGTATGGCCACCGACTGGCAACCCTCGGCAAGCCTTAAGACCCTGCACGATCGGGCGAGACTGATGGGGCAGGTGCGCGCCTTCTTCGCCGCGCGCGACGTGCTCGAGGTCGAGACGCCGATGCTTGGCCATGGCGGCAGCACCGATGTGCACCTCGATTCCCTGTCCTGCGAGGCGACGACCCCCGCGGGTAGGGAGCGGTTGTGGCTGCAGACCTCGCCGGAATTTCACATGAAGCGCCTGCTGGCCGCCGGCAGCGGGCCCATCTTCCAGCTCGCCCGCAGCTTTCGTGACGGGGAAGTGGGTAGGCGCCACAACCTCGAGTTCACCATGCTCGAGTGGTATCGACCGGGCTTCTCGCTGACCGCCTTGATCGACGAGACCGATGCCCTGATCCGCGACGTGCTGCCCCATGATCCCGGCCCGCAGCGACGGCACCACTATCGCGACCTCTTCCGCGAGCGCCTCGCCATCGACCCCTTCACGGTCGAGCTCGAGACCCTGCAGGCGCTGGCGACGGAGCAGGGCGGACTCGATATGGCCGACGCCGGCCGGGACGATTGCCTGGATCTGCTGATGAGCCTTTCCATCGAGCCCACGCTGGGCGTTGACGGCCTCGAGGTGGTGACCGACTACCCGGCCAGCCAGGCGGCGCTGGCTCGGCGCCATCAGGATCCGGAGGACGGCGCCTGGGTGGCCTCGCGTTTCGAGGTCTACCTCGATGGGCTGGAACTCGCCAACGGCTATGACGAACTGACCGACGCCTGCGAGCAGCAGGCGCGTTTTCATGAGGACAATGCCGACCGTCGGGCGCTTGGAAAGCCGGAAGTGGACGTCGATGAGCGTCTGGTGGCGGCGCTTCGTTCAGGCATGCCCGCGGGCAGCGGCGTTGCCCTGGGCCTCGATCGGCTTTTCCAGCTGGCGCTTGGCAAGGGCAGCGTCGCCGAGGTGATGGCCTTCTCGACGCCGCGCTGCTGAGGGGGCAAGCGAAGCCGTCGACAGCCAGGACAAGGCGCCCCCGCGCGCTCGGGCATACCGAGCCCGCGGGGGCGTTTTCTTGTGACTTCGGGGTAGGTAGTGCTCGAAAGCTGGATCGTTGCGCCGCCGTCAGGAGGTCTCTTGTGGAGGATTCCTCAGGAGGTCTGAGGTGCGTGCTTCGGAATCTCGCCGAGGCGCTCGCCCATGCGCACGTTGGCATCGAGGCTGGCAGCATCGAAGCTGGCCTCGTGGCCGAAGCACATCACGACCGTCGAGCCGAGCTTGAAGCGACCCATCTCGGCCCCCTTCTCGAGGGTAATCGGTTCGTCGAAGCGAATGCGCTGCACCTGATCGCTCAGCGGGGTGATCTGGCCGGCCCATACCGTCTCGATGGCGGCAACGATCATCGCGCCCACCAGCACCATGGCCAGCGGCCCTTCCTCGGTATCGAAGATGCACACCAGCCGTTCGTTGCGGGCGAACAGTCCCGGCACATGGTCGGCGGTGGCCTGGTTGACCGAGAAGATGCGCCCCGGCACATAGACCATCTCCTTGAGGGTGCCGGCCAGCGGCATGTGCACCCGGTGGTAATCGCTGGGCGACAGGTAGACGGTGGCGAAGCTGCCCTGGCGGAAGGGGGCAGCACGGTGCATGTCGCCGCCCAGGAGGCTGGTCAGCGAGTAGGCCTGGCCCTTGGCCTGGATCAGGGTGCCATGATGGGTACGCCCGAACTGGGAGAGGGTGCCATCGGCCGGCGATACCATCCCCTCGGCGATGGGGCGCGCGCCCTTGCGCAGCGCCCGGGTGAAGAAGTCGTTGAAGCAGGCATAGGCGGTCGGGTCCGGCTCGGCCGCTTCTTCCATGTCGACCTTGAAGCGCTTGATGAAGGCGCGAATCAGGACATTCTTCAGCCAGCCCAGGCGGGTCTCGGCAAGGCAACCCACCATCCGGGAAATCAGGTGGTGGGGCAGGGGGTACTGGATCAGGGCAAACAGCTTGTCGCGGGTCACGTAGGGCGTCCGTTGGTGTTCGATAGGTCGTCGATCATGGGGTGATCAGTGTTCGATCGGGGTGTCGTCGCGGTTGCCCCAGTCCTTCCAGGAACCGGGGTAGGCGCGCATCTCGGTAAAGCCCAAGGCCTTGCCGGCAAGCCAGGTCAGGCCGCTGCGGTGGTGGCTCTGGCAGTGGGTGACCACCTCCATGTCGGGAGTCAGGCCCAGGGCCTCGAGTTCGGTGACGAGTTCGGCATAGTCGCGCAGGCGCAGGGCGTTGTCGCGGTCCATGACGTCCAGCCAGTCCAGGTTGACCGCGCCGGGGATATGGCCGAGGTGCTTGTTCTGACCCTTTTCGCCGTCATATTCGGCCCGCGAGCGCGCATCCCAGACGGCGAAGCCCTTGTCGCCCAGGCGCTCCTGAATCGCCTCAGCGTCGATGCTCACGTCCGGGTGCAGGATTTCCGCCTCGTAGTGGCTGGGCGTGGTCTCGTTGGGCGTGGTTTCAGTGGCGAGCCCCGCCTGGCGCCAGGCATGGATGCCGCCGTTGAGATAGGAGTAGCGGGTGTGGCCGATCAGCTCTAGGGTCCACAGCAGGCGCCCGGCCCAGCCACCGCCCTCGTCGTCGTAGGCCACCACATGGGTGTCGCGATGAAGCCCCAGTGAGGAGAACAGCGCTGAGAGCTGCTCGACGCTCGGCGTCTCATTGGGCACGTCACCGCTGCCGCACAGCAGGTGTTGGTGGTCGAGAAACACCGCGCCGGGCACATGGCCCTCGAGGTAGCTGTCGGCCTTCGCCGGGACGTCGATGATCAGCAGGTCCGGGTGGCCGAGGCTCGCCTCGAGTTGCTCGGGCTCGACGATCAGCGAAAGCAGGTTGTCTTCGGAGCTCATGGGTCACGCCTCACGGTGTATCAGGGAATGCCAAGATAATGGCACAGCCGCCGGGCTGGTTTCTAACGGCGCGACACGCAAGCCTCAGCGACTTGTGTCGTTGAGGCTTGCGAGGATGCGCCGGTAGCTGTCGAAGCGGGTCGGGTCGATCTCGCCGCGCTCCACGGCGGCCAGCAGGGCACAGCCCGGTTCCTGGCGATGGCGGCAGTCGCGAAAGCGGCAATGGCCGAGATGATCGTGAAACTCGATGAAGCCCTGAGTGACCTCGTCCTCGGTCAGGTGACCGAGGCCGAACTCGCGGATGCCCGGCGAGTCGATCAGCTCAGCGTCGTCGGCCGAGGGCAGCCGATAGAGGCGGGCGGTCGTGGTGGTGTGGGTACCCTTGCGGGAATCCTCGGAGAGCGCGCCGATGCGCAGTGCCTCATCGGGCAGCAGGCGATCGATAAGCGAGGACTTGCCCACCCCGCTCTGGCCGACGAACACCGAGGTGCGGTCGGTCAATCGGGCGTGCAGGGCTTCGAGGCCGTCCTCATGCTGGGTGCTGGCCTCGACCACTGGATAGCCCAGGGCCGCATAGCGCTCGAGCAGCACCTTGAGGTCGCCGCCGCCCTCGGGCAGCAGGTCGATCTTGTTGAGCACCAGCACCGGGGCGATGCCGGTGGCCTCGGCGGCTACCAGGTAGCGATCGATCAGGTTGGCATGGGGCGCGGGCTCGACGGCGAAGACGATCAGGATCTGATCGATATTGGCCGCCACCGGCTTGAGCTGGCCACGGGCATCGGGGCGCTCGAGGACGTTGTCCCGCTCGCGCCGCGCCACCACCACGCCACTGCCTTCCTCGCCCAGGCGCCAGATCACCCGGTCGCCGGTGACCAGACTCTCGAGGTTGGCGCGCAGATGGCAGCGGTAGTGGGTGGCATCCTCGCCGGCGGCGACGTCGAGGCTGCGGCCGAAGTGAGCGATCACCCGGCCCTCGCGCTCGGGGCCGTATTCGCCGGCGCCGAGGGCGGCGTCGTCATCGACGTCGTGGCGGCTCGCGCGCTTGGTGCGCTCGGCCTGGATCTTCTCGATGCGCCAGCGCTGCTGGCGGGTCAACTTGCGTTTGCTCATGCGGGCCCATGGGTCTGTACAATGGCGTTCATTGTACCCACCCAGGAGACACCCCACCATGGCCGATGAGCAAGGCGCGCCGCGTAATGACCTGTTGATCTGGATCGATCTGGAGATGACCGGTCTCGATCCGAACCGCGAGCGCATCATCGAGATCGCCACCCTGATCACCGACAGCGAGCTGAACCTTATCGCCGAAGGCCCGGCGCTCGCCGTCCATCAGCCTGACGCTCTGCTGGCCGGCATGGATGACTGGAACCAGAAGACTCATGGCGCCTCGGGGCTGATCGAGCGGGTCAAGCAGAGCCCCATCGATACCGCCGAGGCCGAGCGCCAGACCCTCGAGTTCCTGGCGGCCCACGTGGCGCCGGGCAGTTCGCCGATGTGTGGCAACAGCGTGCACCAGGACCGGCGCTTCCTCGAGCGTGAGATGCCCACGCTGCTCGAGTTCTTCCATTATCGCAACATCGATCCCTCGACCCTCAAGGAGCTGGCCAAACGCTGGAACCCGGGTGCGCTGGCCGGCTTCGAAAAGAAGGGCACTCACCAGGCGCTGGATGACATCCGTGAGTCCGTCGCCGAGCTGGCTCACTACCGCCAGACCTTCCTGCAGCCGCCGACTCAGGTGCGTGACGAGGAAGAGTAACGCCCTGAGATAGGGCAGGAGGGTACTCGCCACCTTCGCCGAGGGGCTTGGAGGTCCCTCGTTGGCAAGGTGCCCAGCGTCAGGAGTCTAGCGTTGGGCTCTGGCGCTGGAGCTTAGAGAATGCGCTGAGCGCGCTTGTCCCGCTGCCGTGCGAGCGCCCAGCGCACGTGCTCGCGCACCAGGTCGGAGGGGTAGGCCAGCCGTGCCTTGAGGGCGGCTTCCACGGCTTCGCTCCAGGGCGCGTTGCCGAGTCCAACCGCCAGGTTGCGCAGCCAGCGCACGTAGCCGATGCGCCGGATCGCACTGCCCGCGGTCTTGTCCAGAAACTCCTCCTCGCTCCAGGCAAACAGCCGCGTCAGCGCGATGCGGTCCAGGTCGTGGCGCGGGGCGAAGTCGTCTTCCTGGCTTACCCGGGTGAAGCGAGTGAAGGGGCAGACCAGCTGGCAGTCGTCGCAGCCGTAGACCCGGTTGCCCATCGCCTCCCGGTACTGTTCGGGAATGGCGCCATCGAGCTCGATGGTCAGGTAGGAGATGCAGCGCCGCGAGTCGATGACCTTGTCATCGACGATGGCGTCGGTGGGGCAGGCGGTGCGACATGCCGAGCACTTGCCGCAGTGCTCGGTGTCGAAGGGCGCATCTGTGGGTAGCGGCAGGTCGGTGTAGAGCTCGCCCAGGAAGAACTGCGAGCCCGCACGCGGGTGAATCAGCATGGCGTTCTTGCCGAACCAGCCGAGACCGGCCTTCTGTGCCAGGGCACGCTCCATCACCGGTGCCGAATCGACGAAGGCCCGGTAGCCGATGGGCCCTACCTCGGCTTCGATGCGCTTGGCGAGGTGAGCGAGGCGCTTCCGTATCAGCTTGTGATAGTCCCGGCCCAGCGCATAGCGCGACACATAGGCGGTGTCGGGCTTTCCCAGCACCTTGGTGGTCTCGACCTCGGGGGGCAGGTAGTCCATGCGCACGCTGATCACCCGCAGGGTGCCGGGCACCAGCTCTTCCGGGCGTGTGCGCTTGGTGCCGTGCTTGGCCATGAATCCCATTTCGCCATGATGCCCCGCCGCGAGCCAGCGCTCGAGATAGCGCTCGTGGCTTTCAAGATCCGTGTCGGTGATGCCGACCTCCTGGAAGCCCAGTTCGCGGCCCCAGGTCTTGATCCGCGTGGCAAGTGCGGCCAGATCCGTGTCGGAAAGCTTGTGCGTAGAAGGGGCGGTGGTCGACATGGGCGAGAGTGTCACGGCTGGGGTAGTGGCTGGGATTGCGTCTGAAAACAATGGCTGAAGTGTCGAGTGGGCGACAAGCGCCCACACCCTACACTAGTCTCTGGATGTCGTCATCGAGGAGCCAAGCATGCAGGAAGAGGCAGGACGCCCGCTCTATCGGGCCGCCCAGGTCAGGGAGCTGGATCGACGCACCATCGCCGCAGGCATCGAGGGCTTTGCGCTGATGCAGCGTGCCGCCATGGCGGCCTATGGGACGTTGCGTGGGCGCTGGCCGGCGGTCAAGCGCCTGAGCGTGCTGTGCGGCGCCGGCAACAATGCCGGTGATGGCTATGTGATCGCCGCGCTGGCGGCCCTCGACGGCCTCGAAGTGCAGCTCTATAGCCTCCGCGATCCGGCGTCGCTTGAGGGCGATGCCGCCCGGGCGGCGATGATGGCCCGTCAGGCCGGCGTCGCCGCCAGTCCCTGGACGCCCCAGGCCGAGCTTAACGGCGAGCTGATCGTCGATGCCCTGCTCGGCACGGGTCTGACCGGCGAGGTGCGTGCGCCCTTTGCCGCCGCGATCGAGGCGATCAATGCAAGCGCACGGCCGGTGCTGGCCGTGGATATTCCCTCGGGGCTCTCGGCGGATACCGGCGCGATGCTGGGCTCGGCGGTGCGAGCCAGCCTGACGGTCACCTTTATCGCCGACAAGCTCGGCCTGCATACCGGCGCCGGGCCTGCCTTCAGTGGCGAGGTGCGGCTCGAGGCGCTGGGGGTGGAGCCGCTCGGCCATGAGGATCTGGTGCCGGCAGCCTGGCGGCTCGGTGGCGAGACGGCACTGCCGCCGCGCCCGCGGGATAGCCACAAGGGCAACTTCGGTCATTTGCTGGTGATCGGCGGGGCGCCGGGCTTCGGTGGGGCCGCGCTGCTGGCGAGTCAGGCCGCGGCGCGTCTCGGTGCCGGCAAGGTGAGCCTGGCCACCGCCCCCGAGCATGTCACGGCGAGCCTTGTGCGCTGTCCGGAGGTGATGGTGCATGGTGTGCGTGGCGCCAGTGATCTCGGAGTGCTGCTAGACACTGCGACGGTACTGGTGGTCGGGCCGGGCCTGGGGCTCGGTGCCTGGGGGCAGGCCATGCTGCAGGCAGCGCTGAGCGCCGGCAAGCCGCTGGTGGTGGATGCCGATGCCCTGACCCTGCTGGTCAGTCGTTGGCCCACGCTCAAGCGCGATGACTGGCTGCTGACTCCGCACCCGGGCGAGGCGGCGAGGCTGCTCGCCAGCAGCGGGGCGGCGATTCAGGCCGATCGCCCGGCGGCGGTGCGAGAGCTGGTCGAACGGCGTGGCGGCGTGGCGGTGCTCAAGGGCGCCGGCAGCCTGATCGCCGACGAGGCGGGCCTGGCGGTCTGCCCCTTCGGCAACCCGGGCATGGCCAGCGGCGGCATGGGCGATGCGCTGTCCGGCCTGCTGGGGGCGCTGATTGCTCAGGGGCTCTCCCTGCCCGCGGCGGCACGGCTTGGTGTGGTGCTGCACGCACGTGCGGCGGATCAGGCCGCGGCGGCCAGCGGGGAGCGTGGTTTGCTGGCCGGTGATCTGGCATCCTATGCGCGACGATTGATCAATGGCAGGACATCAGATGCACGTGATACTTCCGGATGAACAGACGCAGGTGGCCTTCGGCGAAGCGCTGGGGGGCGCCCTCAAGGGGCGCGGTCAGGTCCATCTGGAAGGCGAGCTGGGCGCGGGCAAGACCACCTTGACCCGGGGCGTGCTGCGCGCCTATGGGCATCAGGGGGCGGTCAAGAGCCCGACCTATACGCTGGTCGAGCCCTATGAGCTGGGCGATGTCCATCTCCAGCACTTCGACCTCTACCGGCTGGGCGATCCCGAGGAGCTCGAGTTCATGGGCGCCCGCGACCTGTTGGGCGACGATCAGCTGAGCCTGATCGAGTGGCCGAGCCGGGGGGCGGGGTGGCTACCATCTCCCGACCTCAGCGTGCGGCTCGAGGTCCTGACACAGGGTCGTGAGGCCATCCTCGAAGCCGGAAGCGACTGGGGGCGGGCGGTGCTGGCACGGCTCGCCGACTGGGCCGACACCAAGGACGTATCGACGACATCATGAACTGGATCGCTACCCTTCTCGGTCGGGGGCATCGCGGCCTGAGGCCGCTGGTCGCGGCGGCCGGCCTGCTGGCGGCGCTGGGCGGGGGCTCCGTCATGGCCGCCGACGTGGACAACCTGCGTCTGTGGGCGGCACCCGATCATGCGCGCCTGGTGTTCGATCTGTCCTCGCCGGTCGAGGCGGACGTCTTCACCCTGGACAGCCCCGACCGGCTGGTGATCGATCTCGTCGACAGTCGACTCGAGACCGACAGCGGGGCCCTGAACCTGGAGGGCAGCGCCATCACCGCCGTGCGCACCGGGGTGCGCGATGGCGACGACCTTCGGGTGGTGCTGGACCTCGCGCGTCGCGTCGAGCCCCGCCACTTTTCCCTGAGCCCCAACGATCAGTACGGTCACCGTCTGGTGGTGGATCTCGAGTACCCGGGGGAGAGCCCGGTCGAGGATCCCATCGAGGACATGATCCGTGCCCAGCAGCAGGATGCCCGGCCGGCGGCATCGACCGGTCAGGCCAAGGCCGCTCCGCATCCCAAGCGCGACATCATCATCGCCGTGGATGCCGGCCATGGCGGCGAGGACCCGGGAGCCATCGGCGGCAGCGGTACCCGCGAGAAGGACGTGGTGCTCGACATCGCCCGCGTGCTGAAGCGCATCATCGACGACGCGCCCGGCTTTCGCGGCGTGCTGATTCGTGACGGCGACTACTATATCGGCCTGCGGGAGCGGACCCGCATCGCCCGCGAACAGAAGGCCGACTTCTTCGTCTCGATCCATGCCGATGCCTTCTCCAGCGCGCGGCCCAAGGGCAGTTCGGTGTTCGCCCTGTCGCAGCGGGGGGCTACCTCGGAGACCGCCAAGTGGCTCGCCGACAGCGAGAACCGGGCCGACCTGATCGGCGGTGTGGACGGCAACCTGTCGCTCCGTGACAAGGACGAGGTGCTGCGGGGGGTGCTCCTGGACCTGACCATGACGGCGACCCTCAATGATTCCCTGGCCATCGGTGGGCAGGTGCTCGATCGCCTCAAGCGGGTCAATCCGCTGCACAAGCCGCGAGTCGAGCAGGCGGGTTTCGTGGTCCTGAAGTCGCCGGACATTCCCTCGCTGCTGGTCGAGACCGGCTTCATCTCCAACCCCCAGGAAGAGCGTCGCCTGCGGGATCCCTCGCATCAGCGGGGGCTGGCGCAGGCGGTCTTCTCGGGTATCGAGGCGCACTTCTCGCGCAATCCGCCGCCGGGTAGCCTGTTGGCCTGGCGGCGGGATCAGGGCCGCGGCCAAGCCAGCAACGAGTACCGCATCCAGCCCGGTGATACGCTTTCCGAGATCGCCGCCCGCCATCAGGTGTCGCTGGCCATGCTCAAGCAGGCCAACGAGATCAATGGGGATGCCATTCGGGTGGGACAGGTGCTGCGCATTCCGAACTCCTGAGCTGCGCCGCCCGCGGGGCAGGTGCCGTGCAGTCGCGCGGCGGCCACGGGCGGCTCCCTTTCAGTAATATCAGAGATGCTATGACAGACAGGCATGCCATCCAGGTGCTCGATCCGCGCCTGGCCAACCAGATCTCCGCCGGTGAGGTGGTCGAGCGCCCCGCCTCGGTGATCAAGGAACTCGTCGAGAATGCCATCGATGCCGGCAGCCGGCGCATCGAACTGGAGCTCGAGGCGGGCGGTGCCCGGCTGATCAAGGTGCGTGACGATGGCTCGGGCATCGGCGAAAGCGACCTGCCGCTGGCGCTGGCTCGCCACGCGACCAGCAAGATCACCTCCCTCGACGACCTCGAGGGGGTGGCGAGCCTCGGTTTTCGTGGCGAGGCGCTGGCCTCCATCAGTGCGGTCTCGCGGCTGGAGCTGACCTCGAACGTCAGCGATGATCCTCGCGAGGGCTGGCGGGTAGTGGCCGAGGGCCGGCGCATGGAAGCCCGTGTCACCCCGGCCCCGCATCCTCGCGGCACCTCGGTGATCGTGCGGGATCTGTTCTTCAATACCCCGGCGCGGCGCAAGTTCCTGCGCACCGAGAAGACCGAGTTCGGCCACGTCGAGGAGGCCTTCCGGCGTCTGGCCCTGTCGCGCTTCGACATCGGCTGGACCCTGCGCCACAACCAGAAGACCCTCCACCAGCTGCGCCCCGGCGATGACGATGCCTCCCGGGAGCGGCGTATCGGGGCACTGCTCGGCCGCAAGTTCCTGGACAACGCCCTGCACCTGGATATCGAGGCCAGCGGCCTGCGTCTCTCGGGCTGGGTGGGTCTGCCGACCCATGCCCGAGCCCAGGCGGATCAGCAGTATTTCTTCGTCAACGGCCGGGTGGTGCGTGACCGTCTGGTGGCGCACGCGGTCCGTCAGGCCTATCGGGACGTGCTCTTCCACGGCCGCCACCCGGTGTTCGTGCTCTACCTGGAGCTCGACCCCTCGGTGGTCGATGTCAATGTGCACCCCACCAAGCACGAGGTGCGCTTCCGCGATGGCCGGCTGGTGCACGACTTCCTGTTCTCGAGCCTGCATCGGGCACTGGGCGAGGTGCGCCCCAACAGCGACGCTCCCGGCTCGGAAGGCAGCGGGGAGGAGGCGAGCGCTGCGGCCGCGGTTGACGCGCAGGGCTCTCCCCGGATGGGGGCGGCTGCCGGTCAGGCGAGTGAAGCCAACGAGGCGGGTGAGGGCGGTCGCTGGCAACAGCAACCGATGGCGCTGCGTCCGGCAAGTGAGGAGCGCCACCCCGGCGCCAGCAAGGTCCGCGAGTTCATGGCGGGCTATCATGCCCTGCACCCGGATCATGAAGAGAGCCTGCTGACCCCCCAGGCCAGCCCGCCGGGAGGCGTGGCCGCCGGCACGGCGCTGGCCGAGCGGGAGGAGGCCAGGGCCGCCCGGACGCCCGTGCCGCCCATGGCCGAAGACGATGCCACCCAGGCGCCCCCCATGGGCTACGCCGTGGCCCAGCTGCACGGGGTCTATATTCTCGCCCAGACCGAGCGGGGCATGGTGGTGGTGGACATGCACGCCGCCCACGAACGGATCACCTACGAGCGCATGAAGACGCAGGTGCACGGCGATGCCCTGGAGGCTCAGCCGCTGCTGGTACCGGTGTCGCTGGCGGCGAGTCCTGCCGAGGTGGCCACCGCCGAGGCCGAGCGCGAGGCCTTCACCCGCCTTGGGGTCGAGCTCGACGTGGCCGGCCCCGAGACGCTGCTGGTGCGTCAGGTGCCGACTCTGCTGGCCGATGCGGATGTCGAGCCGCTGATTCGTGACATGCTCGGCGATCTCGAGCGCTACGGCCGCTCGGACCGCCTCGAGGCCCAAATCAACGAGCTGCTTTCCACCATGGCCTGCCACGGCAGCGTGCGCGCCAACCGCCGGCTGTCGATCGCCGAGATGAATGCCCTGCTGCGCGACATGGAGCGCACCGAGCGCAGCGGACAGTGCAATCACGGCCGTCCGACCTGGTTCGAGATGTCGATGCACGAGCTCGACAAGCGTTTCCTGCGGGGGCAATGATGAGCACGATGACAACGAACGGTGAGGCGGATGATCGCCCGCTGGCGATCCTGCTGATGGGCCCCACCGCGGCGGGCAAGACCGACCTGGCGATGGCGCTGCACGAGCGCCTGGGCTGTGAGCTGATCAGCGTCGACTCGGCGATGGTCTATCGCGGCATGGACATCGGTACCGCCAAACCGAGCCCCGAGGAGCTGGCCCGGGCACCGCATCGCCTGATCGATATTCGCGATCCCGCCGAGCCCTACTCGGCGGAGGACTTTCGCCAGGATGCGCTGGGCGAGATGGCCGCCATCAGCCAGGCCGGCGGCATTCCGCTGCTGGTCGGCGGCACCATGATGTATTACAAGCACCTCACCGAGGGGGTGGCCAACCTGCCGAGCAGTGACCCCGAGGTGCGCGCCGGCATCGAGGCGCTGGCCGCCGAACGGGGGCTTTCCGCGGTGCATGAGGCGCTCGCCGAAGTCGATCCGGACTCGGCGGCGCGCATCCATGCCAACGATCCCCAGCGGCTGATGCGGGCGCTGGAAGTGCAGCGCATCACTGGTCGTTCGATGACGGCGCTGTGGCGCGAGCAGCGTCGTGAAACCTTTCCCTATCGTACGCTGTCCATCGCCGTGTCCCCTGCGGATCGCAGCGTGCTGCATGCCCGCATTGCCCGGCGCTTCGATGCCATGCTGGCCCAGGGCTTCCTCGAGGAAGTCGCCGCCCTGCGCGAGCGAGCCGACCTGCATCCGGGACTGCCCTCGATGAAGAGCGTCGGTTATCGTCAGGCTTGGGAGCATCTGGAGGGCCACTACGGTCGGGAGGAGCTTCGCGAGCGCGGGGTGATCGCGACCCGGCAGCTGGCCAAGCGCCAGCTGACCTGGCTGCGGCGCTGGCCTGACCTGCACTGGCTCGATAGCCAGGGCGCAGCCCTGCTCGACGAGGTCCTGAATCTCGTGCGCCGCTGCGGGACATAGCGTAAGATAGGCGGTTGGATTGGTTCGCACTTTTCGAACCGCACACGACCCGTGCCACGGAAGGGCCAAGCCTGCACCGGGGCCGATAAAAACGACATCAAGCTAAGAGACAGATTAGGGAGAGCAAAATGTCCAAGGGGCAATCCCTCCAAGACCCGTACCTGAACATCCTGCGCAAGGAGCGCATTCCGGTATCGATCTTCTTGGTCAACGGTATCAAGCTGCAGGGACAGATCGAGTCCTTCGACCAGTTCGTGATCCTGCTGCGTAATACCGTCAGCCAGATGGTGTACAAGCACGCAATCTCGACGGTCGTGCCGTCGCGCAACGTGCGCCTGCCCGCCCAGGACCCTGCGGTGGCCCAGGAAAGCTGATCACGAGGTACTGATTGTTTTTTGAACGTCCCGACGCCGGAGAGACGGCGATCCTCGTCCATGTCGACTTCCAGGACGAGCAGGAGCGCGAAGACCCGGGGGAATTCCTCGAGCTGGTGCGCTCCGCCGGTGCCGAGCCGGCTACCCTGATGCAGGGCAGCCGGAGCCGGCCCGATTCCCGCACCTTCATCGGCAGTGGCAAGCTCGAGGAGCTCAAGGAGCTGCGCGAGATTCACCATGCCGAGCTGGTGATCTTCAATCATGCCCTGAGTCCTTCCCAGCAGCGCAACGTCGAGCAGGCGTTGAAGTGCCGGGTGCTCGACCGTACCGGGCTGATCCTCGACATCTTCGCCCAGCGTGCGCGCACCCATGAAGGCAAGCTGCAGGTCGAACTGGCGCAGCTCGAGTACATGTCCACGCGCCTGGTGCGTGGCTGGACCCACCTCGAGCGCCAGAAGGGCGGCATCGGCCTGCGTGGCCCCGGCGAGACGCAACTCGAGACCGACCGTCGCCTGTTGCGCGGACGCATCAAGGCGATTCACAAGCGCCTCGACAAGGTCCGCTCCCAACGCGAGCAGAATCGCCGCGCCCGGGCGCGTGCGGAGATTCCCAGCGTCTCGCTGGTGGGCTACACCAACGCCGGCAAGTCGACGCTGTTCAACAGCGTGACCGAGGCCAGCGTCTACGCCGCCGACCAGCTGTTCGCGACCCTCGACCCGACCCTGCGTCGGCTCGAGATCGAGGACGTGGGGCCGGTGGTGCTGGCCGATACCGTGGGCTTCATCCGCCACCTGCCCCACAAGCTGGTCGAGGCCTTCCGTGCCACCCTGCAGGAAGCCGCCGAGGCCAGCCTGCTGGTGCACGTGATCGATGCCGCCGACCCGGATCGTGAGCTCAACGTGGCCCAGGTCGAAGGCGTGCTCGAGGAGATCGGGGCCGATGAGGTGCCGTGCCTGCGGGTGATGAACAAGATCGACCTGTTCGACAGCGCGCCGCGTATCGAGCGCGACGGCGAGGGCCGCCCGGTGTCGGTATGGGTCTCGGCGCAACAGGGCCTGGGCCTCGATCTGCTCCAGCAGGCGCTGTCCGAGTGCCTCGCCGAGGACGTGCTCGATACCTCTCTGGCGCTGGCGCCGGAGCAGGGCAAGCTGCGCGCCGGCCTGCACGAGCTGGGTGCGGTGCGCGAGGAGCGTTTCGATGAGCAGGGCCGCTCGCTGCTCGACATTCGCCTGCCCAGGCGCGAGTTCATGCAGCTGATGGCACGCCTCGGTGAAAGGGCCGAGGCCTATTTGCCGCCCGAGGAGCAGGAAAAGCCGGTCTGGGAGCCATAAGGGTTTTCTGATACCCGCCCGACAGGGCAAGATGGTTTTTGCCGCTGCCGGCAGTATGGCCGGGCAACCGAACAGGGCATGACGATCGCATCGCATGTCGCGTCGAGGTTTCGCCTCGGCGCAGGACGCAGTCAACGCAGAGTGGAGAGTACGTATGGCTTGGAATGAGCCTGGTGGAGGCAACCAGCACGACCCCTGGAGCGGGGGCGGCCGGCGCGGCGGGAGCGGCGGCGGCAATGGGGGTGGAGGCAACAATCAGGGGCC
Organism: Halomonas sp. YLGW01; assembly: GCF_014840935.1. Classification (NCBI taxonomy): domain Bacteria; kingdom Pseudomonadati; phylum Pseudomonadota; class Gammaproteobacteria; order Oceanospirillales; family Halomonadaceae; genus Halomonas; species Halomonas sp. YLGW01. The sequence goes on along the minus strand of NZ_CP062005.1, from coordinate 2,237,750 downwards.
TCCCGACCTCGACGAAGCCCTGAAGAAGTTCCAGGACAAGATCAATGGTCTGCTGGGTGGGCGCGGCAAGCGGGGCGGCGGCGGAGGCAAGCCGGGAGGCGGTCGCCGCAATACCTTCGCCTTGCCGGGCCTCTTGATCGTGATCGCGTTGGCCGTCTGGGCCGCGTCGGGCTTCTATCTGGTCGATCAGTCCGAGCGCGGGGTGGTGCTGCGCTTCGGCAAGTTCCAGGAGATCGTGACGCCGGGCCTGCACTGGAATCCGCCGCTGGTGGATGAGGTGCGCATGGTCAACGTGACCCGGGTGCGTTCCCTGACCCAGACACAGTCGATGCTGACCGAAGACGAGAACATCGTATCCGTCGAGATCTCGGCTCAGTATCAGGTCTCCAATCCGCGTGATTTCGTGCTTAATGTCCGCAATCCCGAGGTGAGTCTCGAGAATGCCCTGGACTCCGCGCTTCGCCATGTGGTCGGCGGCACCGAGATGATCGATATCCTGACCTCCGGTCGTGAGATCCTCGGCAGTGCGGTGAGCAGTCGCCTGCAGTCCTATCTGGACAGCTATGGCACGGGGCTGCTCTTGCAGACCATCAACATCGAATCGACCGCGCCGCCGGATGCTGTGCAGGACGCCTTCGATGATGTGATTCGTGCCCGCGAGGATCGCCAGCGCACCATCAACGAGGCCATGGCCTATGCCAACGCGATCATTCCCGCCGCCCAGGGGCAGGCGCAGCGTCTGATCGAACAGGGCCAGGGCTATCGGGAATCGGTGGTGGCCGAGGCGCAGGGTAAGGCCAACCGCTTCAATTCGCTGCTGACCCAGTACAAGGGCGCTCCGGGTGTGATGCGTGAACGCCTCTACCTCGACACCATGAGCGAAGTGTTGGGCCGTACCGACAAGGTGCTGGTCGATGCCGAGTCCAGCCCGATGATGTACCTGCCGCTGGATCAGCTGCGTTCGGGCAGCAAGTCGGGGCAGAGCGGTCAGAACAACCAGGATGCCAATGCTCAGGATATCGACCCTCAGCTGCTGGAGCGCCTGCGTGGCCAGGGCCAGCAGTCCAGTCGCAGTTCAGGTTCCAGCAATAGCACCAGCGGTATCCAGAGGGAGGGCCGGTAATGATCAATAATCGCTCCCTGCTGATCGTCGGCGGCCTCGCAGCCGTCGCCTGGTTGGCCAGTAACAGCCTGTACATCGTCGATGAGACCGAGCGTGCGGTTAAGCTGCGCTTCGGTGAGGTCATCGAGGAGAACATTCAGCCTGGCCTGCACGTGAAGATTCCGATCACCCAGACGGTGAGGACCTTCGATACCCGTGTGCTCACGCTGGATACCGACGCCAGCCGCTACCTGACCCTCGAGCAGAAGGCGGTGATCGTCGACTCCTACGTCAAGTGGCAGGTGGTGAACCCGACCCGCTACTACGAGGCTACCGCCGGAGACGAGATGATGGCCGTACGCCTGATTCAGCCCCGCGTCGACGAGAGCCTGCGTAACCAGTTCGGCCGCCTGAACCTGCAGCAGATCATCTCCGAGCGACGCGATGACCTGATGACCGGTCCGACCCAGGAGCTCGACAGCCTGATGCGCGACGAGCTTGGCGTGGCGATCCGCGATATCCGCGTCAAGCGTATCGATCTGCCGGAAGACGTCTCCTCGGCGGTCTACTCGCGCATGCGCTCCGAACGTGAGCGTCAGGCGCGGGAATGGCGTGCGCAGGGCCAGGAAGAGTCCGAGCGTATCCGCGCCAATGCCGATCGTCGTCGTCAGGTGCTGCTGGCGCAGGCTCAGTCCCGCTCCGAGACGCTGCGCGGTGAGGGTGATGCCGAGGCCGCGGCGATCTATTCCGATGCCTATCAGCAGGATGAGGAGTTCTACTCCTTCTGGCGTAGCCTCGACGCCTACCGCGAGAGCTTCGGCGGGGGCGGCAACATGATGGTGCTCGATCCGTCGAGCGACTTCTTCCGCTACCTCAAGAGCCCGTCGCCTCAGGGCGGCGAGTGACCGTGCTCGCCTAGGCAGGCGATGCCGGGCACGCTGAGCGGGGCGATGAGCGCCCCGCTCAGGGTTCATCACCGACACAAACGTGGTAGAATCCTGAGACCGGGCGTTGCCCGGTTTTTTTGTGGGCGTTGCCGCGAGTCAGGCGACACCGTTTCCGTGAGTCAGACGACTCGGGGCCGTGGATGATATAGCGGCCTTTAAGAGATTTCGTGATTCCGGTCGGCGCCCGGATAGGCCATTCAACCTTGGCAGGACAGATCATGACCATCGCTGACCGCTGGTTGCTCCCCGACGGCATGGATGAAGTGCTGCCGCCCCAGGCGGCGCGCATGGAAGAGCTGCGTCGGGCGCTGCTCGACCTCTACCATCGCTGGGGGTACGATCAGGTGATGCCGCCCCCCCTCGAGTTTCTCGACTCGCTGCTGACCGGCACCGGTACCGACCTCGACCTGCAGACCTTCAAGCTTACCGATCAGCTCACTGGCCGCATGATGGGGGCCAGTGCCGACGTCACGCCGCAGGTGGCGCGCATGGATGCTCACTCCCTCAAGCGTCAGGGACCGGTGAGACTGTGCTACTGCACCAATGTGCTGCGAGCCAAGTCCGACCAGCATCAAGGCAGTCGCAGCCCGGTACAGGTCGGCGTCGAGCTGTTCGGCCATGCCGGCCTCGAGGCGGATCTGGAGATCCTTCGCCTGGCGCTGTCCAGCGTCAAGGCGGCCGGCGCCCAGGAGGTTCACCTGGCGCTGGGCCATATCGGCCTCTATCGTAGCCTGGTGCAGGCCGCCGAACTGGGGCATGCCGAGGAGCGGGCCATCTTCGCGGCCCTGGAGCTCAAGTCACCGGGAGAGCTGTCGGCCTGCGTCGCGGCAAGCGTCAAGGACCCGGCCCTGGCCGAGATGTTCCTTGCGCTGGTCGAGCTGCACGGTGGCCTCGAGGTGCTCGACGAGGCGCGTCACGCCTTCGCCGAGGCGCCGGCCCCGGTCGCCGCCGCCCTGGATCAGCTGGCCGCCCTCTGCGAGGGTGTGGCAGCTGCCGATCCGCAGCTCGATATCTATATCGATCTGGCCGAGCTGCGTGGTTATGAGTATCACACCGGCATGATGTTCGCCGCCTATGTGCCGGGCTACGGCCAGGCACTGGCCAAGGGCGGACGCTATGACGATACCGGGCGGGCCTTCGGTCGCGCGCGCCCGGCCACCGGGTTCTCGATGGACCTCAAGCTGCTGGCGACCCTCGAGGAGCAGCAGCCTCCCTGCGACGGCATCTGGGCCCCGGCCGATGAGGCCCCAGGCCTCGCCGAGGTCGTGCAAGGCCTGCGTCAGGCCGGCGAACGCGTGGTGCAGGCCCTGCCAGGCCAGCGCACCGGGCCTGCCGAGCACCGCTGCGATCGCAAGCTGGTGCGCATGGGTGATGACTGGCAGGTGTCTCACCTGGCCTGAGGCCGGCGATGAGGCTTCGATTGGCGGATTCTTTGATCAAGAGACGAGAGCAATGGGCAAGAACGTAGTCGTACTGGGCACCCAATGGGGTGACGAAGGCAAGGGCAAGGTCGTCGACCTGCTGACCGAATCGGCCGCCGCAGTGGTGCGCTTTCAGGGCGGGCACAATGCCGGCCATACCCTGGTCATCGACGGTGAAAAAACCGTCCTGCACCTGATTCCTTCCGGCATTCTGCGGGACGACAAGACCTGCGTGATCGGCAATGGCGTCGTGTTGTCGCCGGAGGCGCTGATCAAGGAAATCCGCGAACTGGAGGCCAAGGGTGTGCCGGTCCGCGAGCGCCTGCGCCTGTCGCCGGCCTGTCCGCTGATCCTGTCCTATCACGTACGCTTGGACCAGGCGCGCGAGAAGGCACGCGGCGTGGCCAAGATCGGCACCACCGGTCGGGGTATCGGCCCGGCCTACGAAGACAAGGTCGCGCGTCGTGGCCTGCGTCTTGGAGATCTGCAGCACCGTGAGCGCTTCGCCTCCAAGCTCGGTGAGGTGCTGGATTATCACAACTTCGTGCTGACCCAGTATCACGGCGAAGAGCCGGTCGATTTCCAGCAGGTGCTCGACGAGGCCATGAAGATGGGCGAGGATCTGCGCCCGATGGTCTGCGATACCGTGGGTCTGGTGCACGATGTCCGCAAGGCCGGCGAGAACATCCTCTTCGAGGGCGCTCAGGGTTCGCTTCTGGACATCGACCACGGCACCTACCCCTTCGTGACCAGCTCCAACACTACCGCAGGCGGCACTGCCACCGGTTCCGGTGTCGGCCCGCTGTATCTCGACTACGTGCTGGGCATCACCAAGGCCTACACCACGCGCGTCGGATCCGGCCCGTTCCCCACCGAGCTGTTCGATGATCACGGTCGCCACCTGGCCGAGAAGGGCCACGAGTTCGGCGCCACCACCGGCCGCGCCCGTCGCTGCGGTTGGTTCGATGCCGTGGCACTGCGCCATGCGGTGCAGATCAACTCCGTCTCCGGCCTGTGCCTGACCAAGCTCGACGTGCTCGATGGCCTGGAGAACATCCGCGTCTGCATCGGCTATCGCAGCAAGGATGGCGATGTGCTGGACACCCCGGTGGACTCCGAGGGCTATGAGGCCATCGAGCCGCTCTACCACGACCTGCCGGGCTGGACCGAGTCGACCATCGGCGTCAAGCGGGTCGAAGACCTGCCGGCCAATGCGCGGGGCTATATCAGCTTCCTCGAGGAGCAGGTGGGCACGCCCATTGATATCATCTCGACCGGACCGGATCGCAACGAGACCATCGTGCTGCGTAACCCGTTCGACGCCTGAGCCGGCGCGTCCACCGCGCGCTGACTGATCGCAAACACCCCCGCCGGGCTTCCCGGCGGGGGTGTTTGCGTTGGTACTCGCGCCTTGAGGCAAGGGTAGGGGATGGGATTTATAAATAATAATAGTTGTCATTATTGATGGTATCGGCGTCGATCGTGCCGCTTTCTGGCGACAGGCGGGCGGGTGGCGAGGGGCAAGGCTTCACATCGTCCTTATACAGGACTAAAATGGTCCCCAATCCGAGGCCACCTCGCCAGGCAGACCGCCACCGCGCCTTGCGCTCTAGGAGTGCCGCCATGCTGAAACTGTCCCGCTTGACCGATTATGCCGCTGTGGTCATGGCGCAGATCGCCCGTCACCCGGAGCAGCCGCATGCCGCCGCCGAGCTGGCCGAAGCGGTCCAGCTGCCGCACCCTACGGTGAGCAAGACGCTGAAGATGCTGGTGCGGGCGGGGCTCTTGCTGTCTCAGCGCGGGGCCCAGGGCGGCTACCGCCTGGCGCGGCCGGCCTCCCAGATCAGCGCCATCGACATCATCACCGCCATCGAAGGCCCGGTGGCCATGACCGAGTGCAGCCAGGACGATGGCGACTGCGATCTCGCCGCGACCTGCGGGGTGTCCGACAACTGGCAACGGGTGTCGCTTGCGGTGCGCACCCTGCTCGACAGCGTGACCCTGGCGCATCTGGCCGAGACCACGCCGATCAAGTTGCCGGTCAGGCTTCCCATTCAATCCGTGACCCTGGCCAGCGAGGCCGGTCGCTAACGTACAACGCCCGGATTCCTCGATTCCAATTGCCCGGGAGGAGACAGATCATGGCAAGTGAAGAAATGGAGCAGCTTGTCCGTCGCGAATATACCCAAGGGTTCGTGACTGACATCGAAAGCGACACGATGCCGCCCGGCCTCGACGAGAGCACCATCGCCTTCATCTCGAAGAAGAAGGGCGAGCCGGAGTGGATGCTCGAGTGGCGCCTCAAGGCCTACCACCAGTGGCTGAAGATGACCTCACCGTCCTGGGCGCATCTCGATTACCCGCCCATCGACTATCAGGCGATCTCCTACTACAGCGCGCCGAAGAAGGACGAGGATCGTCCGCAGAGCCTCGATGAGGTCGACCCCAAGCTGCTCGAGACCTACGAGAAGCTCGGCATTCCGCTGCATGAGCGGGCGGCCCTGGCCGGCGTCGCCGTGGACGCGGTCTTCGATTCGGTGTCCGTGACCACGACCTTCAAGGACAAGCTGGCCGAGGCCGGGGTGATCTTCTGCTCGATCTCGGAGGCCATCCGCGACTACCCGGAGCTGATCAAGCAGTATCTCGGCACCGTGGTGCCGGCCGCCGACAACTATTTCGCGGCGCTGAATTCCGCGGTGTTCACCGACGGCTCCTTCGTCTTCGTCCCCGAGGGCGTGACCTGCCCGATGGAACTCTCCACCTACTTCCGCATCAACGCCGCCAACACCGGGCAGTTCGAGCGGACCCTGATCATCTGCGAGAAGCAGGCCCAGGTCTCCTACCTCGAGGGCTGCACCGCGCCACAGCGAGACGAGAACCAGCTGCACGCGGCGGTGGTCGAGCTGGTGGCACTGGAGGATGCCTACATCAAGTACTCCACGGTGCAGAACTGGTACCCGGGCGACGAGGATGGCAAGGGCGGCATCTACAACTTCGTGACCAAGCGCGGCGACTGCCGCGGCGATCGCTCGCGGATCAGCTGGACTCAGGTCGAGACCGGCTCGGCGATCACCTGGAAGTACCCGTCCTGCGTCCTGCGCGGCAAGGACAGCATCGGCGAGTTCTATTCGGTGGCGGTGACCAACGGTCGCCAACAGGCCGATACCGGCACCAAGATGATCCACCTTGGCGAGGGCAGCCGCTCCAGCATCATCTCCAAGGGCATCTCCGCCGGCCGCAGCAACCAGTCCTATCGTGGTCTGGTCAAGATCGGCCCGCGGGCCAAGGGCGCACGCAACTTCACCCAGTGCGACTCGCTGCTGATCGGCGATCAGTGCGGTGCTCACACCTTCCCCTATCAGGAGATCGGCAACAGCACCGCCACCGTCGAGCACGAGGCGACCACCTCGAAGATCGGCGAAGACCAGCTGTTCTACTGCCAGAGCCGCGGGATCTCCGAGGAGGATGCGGTCAGCATGATCGTCAACGGCTTCTGCAAGGATGTGTTCCAGGAGTTGCCGATGGAGTTCGCCGTCGAGGCCGAGGCGCTGCTGAACGTGACATTGGAGGGTGCCGTCGGCTAAGCCCGCACGGCCCTGGTATACGTCATCAGTCATCGAATCTTTCAAGGCCGCGCGGCGGCCCGAACCGAATCAAGGTGTCAACATGCTCGAAGTCAAGGACCTGCACGTCACGGTGGAAGGCAAGGAAATCCTCAAGGGCCTCTCGCTGACGATCAATGCCGGTGAGGTGCATGCCATCATGGGCCCCAACGGGGCCGGCAAATCGACCCTGTCGGCGGTGATCGCCGGCAAGGACGGCTATGAAGTGACCGGCGGCTCGATCACCTTCGAAGGCAAGGACGTGCTGGAGATGGACATCGAGGAGCGTGCCTGCGCCGGCATGCTGCTGGGCTTCCAGTATCCGGTCGAGATCCCGGGGGTGAAGAACATCTATCTGCTCAAGGCGGCGCTGAACGCCCAGCGTGCGGCTCGAGGCGAGGACGAGATCCCGGCGCCGGAGTTCATGAAGCTGGTGCGGGAGAAGATCCAGTTCATGAAGATGGACTCAAGCTTCCTGCAGCGCGCCGTCAACGAAGGCTTCTCCGGCGGCGAGAAGAAGCGCAACGAGATCCTGCAGATGCTCTTACTGCAGCCCAAGCTCGCGATGCTCGACGAGATTGACTCCGGCCTCGACATCGACGCCATGAAGGTGGTCGCCGACGGCGTCAACTCCCTGCGCGATGCCAACCGCGCCATCCTGATGGTCACCCACTATCAGCGCCTGCTCGATCACATCGTGCCGGACGTGGTGCACGTGCTGGTCGATGGCCGAATCGTCAAGACCGGCGGCAAGGAGCTGGCGCTGGAACTCGAGGCCCGCGGCTATGACTGGGTCCTGGAGGAATCCGCGGCATGAGCGACGAACAGACCTTTCTCGATGCCCTGAGCGCGCGGGGCGCGAACCGCGGTGCCGAGCCGACCTGGATCGCCGCCCGTCGCCAGGCGGGGGCGGCACGCTTCGAGGCACTGGGCTTCCCGACCCGCCGTGACGAGGCCTTCAAGTACACCGACGTGCGCGCCATCGCCCGGGGTACCTTTACCCTGGCCCAAGACGCCAAGGACCTGACGCCGCTGTCACCGGCGACCGCGGCGGCCCTGACGCTGCCGATCGAGGCACTGCGCCTGACCTTCGTCGACGGCCTCTTCGCCCCGGAGCTCTCTGACCTGTCGGCCCTTCCGGCTGGTATCAGCGTCGAGCCGCTGTCCCAGGCGCTGGCCGACAACCACGAAGCCGTGGGCGGCGCCCTCGGGCGTCTCGCGGGCGTCGATTTCTCGCCGTTCACGGCGCTCAACACCGCCTTCGCCGAGGAGGGCGCGGTGATCCGCCTGGCGCCGGGCGCGGTGGTGAAGACACCGATCCTGGTGCAGTTCCTGTCCCGCGCCAACCAGGCGCCGGTGATGAGCCACCCACGGGTGCTGATCGAGGCCGGTGCGCGCAGTCAGGCCACGGTGATCGAGCATCAGGTGGGTGAGGCGGGTGCCGCCAACTTCTCTAACCTGGTCTCCGAGGTGATGCTTGAGCGCGGGGCGATCCTTACCCACTACAAGCTGCAGGAAGCCTCTCTCGAGGACCTGCATGTCTCGAGCCTGCATGTCGATCAGGGTCGCGACAGCCGCTTCACCTCCTTCAGCCTGAACCTGGGCGGAGCCCTGGTGCGCAACGATATCGTCGCCGAGCTCAATGCCCAGGGCGCCGAGGCCAATTACTATGGCCTGTTCTTCGCTCAGGGGCGTCAGCACGTCGATAACCACACCCTGGTGCATCACAATGCGCCCCACACCTTCTCCAACGAGAACTACAAGGGCATCCTCGGCGACCGGGCGCATGGCGTCTTCAACGGCCGGGTTGTGGTGCGCCGCGATAGCCAGAAGATCGAGGCGCATCAGAACAACGCCAACCTGCTGCTCTCCGACCGGGCCGAGATCGACACCAAGCCCGAGCTCGAGATCTACGCCGATGACGTCAAGTGCTCCCACGGGGCCACCACCGGCCAGCTCGACGAAGAGGCGATCTTCGCCCTCCGGGCGCGTGGCATCGACGAGGAAACGGCTCGCGGCCTGCTGACCCTGGCCTTCGCCGGCGAGGTGATGGATCGGGTGGCGCTGGATGCCGTGGCCGAGCGGGTCGAGCGCACGGTGGCCGGCAAGCTGCCGGAGCGCTTCAATCTGGCCGGGCTGGTCGAGGTCGCCGCCGCCCTGGATGAGGAGTGAGCATGACCGACTTCAGTGACCTGATGCTGGACGTGGCCAAGGTCCGCAGCGACTTCCCGATCCTCGATCGGGAGGTCCACGGCAAGCCGCTGGTGTATCTCGACAACGCCGCCACCTGCCAGACGCCGCGGCAGGTGATTGAGGTCTTCGACGACTACTATCGTCGTTATAACGCCAATATCCATCGCGGCCTGCATACCCTGTCCGATGAAGCCACCGCGGCCTTCGAGCGCAGTCGGGACAAGGTGCGAGCCTTCATCAATGCGCGCGAGATCCGCGAGGTGATCTTCACCCGGGGTACCACCGAGGCCATCAACCTGGTGGCCAATGCCTGGGGACGTGCCAATCTCAAGGCCGGCGACGAGGTGCTGATCTCGCAGCTCGAGCATCACTCCAACATCGTGCCCTGGCAGCTGCTGGCCGGCGAGATCGGCTTCACCATCAAGGTGATCCCGGTCGACGAGCGCGGTGTGCTGGATCAGGCCGCCTACCGTGATCTCTTCACCGAGCGCACGCGTCTGGTGGCGGTGAACCACGTCTCCAATGCCTTCGGTACCGTCAACCCGGTCGCCGAGATGGCGCGGGTGGCTCACGAGCATGATGCCTTGATTCTGGTCGACGGCGCCCAGGCCGCGCCCCACGAGCAGATCGACGTGGTGGCCATGGACGCCGACTTCTACGCCTTCTCCGGCCACAAGGTCTACGGGCCCACCGGCGTCGGCGTGCTCTATGGCAAGGCGGCGTTGCTCGAGGCCATGCCGCCCTGGCAAGGTGGGGGCGAGATGATCAAGACGGTCTCCTTCGAGGCCGGCAGCACCTTCGCCGATATCCCCCACAAGTTCGAGGCCGGCACCCCGGCGATCGCCGAGGTGATCGCGCTGGGCGCGGCGCTGGACTGGGTGTCCGGCATCGGCCTGCCGCTGATCCGCGCCTGGGAGCAGCGCCTCACCGAGCATGCCACTCAGGAGCTTTCGCGCATCGACGGCTTGCGGCTCCTGGGTACCGCCCCGGGCAAGGCCGCCGTGGTGTCCTTCGTGGTCGATGGAGCCCACAGTCAGGACATCGGCCTGCTGATCGATCAGCTCGGCGTGGCGATTCGCACCGGCCATCACTGTGCGCAGCCGCTGCTCGCCCACTTCGGCGTCGATGCCACCTGCCGCGCCTCCTTCGCCGCCTACAACACCCCCGAGGAGATCGACATCTTCGTCGAGTCCCTGGAGCGGGTGATCGGCATGGTGCGTTAACCAACCCCCGGAGGAGCCAGATGTCGGCCATGGAACAAATCGAAGGGCTCTACAAGGGCCAGGAAATGCCGCTGCAGCGGGACGTGGAGGTCATCTCCATTCCCTTCGGCAAGACGGTGACCCTCACCGAGGACAGCCTCGTCTCGGTGATGCAGGCCAAGGGCAGCAGCGTCAGCGTGGCCTTCGAGGGCCGCCTGTTCCTGATCGAGGGCGCCAACCTGGACGCCTTGGGGCTCGAGGCGCTGCCGCGCCCGACGCTGCCCGAGGGCGCCAGCGAGGAGCAGATCGAACAGTTCGTCTGGGATCAGTTGCGCACCTGCTTCGACCCGGAGATTCCGGTAGACATCGTCGAGCTGGGTCTGGTCTACGGCTGTCGCGTCGAGCGCCTGCTGACCGGCGAGCGTATCGTGACCATTCGCATGACGCTTACCGCGCCGGGCTGCGGCATGGGCGACGTGATCGCCGCCGATGCCCGCAACAAGATCCTGGGTGCCCCGCAGATCAGCAAGGTGCATGTCGAGATCGTCTTCGACCCGCCCTGGAGTCGCGAGATGATGAGCGAGGAGGCCCGGCTCGAGCTGGGCATGTTCTGAGCCGCTGGCCCGGCCGTGGGGAGCCCGTTGCTTTCTCTTCGAAGAGCCGGGCGTCGTGCCACCCGTCGCCCACCCCCTGGTGTGCCTGATAGCAGAAGGTAGGCCGCATGTACCTGAAATGGGCCAAGGCCCTGAGAGTCGTCCTGATGCTGCTGGGTGCCCTGGTGGTATGTCTGGCGCTGGTCGGGGCGGTGGCGAGCCTGTGGATGGTCGAGCGCACCCGGGGGCGCATCGATCATCAGCTCTCGCAGTGTGTCCAGTCGCCGGTCGGCATCGTCTTCGGCACCTCGCTCTGGAGTCGTCAGGGCGGGCGCAATCCCTACTTCGCGGCGCGTATCGAGGCCGCCGCCGCCCTGATGCGCGAGCGGCGCGTCGACCATCTCCTGCTGTCCGGCGACAACCGCACCCGCTACTACAACGAGCCCGTGAGCATGTGGCGTGAGCTGCGCGCCCGTCGCGTGCGGGACGTGGACATGACGCTGGATTACGCCGGCTTCAGCACCTTCGATACTCTGGTCCGGGCTCAGGCGGTGTTCGGCGTCGAGCGGGCGCTGCTGATCAGTCAGGACTGGCACTTGCCGCGGGCCATGTTTATCGCCGATGCCCTGGGCCTCGAGGTCGAGGGCTGTGCGGTACAGCCCGAGGCGGTGGACGGTGGCTGGCGCTTGCGGGCTCGGGAGTGGCTCGCACGACTGGCGACCCTGGGCGATCTCTATCTCTGGGGGCGGAAGGCCTACTTCCTGGGCCCCGAGGAGCCGTTGGAGGTGGCGCCTCCGCCGCGGGTCTCGAGGAGTGCCGTGGCGGCCGCCATTGGACTGCAGGAGGTGGGGGAAGGGCAGGAGGTGCGCGGCGGGCGTGCCAAGGGCGCACGCGATGGCGTGACGGGCGCCGGCAGTGAAAAGGCGGCCAGCAAGAAAGCGGTCAGCGCGCCTCTTTCTGCAGTCGATACAGTTCCCGAATCAGCGTCCGGCAGCCCTTCCAGCAGCGCTCGATGACTGGCTCGATGGAGTCGGGGAGCGGATGGGTATGCAGGGTGGCCAGGGCCTGCATCAGCACCCGTTCCTGCTCCAGCAGTTCGCCGATCAGCACCAGGCTGTCGTTGCCGACGAAGCTCTTCAGGCGGCTCCATAGCCACATGTAGTCATCACGCTCGACATCCGCGTCCCGGGGCAGCAGCTTGAGGTGACGCTTGGCCAGCGTCTGCAACGTCTGCATTTCCTTGTTGCGGGCTTCGTAATGCGGCTTCAACACCTCGCGCAGCGACGGACGCAGGCGTTCGATGTTGTCCTGGAAATAGTCGAGGCTGTCGGCCAGCGCTTCGAGCAGGCTGTCCATCGCCACTTGGCGATTATCGAGAAACATGAGCAGTCACCTCCTCCGGTGACGCAGATTGTGCGTGGGGAAACAGTGTTTTGCTACCCCCGGGCGAGAAAAAACTCCCGGGCTCCTGGCCCGGGAGTGCCGCGTCAGCCCTTGGGCTTCGGCGGGGCCTTGAACTTCGGGGCGGCGTACTTTTCCAGGTGCTCGACGATCTGGCCGGCGATGTCCTTGCCGGTGGCGGTCTCGATGCCCTGAAGCCCTGGCGATGAATTGACCTCCATGATCACCGGCCCATGGTTCGAGCGCAACAGGTCGACCCCGGCGACCCGCAGTCCCATGGCCTTGGCGGCGCGGATCGCGGTGGAGCGTTCCTCCGGGGTGATGCGGATCACGCTGGCGCTCCCGCCTCGATGCAGGTTGGAGCGGAATTCGCCCTCGGCGGCCTGGCGCTTCATCGAGGCCACCACCTTGTCACCGATCACCAGGCAGCGGATATCGGCGCCCTTGGCTTCCTTGATGTACTCCTGAACCATGATGTTGGCCTTCATGCCCATGAAGGCCTGGATCACGCTCTCTGCCGCCTGGTTGGTCTCGGCCAGCACGACGCCGATGCCTTGGGTGCCTTCCAGCAGCTTGATGACCAGCGGCGCCCCCTTGACCATGGTGATCAGGTCCGGGATGTCGTCGGGGGAGTGGGCGAAGCCGGTCACCGGCAGCCCCACGCCCTTGCGCGACAACAGCTGCAGGGAGCGCAGCTTGTCCCGGGAACGGGTGATGGCCACGTTGTCGTTGAGCACGTAGGTGCCCATCATCTCGAACTGGCGCAGTACCGCACAGCCGTAGAAGGTCACCGAAGAACCGATACGGGGAATCACCGCATCGAAGGTCTCGAGCTCCTCGCCCTTGTAGTGGATCGACGGCCGGTGCGAGGTGATGTTCATGTAGCAGCGCAGGGTATCGACGACCCGGATGCTATGGCCGCGCTGCTCCGCCGCCTCGATCAGGCGGCGAGTCGAATAGAGATGGCGATTGCGGGAAAGCAGGGCGATATGCATGCATCGGATCCTTGTAAAGGGGGTCAGGGCTCGCCGTGAAGGAAGGCGGCGCCGGGCGCGACCAGTAGGCGGCGCATGGCGCGCCGGCCGAGCAGCATCGGGTGACGCATGTCGCCCCGGTGCGTCAGGCTCAGCTCCGCCGGGAAGTCGAGCTCACCCATCTGCAGGCGGGTGCGCACCACGAAGCGCCATTCGGACTGGCCGTTGGAGCTGGTCACCAGTCGGCGGTCATGCAGGTGCAGGCGCACCGGGTGGGGCGGGCTGCCAGGCCCGCCTCCCCGGGTCACGAAGCTGACCCAGACATGGCCGTCTTCCTCGTAGGTCTCGATCTCCTCGGCGTGCAGGGCCGAGGTGCGCGCACCGGTATCGGCCTTGCAGCAAAGGGTCAGGCCCAGCTCGGGGAGTGTGACCATCTCGCGGCGACCGATGACCGCCTTGGCCTGATAGGGCAGTGCTTTCATGATCCCTCCGGGTCAGCGGTGGAGGTGGGCGAGCCGTTGTCCGACCGGGGAGTCGGCCGGCGCATCGCGCAGCTGCATCAGCAGAGGCAGGCGCAGGCGCGGAATCAGCGCCAGGTCGCGCACCACCGCGGTGAAGTCCACCGACGGTTGCTCGGCCAGGCGCTCGAGATAGCGCGGCAGGCGCTGGGCGTCTTCCAGGTGTTCCCAGCCGCGGGCGGCCATGGCGGCCAGCAGGTCCGGACCACAGGCGGCTGGGTCGTCCAGTAGCTCGCCGTACCAGGTGGCGACGCTCTCTTTCTGGCTTGCGCTCACTGCCCTCACGCAGGCGCAGAAGGTTTCGATGTCGCCCTCGCCGGCGGCCTGTTCGCCGCGCGCCCGAAGGGCCTGAATCAGCGCCGGTGCCAGGGTCACATGCTCGAGGCAGTAGCACAGCGAGTGCAGCACCTCGTTGGGCAGCGTGGGCAGCCGCTTGGCCAGGGCGTGGGCCTGATCGGTGTCATGACGAATCGCGAAGTCCGCCAGGCCCTGCAGGCCCAGCGCCTGCCACTGATTGGCCGGGTGATCGTCCTGGGCGCCGGTCAGGTAGTCCTCGGCGAGCTCCAGGTGCTCGCTGGCCGGACGATCCAGATCCCGGTTGGCGCGGGCATGCAGCATGGCCTGCAGCGGCAGGGGCGGCGTGAAGGCCAGCGGGTTGTCCTTCATCAGGTTGTCGACCCGGTGCTCCTCGCCCAGCGTCGCGACGCTGTGACCCAGGGTCTCGAGCAGGCGCTCGATGAAGGCATCCCGGGGGGCGGCCACCAGGTGTCCCTGCTCGTCCAGCGGCAGCGACAGGAACCAGATCAGCGGCTCCTCGACATCGCCCAGGGTGAAGACGCAGGCCAGCCGCGCCTGCCCCTGCCAGGGCACTGCCCAGGGCTGGCGCTGAGCCTCGAAGGCCGCCAGGTCGTCGAGCGAGCAGGGCGCCAGGCGTCGGCCCAGGTGATAGAGCCGCACCCGAGCACCGCTGCGCATGAAGAAGTCGTGAAGCGTCAAAATTGGCTGCATGGCACCTTCCCATAATCAAGCGGGCACTGTATCACTTTTGCCGGTTGCCTTGGCAGCCCCGGCCGGGTGGGGTGACCGGTGTTGGGTAAAAATCACCCAGTCATCGTCAGCGCCCATGACGTCCCGGTTAGCCAGGCTTGTCCAGTGGTTATCCACAGCTCTTTTCAGTGTTTCTGTGCATGACGGTCGTGAGAAAAATGGACGTTTTTTCGCCAGGGCGGAGCGATGGCGATGCAGGGGCGTTGTGAGGCAGATAGTCAGGCTCGATTGGCCGCAGCGGCCCAGCATCGTTAGCCTATGTTCCAAAGGGTAATAAGCTTTATAATGCCTTATTACCTAATGATCTCTTTCACCCATTTCAGGAGAGCACCATGCTGCGTTCCGTCACTCTGTCCCTGTTGGGCGCCGCCGCGTTGGCCACCACGGGCCTGACTCAGGCCGATGAGCCGCTCAAGGTCGGCATGTCCGGCGGCTACTTCCCCTTCACCTTCGTCGAGCAGGATGTGCTCCAGGGCTTCGAGGTGGATGTGCTGGAAGCCGTCGCCGACGAGATGGGGGTCGAGGTCAAGTTCGTCACCGCCAACTTCTCGGGCCTGTTCGGCATGCTCGAGTCCGGCCGCATCGACACCATCGCCAATCAGATCACCATCACCGAGGAGCGCGAGGCGAAGTATCGCTTCACCGAGCCCTATGTCTATGACGGCGCTCAGGTGGTGGTCAAGCGTGGCAACGACAGCATCCAGGGCGTCGAGGACCTGCGCGGCAAGTCGGTCGCGGTCAACCTGGGCTCCAATTACGAATCGCTGATCAATGAGCTGCCCTACGCCGACGAGATCGATATTCGCACCTACGAGAGCAATATCGAGCAGGACACCGCGCTTGGCCGGGTCGATGCCTTCGTCATGGATCGGGTCAGTGCCAGCCAGGTCATCAAGGAGAAGCCGCTGCCGCTTCAGCTGGCCGGTCAGCCCTTCTCCCAGATCCGTAATGCCCTGCCGTTCCGCGAGGACGACGCCGAACTGCGCGACCGCGTCGACACGGCGCTGGCGGCGTTGCGTGAAGACGGCACCCTGAGCGCGATCTCCAATCGCTGGTTCGGCAACGACATCACCCGCCCGTAATCGGGGGCCATGATGAGTGTGCTCGATTTCGATTACATGCTGGGGCTACTGCCGGTTCTGCTTCGCTATCTGCCCCTGACGCTCGAGATGGCGGCGGCTGGCATGGCGCTGGCCCTGGTGCTGGCCTGCCTGCTGGCCGTGATCCGGGTGCTGGCGATTCCAGGCCTGAATGCGGCCACCGTGCTGTTCATCTCGTTCTTCCGCGGCACGCCGCTGCTGGTGCAGCTGTTCCTGTTTTATTACGGGCTGCCCCAGGTGTTCAGTGCCCTGACCGAGATCAACGGCATCACCGCCACCATCCTCGGCCTGACCCTGCACTTCTCCGCCTACATGGCGGAGTCGATCCGCGCCGCCATCGTCGGCGTGGATCGCAGCCAGACCGAGGCGGCGCTGTCGATCGGCATGACCAACGCTCAGCTGATGCGCCGCATCGTGCTGCCCCAGGCGACCCGGGTCGCGGTGCCGACCCTGATGAACTACTTCATCGACATGATCAAGGCCACGTCGCTGGCCTTCACCCTGGGCGTCACGGAGCTGATGGGGGCCACCCAGAAGGAGGCCGCCGGCAGCTTCCTCTACTTCGAGGCCTTCATCATGGTCGCGGTGCTTTACTGGGGCATCGTCGAGCTGCTGGCCTGGCTGCAGCGACGCCTGGAGGCAAGATTCAACGAGGCCTATCAACGATGATCGCGGTAGAAGGACTGATCAAGCGCTTTCAGGGCAATGCGGTGCTCGATGGCATCGACCTGAAGATCGAACGGGGCGAGATCATCGTGGTGATCGGCCCGTCCGGGACCGGCAAGTCGACACTGTTGCGCTGTTTGAATTTCCTCGAGCGCCCGGATGCCGGGCGGATTCGCGTCGGCGATCTCGAGGTCGATGTCACCCGGCCTCGCAAGGCGGATATTCTGGCGCTGCGTCGCGCCACCGCCTTCGTGTTCCAGAACTATGCGCTGTTCGCCAACAAGACGGCGCTTGAGAACATCGCCGAGGGCCTGGTGGTGGTCAATCGCTGGCCCAAGGCCAAGGCGCACGCCCGGGCCCGCGAGATCCTCGAGCGCATCGGTCTTGCCGACAAGGCCGATGCCTATCCGGCCTCGCTGTCGGGAGGGCAGCAGCAGAGGGTCGGTATCGGGCGCGCCATGGCGGCTCAGGCCGAGGTGATCCTGTTCGATGAACCGACCTCGTCGCTGGACCCGGAGTGGGTCGAGGAGGTGCTGGGGCTGATGAAGCAGCTGGCCGCCGAGAGACAGACCATGCTGGTGGTGACCCACGAGATGGCCTTCGCCCGGGATGTGGCCGACCGGGTGATCTTCATGGAGGGCGGGCGCATCGTCGAGCAGGGACCACCCTCCGAGCTGTTCTCGTCGCCTCGCGACCCGCGCACCCGGGACTTCCTGCGCAAGGTGTTGGCGAATCAGCCGCCATTGGAGCACTGAGCCAGCGACGGCTGGCCAAGGTGAGGCTTGGTCGGGATAATGGGCAGTTTTGGGTTCGATCCGGGAGAGACTATGAGCGTTCACCAGCAACTCGACGAGGCGGTTCGCCGTCTGGAAGCGACCCTCAAGGCCTCGGACCTGTGGCGCGTAGAAGAGCCCTCGGCCGAGGCGCTGGCCAGCCAGCAGCCGTTCTGTGTCGATACCATGTCACTGCCTCAGTGGCTGCGCTTCGTCTTCATCGCGCGCCTCGATGCCATGATTGCCGCAAAAGCGGTACTGCCTGCCAACTGCAGTGTGGCACCGGCGGCCGATCTGTATCTCAAGCAGGAACAGGCGCGTGCCGGCGATCGGCTGCTGGTGGTCAAGGCCATCGAGGAAGTCGATCAGGTGATCAACGAGGCCTCCTGAGGCTCACGCAAGGCGAGGTTTGCCCATGCCTTACTACTTTGCCTACGGCAGCAACATGAACATGGCTCGAGTCGATGCGCGGATCGGCGAGACCCGGCGTGCCCTGGCCGGCGTGCTCAACGATTATCGGCTGCGTTTCGACAAGGCGTCCCGGGTTCCCGGGATCGCCCATGCCAACGTCCAGTGGGCCAGGGGGCAGCGGGTCGAGGGGGCGCTCTTCGAGCTGACGCATCCCGACCAGATCACGCTGATGGATCCCTTCGAGGGGCATCCGCACGATTACCGCCGGGTGCGCGAGTCGGTGCATACCGACGAGGGCCGCATCGAGGCCTGGGTCTATGTCGCCCAGCCGGATCGTATCGCCGAGGCGCTGAGACCGGCGCGGGAATACCTGGCCCATCTGCTGGCCGGAGAGGACTTCCTGTCGGCGGAGTATCATGCGGCCCTGGCGCGGGTCGAGGCCGTCGAGGGACTCGATGACGAAAGCCTGGCGGCGCTGGGGCTGCATCGGCATACCCCGCGCTGAGGCAAGGCCCCCCGGCCTGTCTGTTTCGGCCGCCATGCTGCCCGCTCCTGTGCAAGACGCCCGCTTCCCCTGGGAAGCGGGCGTCTTGCGTTCTGGCAGCGTGAAAGGGCGCGAGGGCCGCCTCAGTCGGCGAGAGCCGGGTCCAGCGAGGCCTCGCTGCGCCGGCTGATCGCCAGGCCCAGCAGCAGGCCAGCGGCGGCGGGCAGTAGCCAGCCGAAGCTGGTCGCGCCCAGCGGCAGCAGGGCCTGCAGGGCACTCGCCGGAGCGACCAGGGCCTCGACCCCGCTTGCGGCCAGGCCGTCCAGCAGGCTGGCGGCGAAGGTCAGGCCCAGGGTGCAGGAGAAGACTCGCGGCGCATCGGCCAGGCGGCGGCGCAGCATCGACAGGGCGATCAGGGCGATGGCCGGCGGATAGAGCGCCACCAGTACCGGCACCGACACGCGGATCAGGCTGTCCAGGCCCTGGTTGGCCACCAGCGCCGAGAAGGCGCCCATGATGATGACCATCCACCGGTAGGGCAGGCGCGGGAAGAGGCGATGGAAGTACTCGCCGCAGGCCGTCAGGAGTCCTACCGCCGTGGTCAGGCAGGCCAGGGTAATGATCACCGCCAGCAGCACCGGGCCGGTCGGGCCGAACAGCGCCTGCACATAGGTCGGAATCAGTGCGCCGTTATCGGCCCCGGCGGCCACCTCATGGCTGGTGGCGCCCATGTAGGCCAGCGGCAGGTAGACCGCGGCCAGGCAGGTGGCGGCGATCACTCCGGTCAACAGGGTATAGCGCATCAAGGCAGCACGATCCTCGATGCCGCGCTCGCGGATGGCACTGACGATCAGGATGCCGAAGACCAGCGAGGCCAGGGTATCCATGGTCAGGTAACCGTTCTCGAAGCCCTGGGCGAAGGGCGCCTCGACCCAGGCCTCGCTGACCGGGCCCAGCGGCCCTTGGGGAAAGAGCAGGGTGGCGGCGGCGATGACCATCAGCAGGAAGATCAGCAGGGGTGTGATCCACTTGCCGATCACGTCGACCAGGCGGCCGGGGCTCAGTGCCAGCAGGGTGGCGAGGCCGAAGAACAGCACCGAGTGAAGGGCCAGGCCGGTGCCCTCGGTCAGCTCGATGAAGGGGCGCATGCCCATCTCGAAGGCCACGGTGCCGGTGCGGGGCAGGGCGAACAGCGGGCCGATCGACAGATAGATCCCCAGGCCGAAGAGCATGGCGGCGGCCTTGGGCAGGGGGGAGGTCAGCCGGTCCAGGCCGCCGCCGACCATGGCCACGGCCACGATACCCAGCAGTGGCAGGCCGACACCGGTGGCCAGAAAGCCCAGAGCGGCGGGCCAGAAGGCCATGCCGGCGCCCTGGCCGACCTGCGGCGGGAAGATGATGTTGCCGGCCCCGAGGAAGAGGGCAAAGGTCATGAAGCCCAGCGCGAGCACCTCGAAACCGGAAAGACGCGTTGTCACGGGGAATACCTGCGAGTTGAGGGTGGAACGGATGGCGGAATAGGGATGTTTTCGGCGCGGTATTATCGTCGATCCGCCTGCTCGCAGCAAAAAAAACGCCGGGCCCAAGGCCCGGCGTGACATCGTGCTATGGCTGATTGGACACGTCCGATCAATCGCCTGTGATCAGAAGCGCAGGGTGATGCCACCCCCGATGGTCACGGGGTCGACGTCACCGGTGCCCAGGCTTGTGCTTCCTGAGCTCACGTCGGCCTCGACATCGGCATAGCTCACCGAGCCGTTGAGCAGCAGGTAGTCGGTGAGGGCGAGATCGACACCAATCTGACCGGTGGCCCCCCAGGAGTCATCGATGCTGAGGCCGCTGGGGGCGTTGGAGTAGTCGGTGTAGTTGACCCCGACGCCGACATAGGGCTGCACCTTGCCGCCGGTGCCGCCCAGCGGGTAGTAGTTGGCATAGAGGTTGACCGGCATGCGATCGACGCTGCCGATCCCCGAGCCATTGAGGCTCAGGTCGTGCTCGAAGGCTTCGCTGCCATTGAGCTCGACGCCGACCTTGTCGCTGAACAGGTAGCCCAGCCCGTAGGTGAAGCCGTTCTCGTCGGAGACATCCAGCTCGCTGCCGGCGACATTGCCGTTGTCGGAGGTGGGCTCCACCTGGGCGATGCCGCCACGGACGAAGACGTCGCCGGCCTGATAGGCCAGGGCCGTCTGCGTGGCCGCCAGGCCGGTGGTGGCGATAAGGGCAGCGGAGAAGAGAGTTGCCTTGCGCATGGAAGCCTCCTGAGTGCTTCTGGGGATCGAGATGATCGGCCGGCGGCCGATGTCAGTTCCAAGTTTGACAAGAGCATTATAGAAAACAGTGTTCTTTTTGCCTGATGATTTTTCCAATGACGCTGATAGTTACGATTGTCCCTTTTTATGGTGGTATTGGAGTGAGCGGGCACTCCTGTCATGCATCTTGTGTACAAGTAATGGTCAAGAAATGGCGGGGCGCGGCCGTGGCCGGCACGCCAGGGCGAGTGAGCTGGCCTTGGCTGGCTATGCTAGGAAGAACGTTGGCAGGATTCGCATTCGTGGCCGGCGGCCGCCGGCAGGGAGGACAGATGACTGTGCACCGGATCCAAGATGTCTGGCTGCCCTTTGGTGGCCTGCTGCTGTCGTCGCTTCTGGCGGTCGCATTGCTGTGGAGGCCGGAGACGCTCAGCGACTTGGCCTGGGGCTGGCGTCTGCCTCTGGTCGTGCTGGGTAGCTGGGCGCTGGGGGCAGGCTTCATGCACGGGCTGGGACTGGTGGTGACTCGCCCCTGGGGACGTCGGCTGTTGGCCGCGCCACTTTGCTGGTGGGGGCTCGCCGGTTTTGCACTGTTCGTGGCGGGGCGCTGGATACTGGGGTGAGGCCCTGGTGAGGGAGAGGCGTCCAGGCCTCGCGCCCTGGCCAGGGTGGGGCCGAAACGCAGCGGGGGCGCCAAGTGGCGCCCCCGCGGGTCTTGCGAGATCGGAAGACTTACTCTTCCTTCATGGAGTCGAACTCTTCGGTGATCTCGTACGTCGGCTCGCCGGTGGCCAGAGAGACCACGACGATGGCGATGTAGGCGAAGATCACGCCCGGCACGATCTCGTAGAGGTCGAAGATGCCGCCGGACGCCTGGGCCCAGGCCACCACGGTGACGCCACCGACCACGATGCCGGCCAGGGCGCCCCAGGTGTTCATGCGACGCCAGAACAGGGCCATGATCAGCGCCGGACCGAAGGCCGCACCGAAGCCTGCCCAGGCGTAGGACACCAGGCCGAGTACGGTGGAGTCCGGATTCAGGGCCAGCAGGTAGGCGATGGCGGCGATGCCGATGACCGCGAAGCGACCCACCCAGACCAGTTCGCTCTGCGAGGCGTTCTTGCGCAGCATGGCCTTGTAGAAGTCATCGGTCAGGGCGGAGGACGACACCAGCAGCTGGGAGTCGGCGGTGGACATCACGGCTGCCAGAATCGCCGCCAGCAGCACGCCGGCGATGACCGGGTGGAAGATGGCGTTGACCATGACCATGAAGATGGTCTCGCCGTCACCCAGATCGCGAGCCATGTAGACGGTGCCCAGCAGGCCGACGCCCATGGCGCACAGCAGGCAGAGGGCGGACCAGGACACGGCGATGCGGCGGGCGGCCGGGATGTCGTTCGGGCTGCGGATGGCGGCGAAGCGCGCGAGGATGTGCGGCTGGCCGAAGTAACCGAGGCCCCAGGCCATGGAGCTGACGATGCCGATAGCGGTCAGGGTCTCGCCGTTGGAAGCATCGGTGAACCACTTCAGCATGTCGCCGTTCTCGGCGAGGATCTGGGCGCTGCTGCCGCTGAAGCCGCCAAGCTCGGACAGGGCGATCACCGGCACGATCAGCAGGGCCGCGGCCATCATCAGGCCCTGGATCAGGTCGGTCCAGGAGACCGCCAGGAAGCCACCGAAGAAGGTGTAGGAGATGATCGCCAGGGTGCCGACCGTCACCGCGAAGGTGTAGTCGAAGCCGAAGACGGTCTCGAACAGCTTGCCGCCGGCGACCAGGCCTGAGCTCGTGTAGAACATGAAGAACATCAGGATGAAGATCGCCGAGACCACCCGCAGCAGCTGGGTGTTGTCGCGGAAGCGGTTGGCGAAGAACTCCGGCAGGGTCAGGGCGTCGCCAGACTTGAAGCTGTAGACGCGCAGGCGACGGGCCACGATCAGCCAGTTCAACCAGGTGCCGATGAGCAGGCCGATACCGATCCAGCCGGCCGACAGGCCGCTGACGTAGGCCGCCCCGGGCAGGCCGAGCAGCAGCCAGCCGGACATGTCGGAGGCACCGGCCGAGATGGCCGAGGTCCAGGGACCCAGGGAGCGACCGCCGAGGATATAGTCGGAAAGGTTGGTTGTGCGCTTGTAGGCGATAACACCGATGCCGAGCATCACCACCAGGTAGAGCGCGAAGGTAAAGCCGATGGTCAGGTTGTTTTCAACCATGTTGAGTCGTCCTTCTGCAGTTATTGTTGTCAAACGCCGAAAGGGCCCTGCGTTGTCGCTGACAGACTAGCAAGGCCTTTTCGTACGCACCCGCCGGACGGGGCATGGTTGCCCCGTCCTGCAGGCTGCTCGGCCCGGGTTATTCGTCTCCCATCGCGAGCAGCGACGCGTTGCCGCCGAGCGCGGCCGTATTGATGGTCAGCGTCTTCTCTGTGGCGAAGCGCAACAGATAGTTCGGACCACCCGCCTTGGGGCCGGTACCCGACAGACCCTGACCACCGAAGGGCTGGACGCCGACGACGGCGCCAATGATATTACGATTTACGTATACATTGCCTACCCGAATTTTCTGCGCGATCTCCTCGGCGAAGGATTCATTGCGGCTGTGCACGCCGAAGGTCAGGCCATAGCGACGGTCGTTGATGGACTGAACGACCTTGTCGATCTCGCTGGCCTTGTAGCGAACGATGTGCAGGATCGGGCCGAACTGTTCCCTCTCCAGGGCGTCGATGCCATCGATCTCGAAGGCCACCGGGGCGACGAAGGTGCCTTCGGCGGTGTGCGCCGGGTCGAGACGGGTCTCGGCGACCAGACGGCCCTCGCCCTTGAGCTTCTCGATGTGCGCCATCAGGCCCTTGCGGGCATCCTCGTCGATCACCGGGCCCACGTCGGTGCCCAGGTTGCGCGGATCGCCCACGTGCAGCTCATCCATGGCGCCCTTGAGGATCTCGATGACCCGGTCGGCGACGTCTTCCTGGAGGTAGAGCACGCGCAGAGCGGAGCAGCGCTGGCCGGCACTCTGGAAGGCGGATTGCACGACGTCGGCGACGACCTGCTCGGGCAGGGCGGTGGAGTCGACGATCATGGCGTTCATGCCGCCGGTCTCGGCGATCAGCGTCGGCAGGGCGGCGCCTTCGCGAGCCGCCAGGGCACGGTTGATGATCTGAGCGGTGTCGGTGCCGCCGGTGAAGACCACGCCGGTGATGCGCGGGTCGCCGCTGAGCACGCTGCCCACGGTGGGGCCGTCGCCGGGCAGCAGCTGAACCACGTCACGCGGCATGCCGGCCTCATGAAGCAGCTCGATGACGCGGTTGGCCGCCAGCGAGGTCTGCTCGGCGGGCTTGGCCAGTACCGGGTTGCCCGCAACGGCCGCCGCGACGACCTGACCGCAGAAGATGGCGATCGGGAAGTTCCAGGGGCTGATGGCGGCGAACACGCCCTTGCCGGACAGCATCAGCTCGTTGGACTCACCGGTCGGCCCCGGCAGGGTAGTGGCGCCACCGAACAGCTCTTCGGCACGGGTCGCGTAGTAGCGGCAGAAGTCCACCGCCTCGCGGATCTCGTCGACGCCGTCGGTCAGCAGCTTGCCGCCTTCGCGAGAGCACAGGGTCATCAGCTCGGCGAGGTTCTCTTCCATCAGGTCGCCCAGGCGACGGATGATGGCGGCACGCTCGGCGACCGGGGTGCTTTCCCAGCGCGGGAAGGCGGCCCAGGCGGCATCCACGGCCTTGGAGGCCTGATCCTTGCTGGTCCACTGCACGCTGCCGACCTTGACCTTGCGGTCGAACGGGCACAGGACCTCATGGCGCGCGCTGCTGTCATCGGCGACATCGAAGGCCAGGAGCGGCTTGGCGTGGTACGCCTTATCCATGAATTTGGCCATCTCGTCCATGAGGGGCTGGTACTGGCTATTGATGTTCAAGTTCACTCCCTTCGAGTTCACGCGGTTGGGGCCGTAGATGTCCTTGGGCAAAGGAATCCGGTTATTGGCATAGGTCTTGTACTGCTTGAGCGTCTCCACCGGGTGCACGCAAAGCGATTCCACCGGCACGCGCGGGTCCACCAGCTGGTGCACGAAGGAGGAGTTGGCGCCGTTTTCCAGCAGGCGACGCACCAGGTACGGCAGCAGGTCCTTGTGGGCGCCTACCGGCGCGTAGATGCGGCAGTAGGTGCCTTGCGGGGCACGCTTGAGGGCGGCGTCGTAGAGGGCTTCGCCCATGCCGTGCAGACGCTGGAACTCGAAGGGGCGACTGGACTCGTTGGCCAGCTCCAGGATGGTGCTGATGGTGTGCGCGTTATGGGTCGCGAACTGCGGGAAGATGCGCCCGCGAGTGTTCTCCGACAGCAGGAAGCTGGCGCAGACCAGGTAGGCCACATCGGTGCTGGCCTTGCGGGTGTAGACCGGATAGCCATCGACGCCGATCTGTTGGCATTCCTTGACCTCGGTGTCCCAGTAGGCGCCCTTGACCAGGCGCATCGGGATCTCGTCGCCCTGCTCATCCGCCAGGCGGTTGAGGTAATGCAGCACCGGCAGCGCCCGCTTGGAATAGGCCTGCACGACCAGCCCGAAGTGGCCCCAGCCCTTGCAGGTGTCGCTCTCATAGACCGCGCGGAAGACTTCCAGCGACAGCTCCAGGCGATCGACCTCCTCGGCGTCGATGGTCATGGCGACATCGCGCTCGCGAGCCATGGCGGCCAGCTCGCGCACGGTGCCGACCAGCTCTTCGAGAACCTGCTCGCGGCGACCGAACTCATAGCGGGGATGCAGCGCCGAGAGCTTGATGGAGATCGACGGGGAGGGGGTCTTGGACGACAGCGACTTGCTGGTCTTGCCGACGCTCTTGATGGCGTTGGCATAGGAATCGAAATAGCGCTTGGCGTCGGCGCGGGTGCGGGCCGCTTCGCCGAGCATGTCGTAGGAGTAGGTGTAGCCCTTGTCGAACAGCGGCTTGGAGCGCTTGAGCGCCTCCTCGATGTCGCGGCCGAGCACGAACTGCTTGCCCATGATCTTCATCGCTTCGTACATGGCGCGGCGAATCACCGGCTCACCCATGCGGTTGACGAGCTTGTTGATGAAGTGGGCGGGCCGACCTTCCTTGGGCTTGTCCAGATTGATGACACGGCCGGTCATCAGCAGGCCCCAGGTCGATGCATTGACGAACCAGGACTCGCTCTTGCCGACGTGGGCCTTCCAGTCAGCAGGCCCCAGCTTGTCTTCGATCAGGGCGTCGGCCGTTTCCTTGTCGGGGATGCGCAGCATGGCCTCGGCGAGGCACATCAGCATCAGGCCCTCGTTGGTATCGAGGCTGTATTGCTGGAGGAGTTCATCGATGGAGTCGACGGCCGTGTCCATTTCCCGGACTTCGCGCACCAGCTCGGCCGCCTGATTGGCGGTCCGCTTGAAGTCGGCTTCGTCGGCGGACAGGAAGTCGACGAGTTCACCCACGAAGGTTTCTTCATCGACGACATAATGGTCGCTGATGCGGGCAAACAGCGTATCCAGGTCCTGCTTCCAAGTGGTGCTATCCAGCATGTTGTTAGCATTAAGCATTATGACTACCCCATGACAATGCGTGACCGAGCGAGATGGCTGACAAGCGTCAGGTGTCCTGCAGGAACAGCAGGCGCCCGGCTGGTGAAGCGTGGCCCAGGAAACGATGGGGCAGGCGCAGACTGCCCGTGAGCGTTTCTTGATTGAGTGAATGTAGTGCTGCAGCCGGCCGGCGTCTTGCGAATTCCCCGGCTTGATTTGTCAAAAAGCGGGGAGCGTGGCCTGCCGGTGTCGCCACCTAGACTTTTGTCTAATCCCCGCTAACTAGCCGTCGCTAGTCAGGATGGTAGGGGGTGTTGGCCGGCGCAAGGCGCTGGGAGGGTGGCCGAAGCTGCGGCGGAAGGCATGCGATAGGGCGCTTTGGGAAGAAAAGCCTGTTTGATCAGCAATTTCTGATAATGGCAGACGCGTTGAAAGCAGCAGATGTCGGGCGGCACGTAGGCGTCTGGTGAGCAGATACTGGTAGGGGGTGATGCCTGTTTGCCGACGGAAGCAGTCATTGAAATGGGCTTCGCTCAGGCAGGCCTGGCGCGCCAGGTGAGCCACGTTGAGCCGTTGCGACAGGTGTCGCTGGATGTAGCGATCCAGGGCATCGAGGTCGATGCGTTTAAGGCCGCTCGAGTGCTGTCGTGAGGGTTGCATGCGCACGTTCAGGCAGGACAGAAACGTGCTCGCCAGCATGTCCTGGTGCATCAGGGGTTGCGGCGCCCCCTCTTGCAGGCGTGCAAGTTCCTGGACCAGGAAATCGAGGTAGCGAGTCAGGGCCTCGTCTAGCGAGAAGAAGAGGGGGGCATCGAACAGCCGGGACAGTTCCTGCTGCGCGCCTGCCAGGGGGAAGGAAGTGGGCGGCAGGTTCAGGATGAGGTGGCGATTGTCGCCTACCCCTTCGTAATAATGCACATGGCTCGCTGGCACGATACAGCCCGAGAGCGGGGCAATGGAGCCTCCCAGGCCCTCGATCTCGAACTCGGCATGACCATCAACCCCGATCACGATCTGATGATGATCGTGATCATGGTGCTTGGTGGTGGTATCGAGCGGGACCAGATGTATCGCGCTGGGCATCGCTTTGGCTCTCCCGGCACATGAAGCCTGTCAGGCGAACATTGTACCCGGATGTAAGGTGAAAGATAGCAACCTTACCTGTGCTCTTCTTGCGTCTCGCGCAGCGCAGTGCGCGAGGCGAGGTGGTCCCGCAGGGCCTTTAGATCTTCACGGCCGCGGCGGGAAAACAGCGACCCGCCCTGAGCGGCCTGCCAGGGGCGACCGTGTTCGTCCATTAGATGCTGAGCTCGTCGGCGGACGCCCTCGAGGAAGTCATCATGGCGTACTGGATAGCCGATGACGGTATGCCACTCCGCTTCACTGAGAGTACCGGCCAGCGCCTTGTCAAACAGTGTTAGCAGGTCATGGGCGCCGGTGCGATAGCGGGGCGTGCGGGTCAGCATCATGACACCGACCATGCCGCCGATGACCAGAAAGCACACGGCAAAGATCAGCAGGAAGATGGCCATGCAGGCGACTCACTGACGAAGGAAAGGCGGGATCGGGAAGAGATCGAAGATGGAGCGGGTGAAGGGAATCGAACCCTCGTCTTAAGCTTGGGAAGCTTCTGCTCTACCATTGAGCTACACCCGCTGATCGAAAGGTTACTGTAACCAATGCGTTAGATAGCGTCTAGCCTCCACGACCAGAAATGATCGTCGGGCAGTTTTTTTCGGCTGCCAGGGAGAATTCTCGCGTGTGCGCGGTCATAGTGGTTGAGTACCTATTCCTTGGCGATAGCAGTCGCAATGAGGCGTACGTACTCTGGTTTCGATCTTGACCGCCATGTGCCCGCACATGGCGTTTTTTTTGCCTGGAGGTCGGGCAGCGGACTTGTCGGGTGGTGTGAGCCGCCAAACGACGTTGCCCCCTCGCCGTCAGTTCGGCGAAGGGGCAACGTCGAGTCATGGCAGGGGGTGAACGATGTGAGTCAGTGGCGCCCGCCGCGCATCTGCAGGATGGCGCTCAGGATGTCGCGGCGGGTGACGATGCCCACCAGACGTTCCTGCTCCACCACCGGGTAGACCTTGGGCTTGGTGCCGAGCATCTCCTGGGCGAGGTCGGTGATGCTCTTGGCCGGCGTCACCGACAGCACCTCGTGACGCATCAGTTCCCTGACCAGCGGCGGCTCATCGTTGAGGTAGGCGCTCTCGAGCAGCTTGCCGAGGACGTCCTGTTCCGAGATGAAACCGATCAGGTGATCCCGGTCGTCGACCACCGGCACGCCGGGCAGGCGGTGTAACGCCAGGCCCTTGACCAGGTTGGTGACCGAGGTATTGCCGGTCACCCGGTAGCAATCGCGGGACATGATGTCGCGCACGATGTTGGGAGCAGTGTGAGCCATCGTCAGTCTCCTTGCGTCAAGCGCCGTGACCCATTACTTCGTTTGGCACCGGGTGGGGTCAGTCGCCCGGTCCGCATTCCATGCAGCGCTCGACGATCCGAGAGCCGAGCTTGAGATTGGCGTTCAGGTCGCGAAGGGCGGTTCGCAAGCCTTCCTCGATGACCGGGTGATAGAACGGCATCTCCAGCATCTGGCCAACCGTCATGCGCTGCTGCTGTGCCCAGGCCAGCAGGTGGGCCAGGTGCTCGGCGCGAGGGCCGAAGATCTCGGCGCCCAGGAAGAGCCCGCTGCCCTGTTCGGCATAGACCCGCATCAGCCCCTTGTTGACCCGCATCACCCTCGAGCGTCCCTGGCCCTCGAACCACACCTCGCCGCTGGCTAGGCAGTCACATCCGCCATAACGCCTCTCCAGTTCAGCATAGCTGAGGCCTACCGTTGCCATCTGCGGATCGCTAAACACCACCGCCAACGGTGTGCGGCGCTGGCCGGCGCGCATTTCCGGGTAGCGTCCGGCATTGTCGCCTGCGATGCGGCCCTCGTCGCTGGCTTCGTGCAGCAGGGGGAGGTCCTGGTCGGCGTCACCGGCGATGAAGATATGGCTGGGGCCTCCGTCGGCATTACGACACTGCAGGGTGAAACTGTTGTAGGTCGGCACGCCGCGCTCGTTGAGGGTCAGGCCGGCATTCTCGATCGAGAGCCGATCGACGTTGGGGCGCCGTCCGGTGGCGGCCAGCAGGTAGTCGAAGTGCTCGGTCAGCCGCTCACCGCTGTCCCGCTCGAGGAAGGTCACGACCACGCTGTCCCCGTCGCGTTCGATGCGCTCGACCCGGGCATCGGGGTCGACGTAGAACTCCTGATTGAAGGTGCTATCCGCCATCTGGCGCACCGCCGTGTCCTGAAGCGGGCCAAGGGCGCCACCGACGCCGAATACCCGCAGGCGCACGCCGAGACGATGCAGGGCCTGGCCGAGCTCGAGACCGATGACGCCGGGGCCGAACACCGCCACCGATTCCGGCAGGGTGTCCCATTCGAAGACGTCGTCGTTGATGATCAGGCGATCGCCGGCGGCCTCGAAGTCGCCGGGGTAGCTGGGCCGGGACCCGCTGGCGATGACGATCCGCTTGGCGCGGACGCGGGTGTGGTCATCGACCAGCAGCGTATGGGCATCTTCGAAGCGGGCATAGCCGCGCAGCCGGTCCGCGTCGGGAATCCGCTCGACCGACTCCAGGACGAAGCCCACGAAGCGGTCCCGTTCACGCTTGACGCGATCCATCACGGCGGCGCCATCGACCTCGATGTCGCCCTTGACGCGGATGCCGAAGGCATCGGTGTCGGCGGCCTGATGCGCGGCCTCGGCCGCCGCAATCAGGAGCTTCGAGGGCATGCAACCCACCCGGGCACAGGTGGTGCCGTAGGGGCCGCCTTCGATCATGACCACGGCGTCGGTGTGCTGCTTGGCGGCGCGGTAGGCGCCGAGACCGGCGGTTCCGGCACCGATGATGGCGACATCGACCTGACGTTCTTGCATGGCTGGTATCCTTGTAGGGTGGATGAAGCCGGCGGCGGAGCCCTGAGCCGACCCTCTCGCGCCTGTGCTTGAGGGTGTGACCAGGGAGGCTGCCGGCCGCAAAACGCCAATGAGTATCCGGGGTCGTCGGCAAGAGGGGAATTTAATTGATTTTAACTTTTCGATAGCCTTCGCTGATGAAACGCCCGCTGTCGGTCCGGGTCTGCCGGGTAGGAGCATTCGATTCGGCCGTCGCCACATCCAATGTCACCATTTCCGGCGACCGTCATTCTCAGCGTCCGCCCTTTACCGCACCGGTCCTTCACAGCAACACAGGAGAAACCCCATGGATGCACGTCAATATCTCGCCAAGAAAGGCATCGAGCTGGACAAGGAAGAAGAGAAGCCGCACACCCTCGAGGAGCTGGCCTGGTCCCGAGCGCTCGAGGCGGGACAGCATCGCCCGCGCAGCGGCACACCGCATGATTGGGAAGACTGGTCGCGTTATCACGAGTCTCTGGCCGAGGGCGCCGAGCAGCTCGAACAGAAGATTGATCCCCGGGCGCATGGCGATGCGTTGGCGGCCCAGGGCAAGAAAGGCGCCGAAGATGACGCCACCGACGACGGGAAGCGCTAGCTCTCTCTCTGTCCCGATCGGCGTCTGTTTTCCCCTTGCGTCCTCCAGTCCCCCCGCCTTACTCCTTCCCTGTCGATTGTCGGGTCATGGCGATCGGCGGTGCTGACACGGTGCCGCCGGATCTTCGCTAATGGCGCCTCTGCGTGATCGAAAACGAAAGCTAGCTTTCACACCCCTTTTTGCCGCCACCTATCAAGCATTCTGCTGATTTTACTGGCTTTATAGACCAAGGTATAAGTCGGAAAGGCTCGGAATGCATTGTCGCCCGGCCCCCTCTGCACTAGTCTGAGCCCTGAAACGAACATCATGTGATGTTCGTTTGTTTGTAAGTGAACATCATGTGACGCTGACGCGAACCTGGTGTTCTGACTCGCTCCCTACAACAATTAAACAGGAGCTCACCTGGTGTTGATTCTCACCCCACTCCCATACCGCGTGACGCCTGGTTACCTGACGTCCCGTGCCGTCTCATCCTTGCTGCCCGCGAGAACGCCATGTCCCTGATCCTCGAGAACATCGACCACGTGGTCAACGGCGCCACCCATATCGATGGCGTGAATATGGAGCTGGCCCCGGGGTCGTTCAATGTGCTGCTGGGCCGCACCCTGGCCGGCAAGACGACGCTGATGCGCTTGATGGCCGGGCTGGAGGTGCCAACCCGTGGGCGCGTCATGATGGATGGTCGCGACGTGACCGGCGTCTCGGTTCGGCGCCGCAACGTCTCGATGGTGTACCAGCAGTTCATCAACTATCCGGCGCTGAGCGTATACGAAAACATCGCCTCGCCACTCAGGCTGGCCAAGGTCGCCGGCGCCGACATCGATCGTCGCGTGCGTGAGACCGCCGAGATGCTGCGCATCGATCATCTACTGGAGCGCTTCCCGCTGGAGCTGTCCGGCGGCCAGCAACAGCGCACCGCCATGGGGCGGGCACTGGTCAAGGAAGCCGATGTCATCCTCTTCGATGAGCCGCTGGTGAACCTGGATTACAAGCTGCGCGAGGAGCTGCGTGACGAGCTGCGTACCCTGTTCAGCGAGCGCCATTGCATCGCGGTCTATGCCACCACCGAGCCCGGCGAGGCCTTGGCCCTTGGCGGCAACACCGCCGTATTGCATGAGGGACGACTGCTGCAGTACGGGCCCACCGAGGAGGTGTATCACCGCCCGAAGGATATTCTCGCCGCCGAGATGTTCTCGGAGCCGCCGATCAATGTCGTCGACGGCAGCATCGCCGGCAACGAGGTGCAGCTCGAGGGCGGCATCCGCTTCCCCCTCAATGATGACCTCCGCCCGCTGGGCGCGGGGGATTACCGATTCGGTATTCGTGCCTCGCACATCGCCTTGAGCCCACAGACCGCGGACGATCTGGCGCTGGAGATGCGCGTCGATCTGGCCGAGCTCAGCGGCTCGGAAACCTTCCTGCACGTACATAACGCGCAGTTTCAGATGACGGTGCTGCTGGAAGGCGTGCACGAGTACGATCCCGACGACCCTGTCACCCTCTACGTGCCCACGCACAAGGTCTATGCCTTCGATCGGCTGGGCGGCGTGGTACACATTCCGGCGCACCTGGGAGGCCTATAAGATGGCGGAAATTACCCTGCGGCAGCTTGCCCATTCCTATCTGCCGTCGCCGTCCGCGCCAGAAGACTATGCGATTCGCGAGATGGATCACGTCTGGCATCAGGGCGGCGCCTACGCCTTGCTGGGGCCATCGGGCTGCGGCAAGTCGACCCTGCTCAACATCATCTCCGGGCTGCTGGAACCCTCCAGTGGCGAGGTGCTGTTCGATGGCGAGCGGGTCAATTCGCTACCTCCCGAGCAGCGCAACATCGCTCAGGTTTTTCAGTTCCCCGTGGTGTACGACACCATGACGGTCTTCGACAACCTGGCCTTCCCGCTGCGCAACGCCGGCATGAGTGAAGCGCAGATCCGCGAGAAGGTACTCGAGGTAGCCGAGGTGCTGGAGCTGACCCCCCAGCTCAAGCGCAAGGCCAAGAACCTGACCGCCGATGAGAAGCAGAAGGTCTCCATGGGCCGTGGCCTGGTGCGGGAAGATGTCTCGGCGATTCTGTTCGATGAGCCGCTGACCGTGATCGACCCGCAGCTCAAGTGGAAGCTGCGCCGCAAGCTCAAGGAGATCCACCGGCGTTTCAACATCACCATGGTCTATGTGACGCACGATCAGCTGGAGGCCTCGACCTTCGCCGACAAGATCGCGGTCATGTATGAGGGGCAGGTGGTGCAGTTCGGCACGCCCCGCGAACTCTATGAACGCCCGGCCCATACCTTCGTGGGCTATTTCATCGGCAGCCCCGGCATGAACCTGCTCGACGTCTCGGTACGCCAAGGTCAGGTACACAGCGGCGAGGTGGTGATCCCGGTCGCGCCCCAGGTGCGGGATCTCATCGCCCGCAGCTCCTCGGATAACGTCCGCCTCGGCATCCGTCCCGATTTCGTGGAGGTCTTCGAGACGCCCGAGGAGGATTCGCTTCCGGTCGAGGTCGTGAATGCCCAGGACCTGGGCACCTACTCGATTCTGACCCTCGCGCTTGGGGAGATCACCCTCAAGGCGCGCATCAACGAGGATCAGGTCACGCCCCAGGGCAAGGCCCATGTCCGCTTCCCCCCGGCGCGTCTGGGCGTCTATATCGACGAATACCGCGTGGAGACCGATCATGAATAAGGTCTATGACAACAAGGCCTGGCTGCTGATCCTGCCGATGCTGGCGCTGGTCGCCTTTTCGGCGATCATCCCGTTGATGACCGTCGTCAACTACTCGGTGCAGGATGTCTTCGATGCCAATACCCGCTTCTTCACCGGCACGGAATGGTTCGCGCAGATGCTCAATGATCCGACCCTGCAGTCGGCGTTGCTGCGCCAGTTCGCCTTCTCGCTGACGGTGCTCGCCATTCAGGTGCCGCTGGGCATTGGCATCGCGCTGCTGATGCCCAAGAAGGGCTGGCAGGCCTCGGCGGTGCTGATCCTGGTGACGTTGCCACTGCTGATTCCCTGGAACGTGGTGGGCAGCATCTGGCAGATCTTCACCCGTGGCGACATCGGTCTGATGGGCTGGAGCCTGCGCGAGCTGGGCTACGAGTACAACATCACCCGCAGTGCCGTGGACGCCTGGGGCACCATCATCATCATGGATGTCTGGCACTGGACGCCGCTGATCGCGCTGCTGTGTTACAGCGGCCTGCGCTCCATTCCCGAGGCCTATTACCAGGCGGCGCGCATCGACCGAGCATCAAAATGGTCGGTATTCCGCTTCATCCAGCTGCCCAAGCTGACCAACGTGCTGGTGATCGGGGTACTGCTACGCTTCATGCATTCGTTCATGATCTACGCGGAGCCCTTCGTGCTGACCGGTGGCGGGCCAGGCAGCTCGACCACCTTCCTCAGCCAGTCGTTGACCACCATGGCGATCGGTCAACAGGATCTCGGCCCCTCCGCCGCCTTCTCGCTGATCTACTTCCTAATCATCCTGCTGGTCAGCTGGGTGTTCTATACGGCGATCATGAACATGCAGAAAGACAAAGAGGAGGGCGCCTGAGATGAGCCAGTCAAAGCCCACGACTCCCGACGAAGTACGTAACAGAGCGGCCCTCAACGACAAGCGGCGCCGTCGTAAGGCTCGCGCCGTGCCGAGCCGCCTGCGGCCCAAGCTGCTGCTGGGGTTGTATCTGCTGTTCGTGCTGTTGCCGATCTACTGGCTGATGAACATGTCGTTCCAGTCGAATACCGAGATCCTCGGCGGCTTCACCCTGTGGCCGGAAGACTTCACCTTCGAGCACTACAGCAAGATCTTCACCACCGAAACCTGGTACATGGGCTACGTGAACTCACTGACCTATGTGCTGATGAACATGGTGATCAGTATCCTGGTCGCCCTGCCCGCCGCCTATGC
The DNA here is from genome assembly GCF_014840935.1 of Halomonas sp. YLGW01. NCBI lineage: Bacteria > Pseudomonadati > Pseudomonadota > Gammaproteobacteria > Oceanospirillales > Halomonadaceae > Halomonas > Halomonas sp. YLGW01. The sequence goes on along the minus strand of NZ_CP062005.1, from coordinate 2,203,082 downwards.
CTTCAGCCGCTACCGCTTCATCGGCGACAAGCATCTGTTCTTCTGGCTGCTGACCAACCTGATGGCGCCGCCGGCGGTCTTCCTGCTGCCGTACTTCCAGCTCTATTACACCGTGGGGCTGTTCGATACCCACATCGCGGTGGCGCTGGCGCACTGCCTGTTCAACATTCCCCTGGCCATCTGGATTCTCGAGGGCTTCATGAGCAGCGTGCCCAAGGAAATCGATGAGACGGCCTTCATCGACGGCTACAGCTTCCCGCGCTTCTTCGTGCGCATATTCATCCCGATGATCCGCTCCGGGATCGGCGTGACGCTGTTCTTCCTGTTCATGTTCTCGTGGGTCGAGCTGCTGCTGGCCAGCACCCTGACCTCGACCAACGCGCAGCCTATCGCCTCGGTGATGACCAGCACCAAGACGGCCTCCGGTATTGACTGGGGCACCATGGCGGCGGCGGGGGTGCTGACCATCCTGCCCGGCATCCTGGTGGTCTATTTCGTTCGCAATCACATCGCCAAGGGCTTCGCCCTGGGCCGCACCTGAGGAGGGCGCGTCATGGAATGGATGGTTTGGACGCTGCCGACCACCGTCTTCTTTTCGGTCATCGCGGCGATGCTCGCCGGGATGACCGTATGGGAGGTCGTGCAGCCGACGGTCGAGCGCAAGGGGTTCCTGCCGATCTCGACCACACGCGGGGATCGCCTCTTTATCGGGCTGTTGTCTGCCGCCTACCTGCACCTGGCGGTGGTGGGGTTCACGCCCCTGAGTATCTGGTGGGCCCTGGCGGGCTCGGCACTGTGGTTGCTGGTGCTGATCCGCTGGGGATGATCCGGGTGGAAGGAGTCACTCCTTCAAGCAAGCACTTCAATAAGAAGAGGTCATTATGATACCGACAAGAATGCGACTCTCTGCGCTGGCGGCTGGCGTGATGCTGGCCAGCGGTTCGCTGCACGCCGATAACCACGACACCCAGGCCGTCATCGAGCGGTTGCTGGACGAGCACTTCCAGGACTCGACCCTGAGCCGCGAGGAGCAGATCGCCGAGCTTGAATGGTTCGCCAAGGCCGCCGAGCCCTTCCGCGGCATGGAGATCAACGTGGTCTCCGAGGGCCTGACCACCCACGTCTACGAGCGCGATGTCCTGGCCGAGGCCTTCTCCGAGCTGACCGGCATCGAGCTCACCCACAACATCATCGGTGAGGGGGACGTGGTCAACAACATGCAGACCCAGATGCAATCGGGTCGCAATATCTACGATGGTTACGTCAACGATTCGGATGCCATCGGTACCCATATCCGCTACGGCACCACCATCAACCTGTCCAAGGCGATGGAAAATGAGTGGGCGGATTACACCCTGCCGACCCTGGATCTCGAGGACTTCATCGGCATCCAGTACACCACCGGGCCGGACGGCGACATCTACCAGCTGCCGGATCAACAGTTCGCCAACCTCTACTGGTTCCGCTACGACTGGTTCCAGCGCGAGGACCTGCAGAAGCAGTTCCGTGACATCTATGGCTACGATCTGGGCGTGCCGACCAACTGGACCGCCTACGAGGACATCGCCGAGTTCTTCACCAACGAGGTCGGCGAGATCGACGGCCAGAAGGTCTACGGTCACATGGACTACGGGCGCCGCGACCCGTCGCTGGGCTGGCGCTTCCATGACTCCTGGCTGTCGATGGCCGGCATGGGCAGCCCCGGTGTGCCCTTCGGCAACCCGGTGGATGACTGGGGCATCCGTGTCGACGAAGAGAGTCGCCCGGTCGGCGCCAGCGTCAGCCGGGGTGGGGCGACCAACTCGCCGGCCTCGGTGTTCGCGGTCACCAAGATGGTCGATTGGCTGCGTGACTATGCGCCGCCCGAGGCCCAGGGCATGACCTTCGGCGAGGCCGGGCCGGTGCCCGCCCAGGGCCTGATCGCCCAGCAGATGTTCTGGTACACCGCCTTCACCGCCGACATGACCAGCCCCGACGTGCCGGTCACCGATGACGAAGGCAACCCCAAGTGGCGGATGGCGCCTTCCCCGGCGGGTCCCTACTGGGAAGAGGGCATGAAGGTCGGCTATCAGGACGTGGGCTCCTGGACCTTCTTCGATTCCACCCCCGAGGATCGTCGCACCGCGGCCTGGCTGTACGCCCAGTTCACCACCGCCAAGACGGTGTCGCTGGAGAAGCTGATCGCCGGCCTGACGCCGATCCGCCGCTCCGACATCTTCTCCGAGGAGATGACCGAGATGGCACCCAAGCTGGGCGGCCTGGTGGAGTTCTATCGTAGCCCGGATCAGTCCAAGTGGACGCCGTCCTCCACCAACGTGCCGGACTATCCGCGCATGGCGCCGCTGTGGTGGCAGAACCTGGCCCCCGCGGTCAGTGGCGATGTCACGCCTCAGGAGGCCCTGGACAACCTGGCGGGCGATCTCGACAACATCATGGCGCGGCTGGCTCGGGCGAAGGTGTTCGCGACCTTCGAGCCCAAGCTCAACGAGGAACGCGATCCGGAGTACTGGCTCTCCCAGCCCGGCGCGCCCAAGGCCAAGCTCGACAACGAGATGCCAAAGGGCACTACCGTCCCCTACGACGAGCTGATCAAGTCCTGGCAGCAGTAAGGCCGATCTCGACGGACAGTCATCGAGGGAACCATCGTCAACCGGCATGACGCCGCCTCGTCCCGCTCGCGGGACGAGGCGGCGGTGAGGAAATTGCATGAACAAGGGCTATATCCTGGCCATCGACCAGGGCACGACCGGCTCGACGGTGCTGGTCTTCGATCATGACGGCATCGCCCGGGGCAAGGCCTACCGGGAGTTCCGCCAGTATTACCCCAAGCCCGGCTGGGTCGAGCATGACGCCGAGATGATCTGGAGCGTGACGCATCAGGTCATCGAGGAGGCGCTCAACCGGGCCGACATATTGCCGACCCAGATCGAGGGTATCGGCATCGCCAACCAGCGCGAGACCACCCTGCTGTGGGATCGCGAGACCGGCGAGCCCGTGCATCGGGCGATCGTCTGGCAGGACCGCCGAGCGGCGGGCATCTGCGAGACCCTGCGCGAGGAGGGGCTGGAGGCGACCTTCCGCGCCAAGACCGGGTTGATCTGCGACCCCTACTTTTCTGGTACCAAGGTTCGCTGGCTGCTCGACAACGTCGCCGGCCTGCGCGAGCGCGCCGAGCGCGGCGAGCTGGCCTTCGGCACCATCGACAGCTGGCTGGTTCACAAGCTCACGGGCGGGCGAGTGCACGCCACCGATGTGTCCAATGCTTCGCGCACCCTGATGTACAACATCCATCACCTCGAATGGGATGACGAGTTGCTGGACCTGCTCAAGGTCCCCGCAGCCATTCTTCCCGAGGTCAAGCCGTCGTCTTCGCTCTTCGGCGAGACCGACCCCGAGGCCTTCTTCGGCGCGCGGGTGCCGGTGGCCGGCATCGCCGGCGATCAGCAGGCCGCGCTGTTTGGTGAGGCCTGTCACGGCGAGGGCATGGCCAAGAACACCTATGGCACCGGGTCCTTCTTGTTGATGAACACGGGTACCCAGCCGGTCGCCAGCCAGCACGGCCTGCTCTCGACCATCGCCTGGGGGATCGGCGACGAGCCGGTGGAATATGCCCTGGAAGGGGCGATCTTCGTCACCGGTGCGGCGGTTCAGTGGCTGCGCGACGAGCTCAACATCATCGATGATGCCGCGGATACCGAGCGCATGGCGCTCTCGTTGTCGGGTAATGACAACGTCTATTTCGTGCCTGCCCTGACCGGACTCGGTGCGCCGCACTGGGATCCCTACGCGCGGGGCACCCTGCTCGGCGTGACGCGGGGTACCACCAAGGCCCATATCGCCCGGGCGGTGCTCGAGAGCATTGCCTATCAGACCCGCGATATTGTCGAGATCATGGTGGATGAATCCGGCATCCCGCTAAAAGAGTTGCGGGCCGACGGCGGCGGGGCGGTGAATACCTTCCTGATGCAGTTCCAGGCCGACACCCTGGGGGTGCCAGTCAAGGTGCCGCGGATCACCGAGACCACCGCCTTGGGTGCCGCCTACCTGGCCGGGCTGGCGACCGGGTTCTGGAAGGATCGCGCCGAGATCGATGCCAAGTGGCAGCTCGCCCAGTGCTACAAGCCCGGCATGCCGGAGGCAGATCGCGCCGCCCTCTATCAGCGCTGGCACCGGGCGGTGGCCTTGTCCAAGGCCTGGGATGCACCGCTGGAGTAAGCCTCTTTGCATGGGGTGACTCCCTATATTGCTTCATCGGGGGCATAAGCATGGGAGGTGCCGACAGGGCATCGACATCTCCCGCCGCTGCGACCTGTCGTAGTGTCTCCCTCGACGGCCTGGCCGCCGTCGCTGCTTCGTCACTTCACAAAGGCACGGCATCATGCAACTGCGCAAGCACAATATCGAGCGTCAGCAGCAAGAGAACTTCGATGTCCTGGTCATCGGGGGAGGCATCAACGGCGCGGCCTCGGCGGCGGCGCTGGCCGGCAAGGGCGTCAGGGTGGCGCTGATTGACCGGGGCGATTTCGCCGGCAGCACCAGCATGCATTCCTCGAACCTGGTGTGGGGCGGCATCAAGTACATGGAAAGCCATGACTTCCCGCTGGTCAGGAAGCTGTGCAAGAGCCGCAACCACCTGATCAAGCACTTTCCTTCGACGGTTAAGGAGATCCGCTTCCTGACCACCATCGCCGGCGGCTTTCGCTATCACCCGCGCTACCTGTGGGCCGGTAGCTGGCTGTACTGGTTGATCGGCAATGGCTTCACCAGGATCCCGCACTACCTGTCGCCGGCCGGCATCAAGGACCGCGAGCCAATCGTCGATATCGCCGGCAGCGTCGGCGGCTTCGAGTATTCCGATGCCTACCTGCACGACAACGACGCGCGCTTCGTCTTCAACTTCGTGCGCAGCGCCATGGACCGCGGTTGTGCGGCGGCCAACTACGTCGAGTCGCTGGGTGCCAAGCGGGACGGTCAAGACTGGGTCACCCAGGCACGCGATGTCATGACCGGCGAGACCTTCGAGATTCGCGCCAGGGTGCTGATCAATGCCGCCGGACCCTATGTGGATCAGCACAACGCCCTGAGCGGTGAGAGCACCGAGCACCAGCACGTCTATTCCAAGGGCATTCACCTGATCGTGCCGCAACTCAGCGAGCATCAGCGGGTGCTGGCCTTCTTCGCCGATGACGGCCGGCTGTTCTTCGTCATTCCCATGGGGCGGCGTACCTGCATCGGTACCACCGATACCCGCGTCGACAGCCCCGAGGTGCAGGTCACCGACGATGATATCCGCTTCGTGCTGGACAACATCAACAAGCGGCTGACTCTTCAGGCGCCGCTGACCCGCGACGACATCATTTCCACCCGCTGCGGCGTGCGGCCGCTGGCGGTCAAGGCGAGCTCGGGGGGCGACCGGGACTTCCTGCAGCTCTCTCGAAAGCATGTCATCGATATCGATGCCTCCACTCACCACCTGAGCATCTTCGGCGGTAAGCTGACCGACTGCCTCAACGTCGGCGACGAGGTCGTCGCGGCGGTACAGGAGCTTGGCGTCGAGGTGCCCTATGCGGACTTTGTCTGGTACGGCGAGCCGGGTCGGGAGGTGCGCGAGGAGTTCTTCCATCAGGCACGCCTGATGAGGCTGGACGCCATGGCATCCCATCATCACGAGGCCCT